>CAYNZH010000029.1:13905-23178 GCA_964401685.1 uncultured Sphingobacteriaceae bacterium
ACAGAACGCTGATCATTCCCCTGACAAAGGCTCGCTCACTCATGGGAAGCCAACCCTCGTACACGCTAACGGTGACCAGTACCCAACCTGATCAAATGGATGCCGCGATCGGCGAAGCCACGATGCTTTTTAGAAATATCCGTAATCTCAGAGTCACCCAGGAAACAAATTTTGAAATCACCAAAAGTGACGCGGTCGTGCAGGTGATGCTTCAAAGTATGACCTATGTCACGCTGGGAGCAATAGTCATTGCAATCATTACCCTACTCGGTGCATCCACCGGTCTGATGAATATTATGCTGGTTTCAGTCACTGAGAGAACGCGGGAGATCGGCCTGCGTAAGTCTGTGGGTGCGACTCCGCTGGTGATAAAAAGACAGTTTTTGACAGAAGCGGTCGTCATATGCCTCCTGGGTGGTCTCGGTGGTGTGTTTTTGGGGATTATCATCGGAAATCTCATCGCCCTGGCGCTCGGTGCTAGCTTTATTTTCCCCTTGGACTGGAGCATCCTCGGCCTGCTGGTGTGCGTGGGAGTCGGCATGATTTCTGGTTATTATCCCGCTTCTAAAGCCTCCGCCCTAGATCCTGTTGAAGCATTGCGGTACGAATAGGGCCAGAAAGGAAGTCACATGCGCGCAGTTATACAAAGAGTGTCAAAAGCCACCTGCACTGTCGACGGTCAGGTGGCCGGAAGTATTGGAAGTGGCTTTCTCGTCTTGCTGGGGATCACGGACACGGACTCAGAGACTGATATTGCGTGGTTGAGCCAAAAAATCACGCAGCTACGGGTATTTGCCGATGATCAGGGTCTGATGAATAAGTCGCTCCTCGATACTGGCGGAGATATACTTTTGATCTCCCAATTTACGCTATTTGCACAAACCAAAAAGGGCAATCGCCCGTCTTTCATTCGCGCTGCAAAACCTAATCATGCCATTGCTCTCTACGAATCATTTAAAGCTGCCTTGTCCCAACGCTTGGAAAAGGAGATTGAATCTGGTATATTTGGAGCTGATATGAAGATAGAACTGGTCAATGATGGGCCAGTGACGATCATCATGGATACCGAAGACAAAGACAACCATTAGAAACAATGACGCTGAGTGAGGCCCAACAGCTGGTAGACAAGTGGATCAAATCTACAGGAGTTCGCTATTTCAACGAGCTCACCAACACGGCTATTCTGATGGAGGAAGTGGGTGAAGTGGCCAGGATCATGGCTCGCAAATACGGGGAGCAATCGTTCAAAAACAAGGAAAGCGAGGAGGACCTCGGTGATGAGCTTGCGGACGTACTTTTCGTACTGATCTGCCTGGCCAACCAAACGGGCATAGATCTGACTGAAGCACTCCAGCAAAATCTGAATAAAAAAACTCAGCGCGACAAAACCCGCCATCTCAACAATGAAAAACTAAAACAAACAAAATAATTATGATCAAATCCCTATTTTCTACGAGCTTGCTGCTCGCGACCGTGGTGATGTTTTCGAACTGCAGCGGAACCGTACAATCCAACACAGAAACCGACGCAGACGCGACAGAATACGTTCTCGTAATCCATGGAGGAGCAGGAACCATCTCCAAGGACAGAATGACCCCTGAAAGGGAAGCCGAATACAAGGCGGCACTGGAAGAAGCACTGCAAACTGGTTATGATATTCTCAAGGATGGAGGTAGCAGCCTGGATGCCGTAGAACAGACCATCCACGTGCTGGAGAATTTCCCCCTTTTCAACGCGGGCAAAGGCGCGGTATTTACCAATGAGGGGAAGAATGAGCTCGATGCCTCGATCATGAATGGCGCAACCGGTGAGGCAGGAGCCGTTGCCGGGGTCACTACCCTGAAAAATCCCATCAGTGCAGCCCGCGCTGTCATGGAGAAGTCTGAACACGTGATGATGGTCGGCAAGGGCGCAGAGGCTTTCGCTCAGGCGCAAGGTCTTGAAACCGTCGATCCTAGCTACTTCCATACGGAAGGCAGATGGCAGGATTTGCAGCGTGCCCTGAAGCGTGACTCCGCTGCTGCCCGTATCGCCTCAACTTCAGTCGTCCATCCTGGCGTCGAAGATCCCTTCAAAGATGAGAAATTTGGTACGGTGGGCTGTGTAGCACTGGACAACAACGGGCATTTGGCTGCGGGAACGTCAACCGGGGGAATGACCAATAAAAGATTTGGGCGAGTAGGAGATGCGCCAATCATCGGAGCGGGTACTTTTGCAAATGAACAAGTAGCTGTTTCCTGCACAGGATGGGGCGAATTTTATATCAGAAACGTGGTCGCCTATGACATTGCTGCACTCATGGAATACAAGGGTGCACCACTGGCCGAGGCGGCGCAAACTGCGCTTGACAAGGTAGAAGCAGACGGCGGTGACGGCGGTCTGATTGCATTGGACAAGGACGGCCGGATGACTATGCCCTTCAATACATCAGGCATGTACAGAGGCGCAATCACCAAAGACGGCAAAATCGAAGTTTATATTTTCAAAGACTAGAATCTAGCGATAACGGATCTGCTGTCTGTCCATCTGACCCATCTGGTCTTTCATCATCTTGATTTGTTCGGCCAGCAGTTTGTTTTTGTCTGCTTTTTTCGCCTCTTGAAGGTATTTGGTCGCTTCGCGCTTGTTTCTTTTTGCCATAGCGATACCGGCCAGGCTCAATTTTGCGAGCGCAACATTGTGGCCCATATGTAATCCTAGAGATAAAGCCCTTTTGAAGTACTTTTCAGACTGCAAAGGGGCTTTTTGAGATTCAAGCATCCCGATCAGCAGGTGATAATAGCCGTGCTGAGCAGAAATGAGCTGTTTTTCGTAGTTCTTGATGTTGCCAAGCCATTTGGCAGCTTTCCCCATATTTTCCTTGCGCAAGTAGTATTGGGCTAGCAGCATGTTTTCATTGAAAAACACCGTCACGAAAGCCAAAATGGTGATGAAGATACCCAATATGCCCCAGCCCCATTCGCCATAGACAAATAGCAAGACGGTGCCAACAAGGATAAGGGACGATATAATGATTCTAACTAGATTTGACATTGAATTTTAGTGTTAAATTTTATCTGAAAAATTATGCAAATATAGCTATTTTACGTGACATGAGTAGTACTATTTCCCAGTGGGCAGACATACTGAATATAGAACGGGAGCAGCCGTATTTTCGGGAGTTGGAGGGTTTTCTGGAAAGTGAGCGGCATCATCACAGGATATTTCCTCCGGAAGTGCTTGTTTTCAATGCGCTCCGTCTTACTCCTTTAGCCCAAGTCAAAGTCGTGATCCTTGGTCAGGATCCCTATCACCAGCCAGGTCAAGCGCACGGACTCGCGTTTTCGGTGCCCGAAGGTGTCAAAATTCCGCCTTCACTGAAGAATATTTTCAAGGAATTGGCCTCGGACATGCCTGGATTTGGTGCACCCTTGCATGGGGACCTGACAAGCTGGGCAAAGCAAGGTGTTCTGCTGCTGAATTCCATATTGACCGTTCGTGCTGGCGCTGCGGGTTCTCATCATCAAAAGGGCTGGGAGCGACTCACCGACCAACTCATCAGACAGATTTCAGCCCAAAAAAATCACGCCGTCTTTTTGCTGTGGGGAAAGTATGCTCAAGAAAAAGCGGTACTTATAGACAGCGAGAAGCATTGTGTGCTCAGCGGACCGCACCCTTCGCCACTATCGGCCTATAAGGGTTTTCTGGGCTGCGGACATTTTTCCATGACCAACGCCTACCTCGTCTCAAAGGGGTTGCAACCTATTGATTGGCGACTTGCATCTCATCCAACGCTACTTCCTTACTGAGAGAGCGTATTTCTGCGTGTGAATTATGGAGGGCATAAAGCCGCAGGACCCGGCCGTTTTGACTCACGGTGGTAAAGAGCATGTGGCTATCGTATTCGACGGTTAGAGGTAGGGAGGAATCTATTTCTTGCTGGCTCACAAAGGGTAAATGATATTCAAGTTCTCCCCATTCGGTATAGCGAGCCACGTCAAATTGTGCGCTGAGCTCAGAAGGAGTGATCACGTACCAGGCGCCTTCACCGACACCGCCCAACCACTGCGCACCCTCGGGGACGCTTGCCGGCCGCTTGGGCGGATAAAGAGAACGCACGATCCGGTCATCTGGCAACAAGGCCGCATTCCGGGTCGAAAAATTGTCTTTGAGTTGGCGGATCGTAAACAAAAATGAGCTGATACGATTCATTCGTGCGCGAATCAAACCCAGTTCAGGCGAAAACGTATAGATCATGCGATCCGGTTGGGTATTGACGACATTGCTCAAGGGGCTTGATTTGACCGATTCGGGCAACCTCAGGCCGTGGAAAAAATGGTATTTCCTGGACGCATGGATCAGAAGCCGAGTGATAAAGCGCGAACAATTGTTGTTGCCCCGGGCGAATGCGCCGTAAGGATGGGAACCCTGCTCGACGATACGGTCAGCAAATGCTTTGGCTTTTGTGAAATTCAGTCCATTGGCTACAGAAAAGAACAGGCGACCTTCACCTTGAGTGGCTGCTTGCATGCCTTCCAGTTCCCAGGCGATCTCCTCCAGGTTTTCGATTTCGTTTTTGTCATTGATCTGGGCTCTGCTGCGGATTCTGAGCCGGGGATCCGAGAATGGAGACCTCGCCCGACCCAGTCCCCGGGGCGCAATGTAGCGACCGAAATCATAGTAGTAGAGCGCGCCGCTGTTGTTTTCAACGAGAATCACCCCGGTATGGCCGATTCGAAAATTGAGGTTTTTCACCAGGCCAATTTTTCGGAAAAACATCATCCAGCGCTCGTCCCCTCTGATAGTGGCATCCGGCCATGAAAGGATAATCGCCAAATCATTGTAAGTTCTTTTCATAATCAGTTCTCCAACAGCAAGCGGAGGCTAATAGTCCATAGGGACAATAGGCTCTTTTTTGCTAGTAGACATGATCATCATAGTTTGGAAGGTCTTCACGTAAGGGATCTGACTAATCTTTTCCATGATGACTGTTTCATAAGCTTTAATATCTTTTACATAGACTTTTAGGATAAAATCACATTGTCCGGTGACGTGGTGGCACTCGGTGACCTCATTGATGCTCCGCACAGCCGCAACAAATTCAGGAATCGCATTGTGCGTATGGAAATCCAGGGAAATCTGAATAAAGGATTTGATCCCCAAACCCAGCTTTTCCTCATCGACAAAGGCATGGTAGCTTTTGATAAACCCACTGTTTTCCAGTTTTCTGACCCTCTCCAATGTCGGTGCCGGAGACAGGCCTATGCTGGAGGCAAGTTGCAAATTGGTAATCCTACCGTTTTCTTGCAATAACTTTAGAATCTTAAAATCTGTTTTGTCAGGGTGGAATGGCATATATTCGATCAATTAAATTGCTTGTGCCTTTTCGGCCAAATTATATTTGCCAATAATACCGAATTTTACGTTTATTTCCATGAAAAATTGTATTTAAGATTGGAATTTTTGCATTCAAACACTTTGCTGACAATTCTCTCATAGAAATAGGCCAAATTGTCCTTCAAAAAATGTAACTTTGTAATTCATAAATGGTAAGGAGTGTTTTTTAATTATGAGTACGAAAGATGACGAGTTGTTAAATGAGCTGACAACCGAAGAATATAAATATGGCTTTACGACGGATATCGAGATGGATATTGCGCCGGTGGGTCTCAGCGAAGATACTATACGCCTTATTTCTGCAAAGAAAAACGAACCTGAGTGGCTGCTGGAATGGCGCTTGAAAGCGTACAGACATTTTCTGACACTGGAAATGCCTACCTGGCAGAATTTCGACAATCCGGATGTAGATTTTCAGACGATTTCCTACTATGCGGCGCCCAAAGCCAAGCCCCAACTGGAGAGTCTGGACGAGGTGGATCCTGAGTTGTTGCGGACGTTTGAGAAGCTGGGAATACCTCTGGATGAACAAAAAATCCTGGCGGGTGTCGTTGCGGTGGATGCCGTATTTGATAGTGTGTCGGTAAAAACGACCTTTAGAGAAAAACTCAAGGAAAAGGGAGTGATTTTCTGTTCCTTTGGTGAGGCCGTTCAGGATTATCCTGATTTGGTCAAGAAATATTTGGGTACAGTGGTGCCTCAGACCGACAATATCTACGCTGCGCTCAATTCGGCAGTGTTCTCCGATGGGTCCTTTGTGTACATCCCCAAGGGGGTGCATTGCCCGATGGAACTGTCTACTTATTTTAGGATAAATGCCGAAAACACCGGACAGTTTGAGCGAACCCTGATTGTGGCTGACGAGGGGTCGTTTGTGAGCTATCTCGAAGGATGTACGGCTCCTATGCGCGATGAAAATCAGATGCATGCGGCGGTTGTAGAACTGATTGCCATGAAAGACGCAGAAATAAAGTATTCTACTGTTCAGAATTGGTACCCTGGCGATAAAGACGGCAAGGGCGGAATTTACAACTTCGTTACCAAGCGGGGGATTTGTAAGGGCGACAACAGTAAGATTTCCTGGACACAGGTAGAAACCGGCTCGGCAATCACCTGGAAGTATCCAAGTGTGATTTTGCAGGGTGATCATTCGGTAGGCGAATTTTATTCGGTAGCGCTGACGCGCAATCATCAGGTGGCTGATACCGGAACCAAAATGATACACAATGGCCGTCATACCCGAAGTAAAATTATTTCAAAAGGGATCTCAGCTGGCTTGAGCCACAATAGCTACAGAGGCCTGGTCAAAATCGGAGCACGGGCGCAAGGCGCACGAAACTTTACGCAGTGCGACTCCCTGTTGATCGGTGATCGCTGTGGTGCACATACGTTTCCCTACATAGAAAATAGGAACACGAGCTCCAAGATTGAGCACGAGGCAACTACGTCCAAGATAGGTGAGGACCAAATCTTCTATCTGAACCAGCGGGGGATAGATTCGGAAAAAGCAATTGGACTGATCGTCAATGGATACGCTAAGGAAGTGCTCAATCAGTTGCCCATGGAATTTGCTGTTGAAGCACAGAAATTGCTGGCGATTTCTCTGGAAGGAAGCGTCGGATAAGCACTGCGGCCTGAGGATATATTGAATTACCATAGATAATAAGAGTATAAAATGTTAAAAATTAGTAACCTACACGCTTCGATCGAAGAAAAGAAGATATTAAAAGGACTGGATTTGGTTGTCCGGCCTGGTGAAGTGCATGCCATCATGGGACCGAATGGTTCTGGGAAGAGTACCCTGGGAAATGTGCTTGCAGGCAAAGAGGAGTATGAAGTGACCGACGGAACTGTCGAGTTTGAGGGCCAGGATCTGCTGGATCTTTCACCCGAGGATCGTGCGCGGGCCGGGTTGTTCCTTGCTTTCCAGTACCCGGTCGAAATTCCCGGCGTTTCAAATATCAACTTTTTGAAAACTGCGTTGGGCGATATCCGTGAGTCAAAAGGTCTTCCGCCTCTTGAGGCAAAGGAGTTTTTGACTCTAGTCAAAGAAAAGCAGAAATTGGTCGAGTTTAGCAGCCAACTGAGCAACCGATCGCTCAACGAAGGATTTTCCGGCGGTGAGAAAAAGCGGAACGAAATTTTCCAGTTAGCAATGCTGGAGCCAAAGCTCGCGATACTGGATGAGACCGATTCTGGTCTGGATATCGATGCGCTACGTATAGTGGCCAACGGGGTCAATACGCTACGCTCCAAGGACAATGCATTTGTCGTGATCACGCACTACCAACGCTTACTGGACTACATCATCCCTGATTTTGTGCACGTGTTGTACCAGGGACGCATCGTCAAGACAGGTACCAAGGAATTGGCACTTGAGCTGGAGGAAAAGGGTTACGATTGGATAAAAGAGTCCGTAGATGCGGCGGAAATTCATATTGATTGATAAAAATGATAACACAAGTTAGCGATTCTTTACATACTAAAATTTTAAATGCGTTTGAAAGCCGGTCGCTGACCGGTCAGACGATTCAAGGGGCGGAGGAGCTGCGGACAAAGGCTTTTGAAAAGTTTCAGTCTCAGGGTTTCCCGACTGTTAAGGCAGAGGATTGGAAATATACCAATCTTCATCACGTGCTGAGAGCAGACTATGCCATGGTGGATGGAAGTACGCCCTTATCTGTAGGGGCGGAGGAGGTCTCGCAGTATGATATTCCCGGTTTGGATGCCTATCGCCTGGTTTTGGTCAACGGTGTGTTTCAGCCACAGCTGTCGGATGCCATAGGCGTGGAGGGCTGCAGACTAATACCCGTCCAAGAGGCTTTTGGTGATGCTGTTTTCGATAGACATTTTGCCGCCTACGCGGACAAAACGGATAATCCATTTGTCTCTCTGAACACTGCACTTTTTGATGGGGGCTTGTTTTTGCACCTGGAGAGAGGGGTTTCTTTGGATAAACCCATTCACTTGGTGAGAATTTCCACCAACGCGCATGCAACTTTTTCACAGACGCGTTCATTGTTTGTTTTGGATGCACTGGCCTCTTGCGAGATTCTCGAGTCCTATGTCGGGACTCAGGACTCTGCTGAAGCTTTGCATACACAGGTCTCCGAGATTGTTCTGGACGATCAGGCAGATTTGCAGCATTATATGGTTCAGACCGCCGCGTCCAACGCCAGGTATATCACGCACGTGGAGATCAGCCAGAAAAAGGAAAGTTTGTATAACAACTATAACGTAAATTTCCCAGGCGCTGAGTTTGTCCGGAATGATATCAATCTTCGTATGGATTCGGATCATGTGGAAGGCCACCTTTATGGAATTGTGCTGATCAATAACAAGCAGTTTGTGGATAACCATACGATTGTGGATCACAGGCTTCCACACTGTGAGAGTTATGAGTGGTATAAAACGATCACTCAGGATGAGTCGACGGCTGTATTTAACGGGAAGATTTTCGTTCAGTTGGATGCGCAAAAGACAAATGCTTTTCAGCAGAATAACAATATGTTGCTGGGTGACAAGTCATCGGTGTATAGCAAGCCTCAGCTTGAGATTTTTGCCGATGATGTGAAGTGTAGTCACGGTTGTACGATGGGACAGTTTGATGATGAGGCTTTGTTTTATTTGAGAGCCAGAGGCATTGGTGAGGAGGCGAGTCGTAAGCTTCTTGTGAAGGCTTTTGCCTTTGATGTGACCAGTCGTTTTGAGAACGAGGCCATTAAGGCTTATGTGGAGCACTTGATCGGGGAGAGTCTGGGGCAGTAAGCTCCGCTAGTAACGCAAATAATTTCATACTTTATACCCAAAAAAGGTCGGTTCCTGTTTAATTTCCGCAAGGAAAACAGGAACCGACCTTTTTTTTGATCCCGATCTGGGCTGATCGCTTATAGATCG
>CAYNZH010000030.1:0-2177 GCA_964401685.1 uncultured Sphingobacteriaceae bacterium
CAGATAGGAGCGGAGCTGGGTTCCATGCGAGTCACTGAGCAAATTGACGCCATGGAAGTGTCGGGAACCAATCCGTTCAAGTTTCTTGTCGTGAGCCGTGTCATTGCAACTACCGTCGCAATTCCCATTTTGTCTTTTTATACGGCTCTAGTCGGCCTATTGGGCGCTTTTTTGAGTGTGAACATGAACGAAAACACCAGTTTTATCATCTATTTTTTCCAGGTTTTCGATGCCATCGCTTTTATTGATATTTTTTCTTTGGTATTAAAGGCCGTAGTTTTTGGTTTTACCATCGGCATTGTCGGTTGTTATCAAGGATATAGGGCAACCAACGGAACCGAAGGTGTAGGTAAGGCCGCAAACTGGTCTGTTGTCATGTCCATGTTTTTGATTTTTATGGAGGAATTATTGATAGTCAACTTAATACAAGGAATGCGTGCCGATTGACATGAAAGATAAAAAAGCACATATAGACTACGAACACAGTGTCATTGAGCTACAAAATGTTTCGAAATCCTTTGGGGATCTACACGTTTTGCAGGGCGTCGATATGCGACTTTTTTCTGGCGAAAATTTGGTGGTATTGGGGCGTTCCGGTACGGGGAAATCCGTGTTGATAAAAATCATCTCCGGACTGCTCACTCCGGATGAGGGACGCGTACAGGTCTTGGGTCAATCTGTCCCTGCCTTATCTGAAAAGGAGCTGCAAGCATTACGCATGCACATTGGTTTTTCATTTCAGCATAGTGCGTTGTACGATAGTATGACGATTCGTCAGAATTTAGAATTTCCCCTTATCCGGAACAAAAGAAATTTGACCAAAAAGCAGATCGATCATGCCATTGAAGATGTTTTGGATGCTGTTGGACTGATTTCTGCTATTAATCAAATGCCATCAGAACTCTCCGGGGGTCAGAAAAAGCGTATAGGTATCGCCCGCACACTGATTTTGACACCCAAGATCATGCTCTATGACGAACCCACTGCCGGTTTGGATCCTATTACATGTATAGAAATCAACGGCCTGATCAATGAGGTTCAAGCGCGTTACAGGACCTCTTCCATCATCATCACCCACGACCTATCCTGTGCGAAAAGTGTAGGGGACCGCATGGTGATGCTACTGGATGGTAAGTTTGAGAGAGAGGGCAGTTTTGAAGAAATTTTTGACACTACTGACGATCGTGTCAAACCATTTTACGATTATAATTTTATTACTTAATCATGAGTGCGAAAGAAAATAGAAGATCAATTATTGTCGGGATTTTTGTGTTGTTCGGATTGGCGATATTGATTGCTGGGATTTTGGCTCTTGGCGGGCAACAAAGTCGATTTGCCAAAACAGTGACAGTAACCACCCATTTTGAAGACGTAAGCGGACTGAAGCCTGGCAGCAATGTGTGGTTTTCAGGCGTTAAGGTGGGAACAGTAAAGGAAGTGAATTTTAAGGGTGTGGAAACGGTTGAAATCGTTCTGTCTATAGAGCAAAAATCGCGGGAGTACATCCGAAAAGATGCCATGGCAAAGATCGGATCCGATGGTTTCATTGGGAATAAACTCATTGTGATCGAAGGAGGGAGTCCTAAGGTCGAGGCCATAGAAAATGGGGATGTTCTGGTCTCCTCTTCTTCGGCGGGGACCGATGAATTGCTTTCTACCTTACAGGTAAATAACTTGAATTTGGTTGGCATTACCGAAAACCTCAAAACGCTTACAGACATTCTCATCAATGGGAACGGCGCGGTGGGCACCCTGCTCAGAGACACGGTGATTTCCCAGCAAATGATTCAAATGATGAGAAATCTAAATGCCACGACTGCGAACACCGCTAAAGCCTCGGCAGCAATCAATCAGATGGCGGAAAACCTCAATCAGAAAGGCACCTTGTTTCATGATTTGACGACAGATACGCTATTATATGCGCAGTTGCAGGCGGCGGTCAATCAACTCAACGGTACCACCGAAAGGGCTCAGAGCTTGGTTACGGACTTGCATACAACAACCTCAAAGCTCAATAATGAGGATAATGTAGTTTCTTTACTCCTGGACGATGCGGAGGTTGCGCAAACCTTAAAGCAAACACTTCAAAACCTGGAAAGCAGCACTGAGAAATTGGACGAGAACATGGAGGCCCTGCAACATAATTTTTTATTCAGAAGGTACTTCCGAAACCAGGC
>CAYNZH010000030.1:2277-21885 GCA_964401685.1 uncultured Sphingobacteriaceae bacterium
AATGTTGCAGAAACACCATTGCTGGTCGATATAGACACGGGGTTTGGACCTTCCGCTTTTAATATTTCCCGCACCGTGAAATCACTGATTAAAGCGGGTGCTGCCGCGTTGCATATGGAGGATCAGGTGGGGGCAAAGCGCTGCGGACATAGGCCCAATAAGGAATTGGTGGAAAGCAGTGAAATGGTGGACAAGATCAAGGCCGCTGTTGATGCGCGGACTGACGATCACTTTGTAATTGGTGCCCGGACGGATGCCCTGGATAGCGAGGGCTTGGAGCGTAGTCTGGATCGGGCAGTTCGCTATGCCCAGGCCGGCGCCGATTTCATCTTCGCCGAGGCTGTTCGCGACATACATGATTACCAAAAGTTTGCTGACGCCTGTGGCATTCCTGTTTTGGCAAATATCACCGAGTTTGGCAGCACACCCCTTTGGACTGTCGACCAACTCCGGGAAGCGGGCGTCGGCCTCGTGCTTTACCCACTGTCAGCATTTAGAGCCGCGAATAAGGCCGCACAGAACGTATTTGCAAAAATTCGCCAGAATGGCACCCAAAAAGAAGTCCTTGATACGATGCAAACCCGCGCCGAGCTCTATGAGAGCATTGGGTATTACGCTTATGAAGAGAAGCTCGATGCATTGTTTAAGAAATAACACCATTATACCTATACTATGAGCACAAGATCTGAATCTGAAACATTTAAGCCAAAAAAGTCTGTCGCACTGTCGGGGGTTACCGCAGGGAATACCGCCTTATGCACAGTTGGCAAAAGTGGAAATGACCTCCATTACCGGGGTTACGACATACTTGACCTTGCAGAAGGCGCAGCTTTCGAAGAAGTGGCGTATTTGTTGATTTATGGGCAATTGCCGGACGCCGCGCAGTTCAGGGCATATCGCGTTAAGCTAAAAGGTCTCAGAGGGCTACCTGCGGCAGCAAAGGCCGTATTGGAGCAAATTCCGGCCGCAGCCCACCCAATGGACGTGCTTAGGACCTATACGTCGATGATGGGAACAATACATCCCGAAAAAGAAGATAGAAATTTGCCCGACGCTAGAAATATTGCCGACAAACTGATGGCATCCTACCCTTCGGCGCTCCTTTACTGGTATCATTACAGTCATCATGGCAAGAGGATCGAGGTCGAAACTGATGATGAAACAATAGGCGGACATTTCCTGCACTTACTGCATGGCAAAAAAGCAAGCGAAGAATGGGTACGGGCCCTGGAGATCTCACTTAATCTCTATGCAGAGCATGAATTCAATGCGTCGACTTTTACCTCAAGGGTCATCACAGGGACAGGTTCAGACCTTTATTCTGCGATTTCCGGAGCCATCGGAGCACTGCGCGGACCAAAACATGGAGGCGCGAACGAAGTTGCGTTTGAAATACAGAGCCGGTACGAAACGCCCGATCAGGCGGAAGCCGACATTAAAGAGCGTCTCACACGCAAAGAAGTCATCATCGGATTTGGGCATCCTGTATATACCTTGTCCGATCCGAGAAATGTCGTTATCAAGAAAATCGCAAAGCAACTGTCAGAATCTGCGGGAGACTCGCGTTTGTTCGATATTGCAGAACGCTTGGAATCCTTGCTTTGGAACGAAAAGAAAATGTTCCCAAACCTGGATTGGTTTTCCGCTGTTGCCTATCATTTGATGGGTATTCCAACCTCATTTTTCACTCCACTGTTCGTTTTCTCGCGAATTTCGGGGTGGAGCGCCCATGCAATTGAACAGCGGCAGGATGGAAAAATCATTCGTCCGAGTGCCAACTATATCGGTCCCGACAATCGAGACTTCGTACCATTAGAAAACAGAAATTAACAAATAACTTTTAACATATTTACATGTCCAGTTTTATCTCAAATGAGCGTCCGGAAACGGATAAGGTGATTACGTCAATTGTTGATTATATTTTTGACTACAAAATAGATAGTGAAGAGGCTTTTAAGACAGCTCACTATTGTTTTCTTGATACATTGGGTTGCGGATTCGAGGCATTGACCTATCCGGCTTGTACCAAGATGCTCGGCCCAGTGGTGCCAGGAACGATCGTCCCTCACGGTGCTAAAGTGCCAGGAACCGCTTATCAATTGGATCCGGTGCAAGCTGCGTTTGATATAGGTGCAATGGTTCGCTGGTTGGATTTTAATGACACTTGGCTTGCCGCGGAGTGGGGACACCCCTCCGACAATCTTGGCGGAATATTGGCCGTTTCCGACTGGTTGTCCCGAGAGGCCATTGCCCAGGGAAAGCCACCTCTGCTCATTAAAGACGTACTCGATGCAATGATTCGCGCGCATGAGATTCAAGGCGTAATGGCTCTGGAAAACTCATTCAATAAGGTAGGATTGGATCATGTGATTTTAGTCAAATTAGCATCCACCGCCGTTGTCGGTAAACTGATCGGACTTTCCAGGGAAGAACTGACCAATGCGATTTCACTCGCCTTCGTCGACGGACAGGCACTGCGCACATACAGACATTCGCCAAATACGGGCAGTCGAAAATCCTGGGCCGCTGGCGATGCAACTTCACGCGCGGTCAGGCTGGCACTGATCGCCAGAACAGGCGAAATGGGGTATCCCTCTGTGCTCACGGCCAAAACCTGGGGATTCTATGATGTGCTTTTCAAGGGAAATTCATTTAAATTCCAACGAGACTACGGTTCGTATGTGATGGAAAACGTGCTGTTTAAGATTTCCTTTCCGGCGGAGTTCCATTCCCAAACAGCTGTGGAAGCAGCAATGACGCTTCACGAAGAACTTCAGCGTCGGGGGATAAATTCGGAGGAAATTCAGCATATCAAAATTCGCACCCATGAGGCTGCAATTCGAATCATCGACAAAAAGGGTCCACTACACAACCCCGCCGATAGAGATCACTGTTTACAGTACATGATTGCAGTTCCACTGATATTCGGCCGTTTGACTGCCAAGGACTATGAAGATAATATCGCACAAGATCCCAGAATCGACGCGCTGAGAGAGAAGATGACGACTGAGGAAGACCCTCAATTTACCACAGATTATCACGATCCGGAGAAGCGATCCATTGCCAATGCGCTGACTGTGACTTTGAAGGACGGAACTGTGCTACCGGAGGTGATTGTTGAATACCCCATCGGACATAAGCGGCGCAGAAAAGAGGGGATGCCCGTGCTGATCGAAAAATATAAAACCAATGTACATCGCATTTTTGCCGATAAGCAGAGCCAGAAGATTTTGGATGCATCATTGTCTTATGAAACCCTGGTAGAAATGCCGGTACACGAATTTGTGGACCTCACGGTGCAATAATCCTGAAATGGCCATTCAAGAGAAGCAGGTTTTATACGAGGATAACCACCTGATAGCAATCGATAAGCCTGGCGGTACAATAGTCCAGGTAGACGTCACGGGAGATCCTTCGCTAGAAGAAATGGTCAAGGTTTTCCTTGCCAGGAAGTACAATAAGCCCAACGAAGCCTTTCTTGGCGTGGTACATCGCTTGGATCGTCCGGTGAGTGGCTTGATCGTTTTTGCCAAAACAAGCAAAGCGACAGAGCGCATGAATGCCCTTTTTAAGGAAAATCAGGTCAAGAAAACCTATTGGGCAATCGTCAGGAACCGTCCGCCTGCCGGCAGTGGAAAGCTGACTCACTGGCTCCTTCGGGATACCAAGAAAAATGTCACCCGAGCATATTCCAAGCAGGTCAATGGAAGCAAATTTTCTGAGCTTTCCTATGAAATAATCGCGGAAAAGGACGGCTATTTTTTGCTCGCCATCTATCCGGTAACAGGGCGGACACATCAGATCAGGGTGCAACTTTCTGCCATGGGATGTCCTATTGTCGGGGACAATAAGTACGGGTACCCGCGTGCTGGCCTGCGGAAGACGATCTCATTGCACGCGAAATCTTTAGAATTTTTACACCCGGTCAGGAAGGACTTGCTCACGATCGACGCACCGCTTCCTTCCGATCCGTTTTGGCAGAAATTTTCTGAATTTTAATTTCCGGGTGTTTTGGATTTGAAATTGCTTTTAAAATGTGTATTTTTGTAGAAACACGTATATCATGAGATGGTCAAAAAGCACAATAGTGCTGCTTACTTTAGGGATGGTAGTGATTTTAGGGATTCATGACGCGTCTGCCCAATGTGCAATGTGTTCGCTCACAGCTCAAAACGCTACTGAAAACGGCAATGTTCAGGGAAATGGCCTCAATAATGGGATCCTGTTCCTGTTAGCGATGCCGTATCTCGCAGTTGCTGTCATCGGCACCTTGTGGTATTATAGATACCGTTCTAAAAAGAATGTTCAGCCCCAACAAGAAATATAGTCCTTCGGATACTTCGCGTACTCCAGGTAGAATCTGGGCCTTGGTGCATGCAAAATGTCCCAGATGCCGTGAGGGCCAGATGTTCGTGGGTCCGACCTACAGTTTAAGAAAGCAAAGGTTTAACGAGATTTGTCCGCATTGCGGATTTAGGTTTGAGATAGAGCCTGGGTATTTCTATGCGGCTATGTACGTCAGTTATGCCATGGTAGTGGCGGAAACTGTAATTTTAGCTCTGCTTACCTATGAATTGACTCACAGTGAGTCGCCGTGGCTCTATGTGGTGACGTTGATTCTTACTATTTTGCTTTTTGCTCCCTTCAATTTGAGATATTCTCGTTTGATATTGCTACATTATCTGACACCCAAGGTGAGGTACGACTCCAAATACAAGGTATAGACCCGTTCCTAAAAAGGAGAGACAAAGTCGTTCATCAAGGGCAATTCCATGTCTTTTTCGGAGACCAGAAATCCGCCTTCAACCTTTGGCCAGGCAATTTGTAGATCAGGATCGTCATAACGTACCCCGATTTCCGAACCCCGGTGGTAATGTTTGCTTACCTTGTAGCTAAAGATACTATCCTCCTCCAAGGCAACAAATCCATGTAAAAATCCGGGAGGTATCCACATAGAGAAAGGTTTTTCAGCATTGAGTTCAATTCCGAAATACTGGCCGAACGTGGGTGAAGTCTTGCGAATGTCGACGGCCACGTCCCAGACCTTGCCTTTGATCACCCGGACCAATTTTCCCTGGCCATGGGGCTCTTTTTGAGCATGAAGCCCACGTAAAACCCCTTTTTTGGACTGAGATAAATTGTCCTGGACAAAGGAATGGTCTATTCCAGCACCTGAAAACGGGATGGAATTAAATGTTTCGAGAAAATATCCCCGTTCATCGTCCCAGACCTGATGTTCAAAGAGTATTAAGCCGGGGAGGGGTGATGCCGAAAACTTCATAGATTCGTGTCGTTAGGATGAATGTATTCCATGGTGCTCGTAAAACACAGTACTTTGTTTCCAAATTCAGTCTCAAGTTTTTCCTTCAACCGAGTGATTGCACCACCTTTAAATTCCTCAAGTTCTAGTTCGTCCGCGGCTCTGAATTGTACACAGTAGGTCTCACCATCGTGCTGAGCGTCAACCATTCTAAGGAAGTGAATGCGCTTATCTTGCAATTTGTGGTTTTCAGAATCCAAAAAATCCCGCACCGCCTTTTGAGCAGCTTCCAAAATTCCGGATTCTATGATTAATGTCATATTGTAGAGAAACATGTCACTAAGGTATGAAAAATATAAGGTAAACTTGTAAAAATAAGGTTGCATTCAGCAGATTAAGATAAATTTTCACATCTTTGAGAAGCATAGAAGCGCCAGACCGTCTGGCGAGAATTACAGTTTATGGGGAAATCGAGATTTGTATTTAGCGTTTGGGTTTGGGTGGTTTGCTTGATTGGGTCTTGTACGTCAACAAATTCCAGAAATATTCCTGTTGCTGATTTTTTTACTAGTGTGGAGAAAAGCAATTTTAAAATCTCCCCTGATGGCCGCTACGTGTCCTACTTAGAGGTTTCTGAAAACCGGCAAAGAAAGATCTTTCTTATCGATACCCAATCTGATAATCCCACGGGCGAACTTGCCTCGGGAGATATTCACGACGTGGGAAGCTATTATTGGGTAGCGGAAGATGAACTGATTTACACGGAGAGAATTCCAGCTGATGATAGCCTACGGATTTTTGCAATGCAGCTCGGGGTGGCGCCACGGTTATTGATGCCGGCCTCGGACCTGAAGGTCCGCTTCATCCAGCCAGTCACTAGCGTAGACAGAAATGTTTTGATCTCACTGAATGTCCGTGATTCCAATAAGTTCGATGTTTTCCGTCTGCCTTTGGACGGCTCACCCAGAAAGTTAGTTGCGGAAAATCCAGGCAATATCATCCGTTGGTACGCCGATCCGAAAGGCGAGCTACGCATGGCGCTTGCAAGTGACAGTATCCAGGAAACTGTGATGTATAGAAGATCTGAGAAGGAGCCGTTCAAGCCCGTTCTTGAAAATATTTTCCACACGAGCGTCGTGCCTTTGGGCTTTGTCCAACACAAGGATGACCATATCTTTGCTTTATCCAATGTAAATAGGGACAAATTGAATTTGGTGGAGCTAAATATGGAGACAGGAGCGGAGTCTGCTATGCTCTACCAACGTGATGATGTGGACTTGTCGGCCGGCGGTTATGATTTAAAATCAGGTAGCATGCGCTACGCGTTCTACTTTGATGATAGAAGAGTACGCCATTTCTTTGATAAGGATTATGAACGTGTGTACCAAAAGCTGATGGCGCATCTGCCGGATTACGAAATCAGAGTACTGGATGAAGACTTTACAGATAAAAAACTGATCGTTCACGCGTTTAAGGATGTAGACCCAGGTGCGTTATATTATTTTGACGGAGATTCAGACAAGTTGCTACTTCTGACAGAGATCAATCCAAAGTTGAAAAATGCGTCACTTTCGCCAATGAGTAGTATTACTTACGAGGCGAGGGATGGACAGTTGCTGCACGGTTACCTGACCTTGCCCGCTTCGGGTTCAAAGCGGGGCTTGCCTGTGATCGTATATCCGCACGGAGGGCCTAATGACCGGAATGTTTGGGGTTACAATCCCGAAGTTCAGTTCTTTGCGAGTCGGGGTTACGCCGTTTTTCAGGTCAATTACCGAGGGTCGGATGGTTATGGAAAAGCGTTCTGGACGGCAGGATTTAAAGAGTGGGGTGGACTGATTCAAGACGATATTACCGACGGAGTCCAGTGGTTGATCGACCAAAAGATTGCCGATCCCCAGAGAATAGGGATCTTCGGAATGGGTTTTGGCGGGTATTCAGCGATACACGGTGCGTGCTTCAACTCTGGATTGTATGCAGCTGCTGCTTCCTATGGAGGATTTACCAATCTATTTACTCATCTAAAGGAAATCCCTCCCCATCTGAAGCCGTATTTGCAAAAATATTATGAAATCATCGGCAATCCCGAGACAGAATCAGGCCTGATACGGTCCATGTCTCCCGTTTTCCATGCCGATAAGATCGAGATCCCCGTTTTTGTCGCTCAGGGCGGAAAGGACAGCCGAAGTTCAGTGCCGGAAATCAGCCAATTCATCCAAAAAATAAGAAAACGCAATATCCCTGTCACGTTGATGCTCAGGGAAGATGAAGGACGCTACTTCCGAAAAGAGGAAAATCGCATCACCTTTTATGAAGAATTAGGGAAATTTTTCGATTCGCACGTCAAAAAGCGTTAGCGGGAATCCTAGCTATGATACATCAACGCCATATTTATAGGAAAAATTATTTTCTGGTATTTGCGTTTATACTTGTGCTCACTATTTCTATGGTGGTGGCAATGATTTTGGCTTCCAACCTGGTGAACAATGATGTGGAAAACGAATTCTCCTCTCGTAAAGTTGAGGTTCTGGAGCATAATCTACATGTATTCAATGAATTCTTTCAAAACCGCATTCCCGAAGTTTCTTTTTACCAAGGTTATCTGGATTCGGCGACGGCCTCGGTATATTCGGAGAATATTCTGAGGCGGTACCCTTTCGTGAACAAAATCATTTTTTATGACGTTATTCTCAACGATGAGCTGACTTCGCAGTACGGTTTTACCCTCAATAACCTGATCATCTATCCGGTGGGTGTGTATCAGCATGAACTGTTATCGGAAAATGACAGCCAGATGCCCCGGTTGTCGTCCCAAAAGCTAAAGCACTCCTCCCTGCTTCTGGACGATTTCAACACCATGGCCGTAAAATTTGCTTCATTTTTAGAAAGAGCAGACACGACCCGGGTGCTGTATGACGATGAGATCTTTAAAGTATTTTATTCGGTCACTCCCGGAAAAATATCCTATATGAACATTCCCAGGCGGGAGGATTTGCGGATTTATAAGGAATTGATGACCAATCCGACCGGGAGATTCACGTCCTATGATCAGGATATGTTCACTTATTTCATAGACCCAAACAAAATTCTACTCGAAAACACCATCCCCGAACTGTACCAGAATCTTGAAATTCAGCCCCTGGTCTTTGATATGATAGGAGCAAATCCGGATTTGCTAACGACCGAAGCACCTCTCCCAGGCGCACTCGCAGATTACAAGCTGTTCCTGAGCTCCAGCCGATCTTACCTCACCGCAGAAATTAGCCAGCGCTTATACCCGGTGTGGGGAGGTATTTTGCTTATTTATGTTTTTTTAGTTATGTTTGCTTATCTGATATATAGAAATTTATATATCAATAAACGTTTATTTAAGCTTCAGTATGATTTTATCAACAACTTGACACATGAGTTCAAAACACCGGTGAGCGTGATCAAGATTGCAGGGAATAATATTGGAAACGCGAGGGAACTTAGCGAAAAGGAAAAAACTTTATATGCCAGAATCCTTGATCAGGAAGCGGATAAGCTCAATGATTTGATGAATACACTGCTCTCGTTTACGCAGATTGAAAACAAGGCCATCAAGCAGAAAAAAGTCCAAGTCGACATGACTGAATTCTGCCAAAAAATTATTTCCGCATCAGAACTTAAATACAAAGACATGGATTTTGAGTGGAAAGTGGATTTGAAACACACTTTTTATACGGATCCGATTTTGCTGAGTAGCGTTTTTCAGAATTTGATTGATAATGCGTATAAGTATTCGAGCACAGGGAGTAGATACCTTCAAATCCATATTTATAAAAAGAAGCACTTTGTGTTCATGCAATTTAAGGACACCGGCATAGGGATAGCCAGAGCGGAATTGAAGCATGTATTTAAGAAATTCTATCGTGTTGAAAGCGCCTATAATCAACAGGGAAGCGCGGGACTTGGTCTGGCGTTTTGCAAAGAGATAGTCAATTTTATGGGCGGAACAATTACTGCAGAAAGTGAATTGGGAAAAGGCACAACATTTTTAGTTTCCTTCCCTTCAGAATCCTAAAAATAAAATTATTATATTGCGAGTATGTACAAAGATATCAAAATAGCAATAGTCGAAGATGATGAAAACCTTCGATTTTTGGTTGCCCATAGACTAGAATCTGAGGGTTATCAAGTCGTGCAAACCGGTGATGGAAATGATGCAGTTTCTTTGGTAGACAATTACAAGCCGGAGATTCTCCTGTTGGACTGGATGCTGCCAGGTGTTCAAGGTCCGGAGATCTGCCAAACGCTAAGAGATAACGGATACACCGGCCTGATAATCATGCTTACAGCCAAATCCCAAGATATTGATAAAATTGACGCTTATACATTTGGGGTTTCCGATTACATTACCAAACCCTTCAATATGGACGTGTTGGTAGCGATGATTGAGAACAAAATAAAGTACTTTGTCAACAAAAACGGAAATGAATTGCTCAGTTTTGGAGACACCGAACATCATTCCAACATACACTCCTTAGTCAGAAATGGTAAAAAGATCGAGCTGACTATCCTTGAGAATAGAATTTTACTATATTTTCTCCAAAACAAAGGACGCGTGATCAGCAGGGATGAGTTGATGCAGGTGGTGTGGGGCTATAGTTCCAATGTCAATACCCGGACGCTGGACATGCATATTGTGCGTTTGAGAAAGAAAATAGAAATCAATGCGGACAAGCCCTATTTTTTGCAGACTGTACGCGGAATGGGCTATAAATTTATTGACGATACCGTAGACGAACCGGAATTATAAAAAACAAATTTTGATATACTAATATTAGTTTGTTATCTTCGTGGAAACGAGCAAGGCCACTTCATCCTATGATGTGGTCTTGTTGCTTTTTTTGTACAGTTCAGCGTGACAACAATTTCAACAAGGAATCACAATATTATTTTAAAAAATTATGACAGAAGTAACGTATTATTCCAAGGAAGGTTTGGAAAGACTGAAGGAAGAACTGCAGTTTCTGAAGACCGAAGGGCGTGCGGCGATTGCAAAGGCTATTGCCGAAGCGCGCGACAAAGGAGACCTGTCTGAGAACGCAGAGTATGATGCCGCAAAGGACGCGCAAGGCATGCATGAGGCAAAGATCGCCAAACTGGAAAACACGTTGGCGAGCGCCCGATTGATCGACGAGTCTACATTGGATTCTAGCAAGGTCCTAGCTTTGTCCTTTGTGAAAATCAAAAACCTGAAAAATGGGGCAATCATGTCCTACCAGCTGGTATCTGAGACCGAAGCGGATCTCAAGGCCGGACGTATTTCCGTCAAATCTCCCATCGCGCAGGGACTTTTAGGCAAAGAAAAAGGAGATCGGGCGACCATCGAGGTACCCGCAGGCCAGATCGAATTTGAAATCCTGGAGGTTTCCCGGTAGTTTTTGTCCGACCCCAGGTACGAATTGTAGACTTTTTCCCCAGCATTCTGGGGATTCTTTTTTTGAAGACCGCCTCCGAGCGGTCTTTTTGTTGTTTTTGGAGTGTGGCACGGTATTCTCAATATACCTAACAGAATTATTTAGTTACATCTAAAAAAGGTTTAAGATGAAAAAATTGATGTCAGTAACGATTTTAGCTCTCGCGGGATTTGCGATAGTTAATGCTAAAGATGCCGGTGAAGTAAACAAAATGGAGTTTCAAGCTCCCGAGTTTGAACAAGTAGCGGTTCAAGATACCGTGAAGAGAACAATGGTCGAAGTGGCTAATTTGCCAGCGGCTATAATCACGACTCTGAGTGGCGAGGAATATGTCGATTGGAAAATTAGTACCGCTTATTTTGTAGAACCAAAAGATCAAGAAGCTTTTTATGAGATCACTTTGCATAGAGAAGGTGAAGAAGAGCTCCGCGTGGTCAAATTGGATCAAAACGGACAGGTGATTTCATAAACGATTTTGTATCGTTTGTTTTAGTGTCTAAAAAGCGTTACCCACTCGGGTGGCGCTTTTTTTTTGTCAATTCAATATTTTGTAATACATTAGCTTGATTTTTATTTAGATTTATTAAAAATAACAAAACAAGCATGAAAAACAATTACTACGTACTGGTATTCTTGTGTATAGCGCTTACAGCGGTAAGTTGCACGAACCAGACAGAAAAGAACGAAGTCAACGTCTATACACATAGGCATTACGAAATTGATCAGCAATTGTTCGCGAAATTCACTGAAGAAACGGGAATCGAGGTGAACGTCATCAATGCGTCGGCAGATGAACTCATCGAAAGAATAGCTAACGAAGGCGAGCAATCCCCGGCAGATGTGCTGATAACTGTCGATGCAGGTAGACTGAATCGAGCCCATCAGCGCGGTCTTTTGCAGCCCGTCTCATCTGAAATTTTGGAGACAACGGTACCCGAGCATCTCAGAGATCCTCAGGGGCACTGGTTTGGAGTTACCTACAGAGCTAGAATCATTGCCTATGCCAAAGACCGTGTCGATCCCACAACTATAGAACGCTACGAAGATCTTGCAGGTGAACAATGGAAAGGAAAAGTACTTGTACGTACTTCAGACAACGTGTACAACCAGTCCCTTTTGGCTTCCATGGTTATCGCAAACGGCGCTGACGCAGCCACCAATTGGGCTAAGGGAATTGTGGCCAATTTTGCGCGCGAGCCAAAAGGCAACGACCGAGATCAAATCAAGGGCATTGCAGGCGGTGAAGGAGATTTGGCCATTGTCAACACCTATTATATTGGACTCATGCTGCATAGCGAGAACTCCGAAGAGCAACAGGCTGCTCAAAATATTGGCATCATCTTTCCAAATCAAAACGATCGTGGAACTCACGTCAACGTTAGCGGTGCTGGTGTTGCCGCCCATGCTCCCAATAAGGACAACGCAATCAGGTTGATTGAATTCCTCCTAAGTGAAGACGTTCAAGCGCAGCTTTCCTCCTTCAATTTTGAATACCCCGTCAACGCAAGTGTTCCTGCGACAGACTTACTGCAATCCTGGGGCGACTTTAAAAAAGATCAGGTCAACCTAGCGGCACTCGGCGAGCACAATGAGGAAGCCGTCAAAATTTTCGATCAGGTCGGTTGGAAATAATTTCTGTTTTTTTTAACCCCTGAATTTCCTAATAAGAGCAGGTATCTTCGTGAAATCCTGCTCTTTTTGGATCTCTTTCACGAATGCTGAGCCTACTATTGCTCCTGCCGCATAATTTGTCGCTAGTTCAAATTTTTCCAGATCTGATATGCCAAATCCAACCACCAGAGGATGTTGTAAGTCCAGTGCTTTCAATTGTTGAAAGTACGTCTCAGTCTGATTGGTCAATGCTAAATCTTTACCCGTCGTTGCGGCTGAAGACAGCGCATAGATAAATGCGGTCGAGAGCGAATCAATACGCCGAATTCTGCTTTCATCCGTTTGCGGCGTTACTAAAAAAATAAAGTGCAGATTATAAGCATTGAACATCTCCCTGTACTGAGTCTCAAATTCAAAAATAGGTAAGTCCGGAATGATCACCCCGTTGATCCCACATTCCTGACAACGCTTACAGAAATTTTCGACACCAAACTGCAAAATCGGATTGAAGTACCCCATTAAAAATACGGGAATCTGTACATCTTCTCGGAGATTTTTGAGTTGCTCAAATAGGAGAGACACCGTCATACCGTTTTTCAGCGCTTCCTCCGAACTATGCTGGATGACCGGCCCGTCGGCGACAGGATCCGAGTAGGGTATACCTATTTCCAGGAAATCCACCCCAGCCGTTTGTAAATGCTTAGCCAGTGGTAAGGTACTGTCCAAAGTTGGAAATCCAGCCGTATAGAAGACGGAAAGCAATCTCCTTTCTTTGTTTTCATGAAAAAATGTTCGAATATCCGTTGACATTGTGTTGTTTTGTAATCCCATTATAAATTGAAATATTCCATGTAATTGTTCAAGTCTTTATCCCCACGCCCGGAAAGGCAAAGCACCACGACGTCTTCTCTCTCAAAATTGATCTTGCCAAGTACGGCCAGGGCATGAGCACTTTCTATGGCGGGGATGATCCCTTCCAGACGGGTTAGCTGCATTCCAGCCTGCATGGCTTCCTCATCGGTGGCGTTCATATACGTCGCTCTCTTTGTGTGATGGAGCCATGCGTGTTGAGGACCTATTCCTGGATAATCCAAGCCTGCTGAAATCGAATAAGGTTCTGTCACTTGACCATCATCCGTCTGCATCACTAGTGAACGGCTACCGTGTAAGACACCTTCTCTGCCCAGGATCGTTGTTGCAGCCGAATGGCCGGATCTCAACCCTTTGCCTGCCGCTTCAACCGCAATAAGTTTAACCTCCTCCGCGTCCAGAAAATGATAAAATTGCCCCATGGCATTGCTTCCGCCTCCAAGGCAGGCAATGGCATAATCTGGGTATTCATGACCGCGGGCCGCCAGTAGTTGTGCCTTGGTCTCCTTTGAAATTATTGATTGGAATTTTGCGACCAAATCGGGATAGGGATGAGGCCCCACCACAGATCCGATCAGGTAGTGTGTGTCCAGAGGGTTGTTGATCCAGTCTCTGAGCGCCTCATTTGTCGCGTCCTTGAGTGTCTTGCTTCCCGATGTAGCTGGAATAACCGTTGCACCCATCATTTTCATGCGCGCGACATTGGGCGCTTGTCTTTTGATGTCTACCTCGCCCATGTAAACAACGCACTCGAGTCCTTTCAAAGCACAAACTGTTGCCGTTGCAACGCCATGTTGACCTGCGCCAGTTTCGGCGATAATTCGTGTTTTTCCTAAACGTTCCGCGAGGAGAATTTGACCGATGGTATTGTTGATTTTATGTGCACCGGTGTGATTCAAATCTTCCCTTTTTAAAAAAACATTCGCATTGTAATGAGTGGAAAGGCGCTCAGCAAAGTACAGGGGAGAGGGCCGTCCCACGTAATCCCTTAAAAGCTGATCAAATTCTTCTTGGAAACTATCGGAATTGAGAATGTCCAAATAGACTTTTCTCAGTTCTTCGACGTTAGGAAAAAGCATTTCAGGGATGTAAGCTCCACCGAAATGGCCGTAGTATCCGTTTTCGTTGACTTGATATTGACTCATTTCAATTTTTTTTGTATTTTAATTAATTCTATGGCTTTTTGCAACAATGCTATATTTTTTAATCCGGGCGCATCTTCGAAGCGTGAATTGAGATCAACGCCGATCAGTCTTGAGTCTGCGAGGCGGATAATTTCTGGAATGGATTCCTGAGAGATTCCGCCACTTAGGAAGTAGGGCTTGGAATGAGGATACGCGGCAAGCAGTCCCCAATCAAATTGCCTTCCTGTTCCACCGTGTTGCGGGCTCCGTGTATCAAAAAGAAAATAGTCCGTCGAATTTTCATAGGGCTGCATCGCTGTCCAGTCAACTGCTGAATCAATTCCGAAAGCTTTGATCACAGTTAATCCTCTTTTTTTCAAATTATTGCAAATCTGTGGCGATTCATTGCCGTGCAATTGGACGGCTTGCAAGTTTGCTTCGTGGACTATTCTTACAATTTCTCCAAAATCCGCATTTACGAATACCCCTGTCCGGATTATATTTTCGGATAGCATGACACTTGCGATATCAGCAGGAGTTACGTGCCTGGGCGAACCCGTGTAAAAAATAAAACCGAGAAAGTCTGGTTCTAAATCTGCGACTGCTTTTATATTATGAGGGCGGGTCATCCCGCATACCTTGATTTTCATGTGTCAAGAAGGGATTTAAAGGAATGTAATGCCTTACCAGCAAAAAGAGAGTCACGCGCCTCTTCCACACAGTCAGTAAATAACTTTTGAGGAGACAACGTATGAATGGCCACGGCTGCATTGGCAAGAACGACGTTGTTTTGCGGCCCACTACCTCTTCCCTCCATTATGGAAACAAAAATCTTCGCAGCGCTGTTGATGTCCTCCCCCCCCGCAATGGTCTCCGGACTTACTTTTGTCATGCCCAAATCCGCCGGCGAATGGATACGTTCTCCCTGCCTGTTGATGGTTTTCGTATCACCTGTCAAAGAAATTTCGTCGTAACCGTCAAGAGCGTGAATAATCGTGTAGGACTTCTCTGACGCCTGAAGCAGATAGCTGTACAAGCGAGCGAGTTCCAGGCTGAAAACGCCAATAGCTTGATACGCAGGGCTCGCTGGATTGGTTAGCGGACCCAGCATATTAAAAAAAGTTTTTACACCGAGTTCACGCCGAATGGGAGCGACCGTTTTCATGGCGGGATGAAATAGAGGAGCATGTAGGAAGCAGATATTTGCCCTGTCGAGCTGTCTACGCAGGGTAGAAGGATCGTTAGTAAAGCGATAGCCCAAGAACTCCATTACGTTTGACGAACCGCATCCAGAAGAAACGCCATAATTTCCGTGCTTCGCGACCTTATAGCCCGCTCCGGCCACGACGAACGATGCGAGCGTGGAGATGTTGAACGTATTTTTGCCGTCACCGCCTGTGCCGCACAGATCTATCAAGGTTTCATGTTCCAAATCAACCTTGATACTTTGATCATACATCGCGTCTCTGAATCCCTGAAGCTCGGCCACACGAATGCTTCTCATGCTGTACGCCGTCATAAATGCAGCGATTTGTGCGTTGTTAAAATCCCCCGCAGTGATGCGTATCAGGATATCATAAGCCTGATCGCGGCTCAGGGATTTGTATTCGAATAAATGGGCTAAAATTTGTTTCATCTGCCTGATCGATTTCGATTTATTGTACAAAAAAAGGCTCACCATAATTGGCAAGCCTTTCACTATATGTTATTAGATAAATCTTAACAATAGTAGGTCGCCACAACTTTTGTTGCGTGCCACCACCAGTTATTGCTAAGTCTTGTACTCTTCATCTTGTTCTATGTTCAAGGCAAATCTACTTTTAGTTTTTGAAAAAGCCAAGAAAATCCTTATTTTTCTTTTTTCTTAAGGGCTTCCCGCACTTTGGGGACGATTTTAGTTCCAAAAATCTCTATGGATTTCATGAGGTCTTTGTGCGACGGTCCGCCAACATCCATGTGTGCAGCAAATCTATCCAAGCCAAACATCTCCTGCACATAGAGAATCTTCTCCACCATGGCGTCTGGTTCTCCGATAAATAAGGCGCCGTCTTTGGTTTTGCCATATTCAAATTGTGATCTATGGTAGGGAGGCCATCCTCTGGTTCTACCGATTCTGTTCATCTGAGCCGCATACACAGGGTAGTAGGTATCGCTCAACGCCTTGTCGTCATCTCCAAACAACCCGTGGGCATGTATCCCTACTTGCATTTTGGCTGGATCGTGGCCACTATCCAAGTAAGTGCCTTTATAGAGCTCCATCAAGGGTTTAAATTGCTCAGGCGACCCGCCTATAATGGCCAGCATGAGTGGCAGGCCTAGCCTCGCTGCGCGTACTACTGACTGAGGAGTTCCCCCGACTGCAATCCATATAGGCAATTTTTCGTTTGCAGGCCTGGGGAAAACTTGTTGATTGACCAGGTCCGCGCGGTGTTTCCCCTTCCAGTTGACTGTCGTATTATTGTCGATTTCCAATAAAAGGGAGAGTTTTTCAATGAAAAGTTCCTCATAGTCTGAAAGGTCATAGCCAAATAGGGGGAAGGACTCTATAAAACTGCCCCTGCCCGCCATGAGTTCCGCGCGTCCATTGGACAGGAGGTCGACCATCGCAAAATTTTGGTATAATTTTACAGGATCAGCTGAGCTAATCACAGATACCGCAGAGCCCAGCTTAATGTTTTTGGTCACAGTAGCAGCGGCGGCCAGTATTATCTCCGGCGAGGAAACCACGTAATCCGGGCGATGGTGCTCTCCGATGCCAAAGTAGTCTAGACCAACTTGGTCCATTAGTTTTATTTCCTCTATAAGCTCGTTGACTCTATCTTTGGCTGAACGGAATTCTCCCGTTTTCGGGTCTGTCCCCAAGTCGCCAAACATGCTAATTCCTAATTCCATATTCTTTCCTTTTAATACAAACGTAAGCAATAGAAAGTTCTAAAATATTGAACTAGGACAAGAACCGTCTTAAATCAGCTCTCCCGATACGTCCAATTGCTTATAGATGGAATTTTTACTAACAAATTCGGTCACATGTTGTTTCAGAAAAGAAACAATCTCCAGATCACTGAGATTTTCGAGGGCACTCGCCGCTGCTACCAAATCACTGTTCAATTGATGGTAGTTTACAGATTCCAGCATTGCAATCTTGATCTTGGAATGATGAGTTGGCTGCTCATTTTCCCCTTTACCCAAAAGTTCCTCGTAAAGTTTCTCTCCGGCCCTCAACCCAACATAACTGATGTGGATATCTCTTTCTGGTTCAAAGCCTGAGAGTTTGATCATTTTCTTCGCCAGATCTGCAATTTTAACCGGTTCGCCCATATCGAAAACGAATATCTCGCCACCCCTTCCCATTGCATAGGCATCGAGAACCAATCGGCAAGCCTCTGGAATAGTCATAAAATAACGAATGATGTCGGGATGAGTGACAGTGACTGGCCCTCCTTTTTCTATTTGCCTTTTAAAAAGGGGTATAACAGATCCATTGGATCCGAGCACGTTGCCGAAGCGCGTCACAATGTAACTGGTCGCGCCTCCTACCATCTCATTGAGACTCTGCACATACATTTCAGCCATTCTTTTTGTTGCGCCCATTACGTTGGTAGGATTCACCGCTTTATCCGTAGAAATCAGGACAAATTTCTCTGCATTGAATTCCCGGGAAAGATCAGCCATGAGTTTTGTTCCCAATACATTGACGCGAAAGGCTTGGTAGGGATTGCTTTCCATCAGAGGCACGTGCTTATATGCAGCGGCATGGAACACCACTTCCGGATGGAAACGTTTAAAAACCTTTAATACGCGGTTCCTATTTGTGATGTCGCAGACCTCAACGTGAATATCTATCTTATTGCCAATCGACGGTAAACGTTTAAGTTCGGTTTCTAAGTCGTAAAGTGCCGACTCTGACTGATCGATAAGCACCAGGGAATGTGGCTTGTAGTGGGTAAGCTGCCTTACGATTTCGCTGCCGATCGATCCTGCGGCTCCACTGATCAAAACTCTTTTCCCAATTAGATTTTCCCGTATTGCTTTGTTATTTAGGTGGATTTCTTCGCGATTTAGTAAATCTTCAATCTTTACATCCTGTATTTGATTTGCCTTTAGCTGACCATCGATCCACTTCTCGATGGGCGGAACGATTTTAAGTTGTACACCCAAGTCCAGGAAATCGTCAATGATTTTGTTCTTATTTACCCGATTAATTGCGTTTATTGCTAAAATTACCTCTGTCTCTTCTACGGCTTTTTCATTAGCTAAAAATTTAGAAATAGCCTTTTCCTTGGTGTAAACTGGGATACCCTCAATAGTTTTCCCGGCCTTCTGAAGATTGTCATCTATAAAACAGAGCACGTTAACGTTTCTGTTCTTATCCTGCATGAGCGTCATTTTGGTCATAATCCCCAACGAACCTGCGCCATAAACGATGACCTGTTGTTTATGTAAATTGGACGCCTTTATTAACAAATAGTCATAAACCGATTTGATAGAAAGTCTAAACAACAGTAAGCTGAACAGAACAATCAGATAGTCGATAACAATAATTGAGACGGGGATATTAAATATATTCGCATGAGGAAAAGCGGATTCTGGCACCAGCAGAGTGAGGGCAAGCAATACCAAAGTCGCCAGGGACACGGATTTGAATATCCTTAATGCGTCTTCAATTGTTGTGTGGCGTATGATTCCACAATGAATTTTATTCAAGTAAAAAAATAAAGTCTGCACAACCAAGACGACAATCATGTGGTATTTAAATAAATTTAAATCGACATAAGTCAGCTCGAAGTTGAATCGTATTAATGTCGCTAGAACGAAGGATGCTCCTGCAACTATAAAATCCATACCCAAGATAATCCATCGAGAAGCGAATTGTTGCGTATGATAATGTAAAAATCGTGTCATTTAGCTTCTAATTAATGTTTTTCATAAGAAGTATAAGATCAAAATGGTAGCGTTTTGATCTGCCCCTGCAACTCTCACTTTAACACGGCGTAAATATACGTATATTAATTATGAATACAACTCATATACAAAAAATGAGCCAATTTGTTTCCGCATTCGGTAAAAAAAGCTATCTTTATTGCTTATTACATTAACGTCTATTCAAAGCTATTTATGGATCCATCATTTACACCGATTCTCTTTATTGTCGGCGCAGTCGTCGCCTTATTTTTGTTACTCTACATATTGCCGGTAAATCTTTGGTTTACAGCGCAATTATCCGGAGTACGTATCAATCTGCTTAATTTAGTCCTGATGCGACTTCGTAAGGTTTCGCCTTCCCTGGTCACAAACGCCA
>CAYNZH010000031.1:0-20369 GCA_964401685.1 uncultured Sphingobacteriaceae bacterium
GAACACATTGTCAGGTTTTACAATAAATACCTGCTCAAGCCCAACTTCTAAGATGGCCCCGGGGGTGGGGTGCACACCTATCCCTCTTCGCTTAGTTTTTTCTTGCGGTTTGAGCGAATGTTGAGGTATTCGACCATCACTGAAAATGCCATTGCAAAATAGATATATCCTTTGGGAATGTGCTGTTCAAAGGCCTCCGCAGTGAGGGACACACCGATCAGCAACAAAAATGCAAGTGCGAGCATCTTGACCGATGGGTGGCGATTGACAAAATTGGAGATCGTTGTGGCTGAGAGCATCATGACAACAACTGCGATAATGACCGCGGCAATCATCACCCCTATGTGATCCACCATCCCGACAGCAGTAATTACTGAATCTAAAGAGAATACAAGATCCAGGATCAAGATCTGAAAGATAACATTCCCAAAAGTAAGGGTGTTCCGCTTGATCGACTGGATTTCTTCCTCTCCCTCGATTTTGTGATGGATCTCGGTGGTGCTCTTATAAATCAAAAATAAGCCCCCTAATAGCAAGATCAAGTCCCTTCCCGATAAATTGAGATAAAGTTGCCAATCAGGATTATCAATACCCAACCACTCCCCTATGTAGAGAAAATTCTCTGTCAGGGACATGATCCATTTGATCGAAAACAGCAGTGCCACCCGCATAAAAAGTGCGAGAAAAAGACCCAATTGGCGAGCTCTAGCCTGTTGGTGCTCGGGCAGTTTTCCACTCAGGATAGAAATAAAAACGATATTATCTATACCCAGAACGATCTCGAGGAGCGTCAGGGTGAGTAGCGATATCCAGATTTCGGGGTTGGTCATCCATTCCATGGGCCATACGTTGTGTTAGCCAAATGTAATGCATCTCAACGAATTCCGAAAATAAAAAAAACGTTAGCGGAGAATTTCCCGCGCGATAACCAGTTTTTGTATTTCAGAAGTTCCCTCGCCTATGGTACAAAGCTTTGAATCCCGATAGTACTTTTCCACCGGGAAATCCTTGGTGTAGCCATAGCCTCCGAATATTTGTACGGCCTCGGTAGCACAGCGGACGGCGACCTCAGAAGCATAGTATTTTGCCATCGCAGACATTTTGGTCACATCCAACTGATTATTCTTGAGATAGGAGGCTTGGCGGATCAAAAGCTCAGCCGCTTCAATTTCCGTAGCCATATCGGCAAGCTTAAATGAAATCGCCTGAAAACTTGAAATTGGCTGGCCAAACTGATGCCTTTCTTTTGAATATTTTAGCGCAGCATCATACGCACCCTTGGCGATGCCCAGGGACAACGCGGCAATGGAAATCCTTCCTCCATCCAAAACCTTCATTGCCTGCTTGAAGCCCTCGCCTTCTGCACCCAGCAAATTTTCCTTGGGCACCCGGCAATTCTCGAAAATCAGTTCTGTGGTTTCTGAAGCACGCATGCCCAGTTTGTTTTCCTTTTTCCCATGGGTAAATCCCGGCGTCCCCTTTTCGATTACGAGCGCTGAAATCCCTTTGGAGGAACCTTTTTCACCTGTACGAACCATCACTACCGCGATGTCGCCGCTCTTGCCATGGGTGATCCAATTTTTGCTTCCATTCACGACATAATGATCGCCGTCTAAAACGGCAGTCGTTGCCATTCTCATGGCATCGGAGCCTGTGTTGGCCTCTGTCAATCCCCATGCACCTATCCATTCGGCTGTTGCAAGCTTAGGTAGCCACCTGCCTTTTTGTTCGTCTGTTGCAAACGCAAGAATATGCCCTGTACACAGCGAATTATGCGCCGCCAGTGAAAGGCCTATAGATCCGCATACCCGTGCGACCTCTACTATAATATCCACGTATTCCTGATATCCCAGTCCGGCTCCCTGGTATTCCTCAGGGACAAGAACTCCCATTAGACCCAACTCTCCCATTGCTTTGAACGTATCAACCGGAAAATGCTGGGCTTCATCCCATTCCATGACTTTGGGCCTAATATGTCTCTCAGCAAAGTCTCTTGCCGTCGACCTGACCATTTCCCTATCTTCTGTACTTGAAAATTCCTTAGCTAATTCCATCATAATCTTCGTTTTCATACAATTATAAGGAAATTCTCCCCAAGTACAAACCAAAGAAAAGATCGTATAATATAGAATAAAATAGTATTCGGTTTAAAATAGACCCACAAACCTAGCGAACGCATCATTTATGACCCCAGCTAACCAAACAACAAGTAAATATTTTTTTAAATAGCCTAATTATATTTTAAATAGGGCAGTAATTTTGCCCATTGTTCGTCTGAGATACCAAAAATTCTGCGCAGATCTTCGGGGGACGAATAATCGCCATGCTGGTCCCTGTATCTAACAATCAAGGAGGCCGTTTTGTAATCAATATAGAGGTGACTTCTGAGTTCGTTTTCGGTCGCAGTATTGACGTTGATTCTTTCAAGGATAGCGGTATCCACGAAAACCTGATCCGAAAGGCCCTGATATCTCAGGCTATCCATTCCATACACTTCAAGCAACTGCGCTGCCGAATAAAAGCCTCCAAGTCGATCCCTGAATCTCACTATCCTGGAGGCGAACACCCTCCCGATTCCCGGTAATCCCATCAGATCTACAGAGTCGGCGGTATTCAGCTCCAAACGAATTTTCTTTTGTGTGGCCGGCTTGGAGCCCGCATGTGGTGATTTGTCTGGGAGGTACCTGGAACGAGTGGATGGTGCGATGCTGATGTAGGATTCGACCCGTGCATAATCCTCCTCAGTGACGGAAAATATCCTTTGTAAATCTTCCTTCCGTCGAAACTGCCCTCCTTTAGCAAGATAATTGTTGATGACACCGATCTGCCGAGGTGAAAACCCCAATTCTGCCCAGGCGAAGCTGTCGGTCGCATTGGGATCAAAGGAAAACAACCTTAGCGGTGGCGGTTCGGTTTCGACTTCTCTATAGCTAAGGAACTGCTTAATTTCCCTGATGTCCTCCGGATCAAGTTTACTCGTTTCATCGGCGAAAATCCAATAAAAACGTGGGAGCAAGAGCAAGGCGGCTAAAAGAACAAAAAGCACCTTCAGCCCCCGCAGCTCTCTGCCACTAAATCCATAAAATCGCTTCAATGCTACCCACACCCTCATTTTATCCCCCAACAACAATCATAACAAATATACGAAATAAATTTACCCAAAACAAAAATATTCGCATAAAAAGTAAGCGCCACACATAAATGCGTGGCGCTCAAAACAAACCATATTAAACTTTAATCTTAATTTTCCTTCTCTACCTTACTTCCGTCGCGCAGGGTACGGCTAATCGCATTATAAGGACGGGTAACCACCTCGTCTCCCTCAGCGAGTCCACTCAGAACACGGATATACGTATCATCCTGAATTCCAGTAGTGACTTCGACCAACTTTACGGTTCCACTCGCCGAATCATACTTAAACACATATTCTTTGATACGCGGTCTGCTTGAGCTAGGTGAAGATTCTGCTGTATCCGCCCGAGATCCATCGCCTGAATTGTTTGCCAGAGAATCGATATTCTCTCTTGTTGTCACCGCCTGAATTGGCACGACCAGGCCATTGTCCGCGCGCGTGTGAATATCGACAGTGGCTGAAAGTCCAGGACGGAAAGGCGAAGGATTATCTCTATCCGTTTTCAAAAGGTCTTCGTAAGACTCTGGTACAATGCGAACTTTCACATTGAAATTGGTCACCTGATCGACGCTCACATTGGCGGCGGCGGCATTGGTAGACGAACTGGCGATTTCAGTTACAATGCCTTTAAATTGCCTACCCTGGTACGCATCGACCTCAATGGTGGCTTCGTTATTGAGCGCCACACGGGTGATGTCGTTTTCGTTGACCTCCACATTGACCTCCATTGAGGACATATTGGCGATACGCATGATTTCCGTACCTGCCATCTGGGCGGTACCGACGACACGTTCTCCGAGCTCAATGGCCAGTAAGGACACCACCCCATCGACCGGAGCATATATGGTCGTCCTGGCAAGGTTGTCACTGGCTTCATTTACAGCGGCCTGGGATTGGTCAATGCCGTATCTGGTCGCAAGCACATTTTGGCGCTGAGCTTCGAGATTGGCCTGAGCACTAAGATAATCCGCACGGATCTTTTCAAACTCCGCAGCAGATATCACTTTTTGCTCAAAAAGTGATAAGTTTCTTTTGTAGGTAGCTTCCACATTGGCAAAGTTTGCTTCCTGCTGCTTGAGTTGCTGCTCCGAAGCGGCCAAGCTGGCGCGCTGCGCATTAAGGGAGGCGATCGCGCGGTCATAACCCGATTGCAATATGTCGGGACGGATTCTGCACAAGACCTGACCCTTGGTCACCACTTCCCCCTCTTTTACATTGAGTTCGACAATTTCCCCTGAGACTTCCGAACTCAATTTCACTTCTATTTCCGGATGAATTTTCCCACTGGCAGAAACCATTTCATTTACGGTTCTTTTTTCCACCGCTTCAATGGTCACCTTCGTAACCTCCTGCTGCCCTATCCATCCGGCTTTATTTGCAACAATTACCAACACCAATAAAACGACCGCCCCAATCAAAACGTTTCTTAGTGTGTTATTTTTCTTCTTTGCCATGTGTATAGTTATATTAAATAGTGTCTAAATTTAAGGTTAAAATATTAAAAAGTAATGGGATTGCCCAAGTAAAAATCTATAACTTTCGCCCTGAAAATCAAGTTGTATTTCGCCTGAATCTGGTCAAACTGAGCCCTATTCATTGCAATTTGCGAAGTATTGAGTTCTATGGTATTGGCCATACCCTCATCAAACCGCAGCTGTATAACGTCAAAAGCCTGCGTGGCAGAAGTAAGTGCCACTTCAGTAGACCGAAGCCGCGACTCTGCCGAGTTGAGATCCAGAACGGCCTGATGAATGATCTTGTTCAAATTATTTTTTGCCAGCTGCTCGTTGGTCAGTGCGTTATCATAGTTAATTTTGGCCCTGTTGACGCTTATTCGCGTTCTATAATTGTTAAAGATGGGAATATTTAAGGAAATTCCAATGGATTCGCTGCGATTACGCCCGATTTGACTACCAAAGGGTAGGATTTGCTGGGTCGCAAAATCCCTGGCCTGGGAGGAATAGTTCGTACCAATTCCGGCACTTACCGATAAAGACGGGTAATATCCACTACGGGCTATCTCGATATTTTGGCGCGCAACAAGTGAATTGTACTCAGCAACTTTAATGTCGGGATAGTTCTGCACTGCTTGGTTGTAAATCTGGTCAGCGACTACTCCTAACACATCAGCTTGGACCTCATCGACTTCTGGTCTTTCCAGTACGATACTGGCGTTGGGATCCATTTCCATCAGCTGCTTCAGATTGAGCAGGGCCAACTCGTAGGCATTGTTTGAAGTAGTGACGTTAAGCTCATCGGTAGCCACCTGACTCTGGGATTGATATAGATCAGCGAGGGTCATATTTCCCGCTTCAATATTGATTTCCATCACCTTGAGCTGTTGCCTGGAAAGCGTCAGTTGCTCCTCACTGGCTTGCAAGAGGTCGTAGTTGGTCAGCACTTCCAGATAGTTGGTCAGTACATTCAGGATGAGATCATTTTTAATTCTATCGACATTACTCTGTGCGCCTAAAAGCTGGTAACGGTTGGCCTTCACCTGGTTGATCTTTTGAAAACCATTAAAGAGGTCAAAGCTGGACGAAAGCCGTGCTCCCGCAGAGTTGACCGATTGAGTGACCAAGCGTCCTGCCGTCTGGTCAAAGGAAAGTCCCCAATTCATTCCCCAGCTCGAACCCACATTCAGTGTGGGATAAAAATTCATTCGGGATTGCAGTAAATCCTGCTCGGAGAGCGATTCCTGAAACTCTGCTTGTCTGATCTGCAGATTGTTTTCCAACGCTCTGCGCACCGCCTCTTCGACGGAGATAGTTTGCTGAGCAAAAAGTGACCCCATCCCCAGAAAGAAGAATGCGGAGGCCGTCGCGATTTTTCTCATTCGTATTGATCTCTTCATTTAAATTTTATTACATTAGCGTCAAATCACTAAGATGTACGTCGTCAAAGCGCCTTCTTTACTCAAATTTGCCTATCCATCCCTGATTTGGCATAAAAATCGTACTGAGAAGCAACTCTTTCTTACATTTGACGATGGTCCCCTGCCAGATGTTACAAAGGAAATACAAAACATTTTAAAAACAAATCAGATTAAGGCGACATTTTTCTGTGTCGGTGAAAATATTGTTCGAAATCCAAAGGTGTACGAAAGCCTTCAAGCTGAGGGTCACCGAATTGGAAATCATACCTTTAACCACCTAAACGGCTTTCAGCATTCCACCAGGGCGTACGTGGAAAACGTTTATAAATGTCATGATTTGACCCAAAGCACTTTATTTAGGCCACCCTATAGCAAAATCACCCGAGCGCAGATCGCTGCATTGAAAAAGGATTTTGACATCGTGATGTGGGACGTCATCAGCGGGGATTTTGATCCAATGCTTTCGCCTGAAAAATGCTTGCAAAACGTGATCAAGCATAGTCGGAATGGCTCTATCATCGTGTTTCATGACCACCAAAAAGCCTGGCCACGAGTGGAGTACGCGCTTCCCAGGGCTATCGACTATTGGTTGGAAAAGGGCTATTCCTTTGCCCTGTTATAATCCGTAACCTCTACGAAATATTCCGTCTTTGAATAGGCACTGAAATAACCCAGTGCTCCGTTGCTGAAATTAGACACAGGATTGGCGGGAGTGGAGGCGGCAGGATTGGAAAAACCGATCGCATTCCAGTAGGTAAAAATCTGCTGATCTATGGTCTGTCTCTGCACAACCACCTTATCGCCGGCTTTCAAGAGCAGATCCGGATGAATCAACTCATGACTGACTGCCCGACCATTGTTGAATTTATCTTCAAAAACCGAAATAAAGCGAAAAGGACCGTTGTTAATGCTGATTCTGTACAGGTAGAAATTCCTGAGCTGCGGAGGATCTGTAAATTTTACCGAAATAAAACGGTTGTCGCTGCCGAAAAAATCGTTGGTGATGGTTCCGATGGAGTCAATTCCTACATATACAGGCATTTCGCTTGTCGCCGTATAAACCATACCTTCTACTTCGACTTCAAGCTGATAGCTTTGGCGTGGTTTGCCCTGAAAACCGCGCAGCAAATACTCGCCGGGGATCTCGCTCTCCACAAACGTGTACTCCTGCTTTCTTTCGTTTCTAAGCGTTACTTTGGCACCGCTCACCGGGTTGTGCAGGGACTCCGCGGTGATGTCTACGGTCTTGTGAATGTTCACTTTATGGATGAAATCCTCATTGTTGATTTCCCCGACTATAATGATCTGAGGCTGACTCGGTGCCAAATCCATTTCGATCAAATCCTCGCACGCGCTCAGCGATAGCAGGGCTATAAGGGCGATCATGAACCAAAGCGTGGGCAGCGGGCAATATTTTTTAGTTACAGTCATAGCGATCATAGCATTCATAGCTCAAAATCCAAAATTCCAGGTAATTGAAGGGATAACACCAAAAAGTGCGATCCGGTAGATTTCGCTTTTCCCCGGGGTGGTTTCGCTCTCTCTAAAGTCAATGATATACGCATTCTTCCGGTTATACGCATTGTACACGCCGAAAGTCCAGCTGGAGCGGAATCGGCTGTTCTTTCTCCCTTCTCTGGTCACACCGAGGTCAAGCCGGTGGTAATCGGGCATTCTGTGGGCATTTCTCTCGGTGTAGTACCAAAGAATCTGATCTCCCACCTGATATTTCCCACTGGGGAAGGTCACTGCCTGGCCTGTGTTGTACACCCAGGTGGCCGACGCATTCCATCGGTCGGAAAATTCATAAAGCAGGACGGTAGAAAGATCATGGGTACGGTCCTGGCGCGCATTGAACCAGTTACCTTGATTGATGGCTTCGAATTGTCTTTCACTTTTTGCCAACCCGTAGGAAATCCAGCCCTGCAAGTCGCCCACCGTCTTTTTGAGATACCACTCGGCACCATAAGCCCGTCCTCGGCCAAAAACCAATTCTGCTTCCAGATGCGTGTTGAGTTGCAGATCTGCGGCATCTTTATAGTCGATCTGGTTTTTCATTTCCTTATAATAGATTTCTACCGAAAACTCATAACCGGACAACCAATCTGAATAATACCCCAGGGAAACCTGGTCTGAAACCTGGGGTTTCACGTTTGGACTGCTCAGCACCCAGTCATCGGTAGGCAAACTTGACGTGGAATTGCTTAGCAAGTGAAGGTTCTGCGTGTTTTTGCTATATGATGCTTTCACACTGTGGAGACGGTGAAAATTATAGCTCAGCGAAAATCTGGGTTCCAAAAATGCATAATGCTGAACCAGTTGACCCTTTTCGTAGGTCCGGGACGAACGTATATCGCCTGTCGCAGGGTCGTAGGTAAAAAATTGGCCTGGACCATGCATCAAAAAATGGCTGTAGCGCAGTCCGTACAGGAGGGAGAGCTCGGGCGTGGGTTTCCAGTCGTGAGAAAGATAAGCTGCAACCTCAGTTCCGTTTCGCCCTTCCATGGGGATTGTATTGACAGAGGCCTGCTCGCCGGCATTGATGTTCGTGGGATTTATCTTTTGGTAAAGCATATCAATTCCGCCGTTGAACGTACTCTGGGAACGTTCAAAAAATTGGAAGTCCTGTTTCAGGTGTCCGGATCTGATGTTGGATGCAATCACAAAGTCTAAAGTCGGATCCATGAGATCCACTTTGTATTTATAGTCGCTGTAAACTGCTGTCGTATGAGAGAAAAGTCGAGGGCTTATGAGGTGCTGCCATCGGATGCTGCCTGTCGCATTGCCCCAGTCAAAACCAAATCTGTCCGCATAACCCAGAACATCCTGTCCGAAATATCCCGAAAGAAATAGGGCATTCTTATCATCCAGACGGTAGTTTGCCTTGAGGTTGAGATCATAAAAATAAAGTTTACTTTGGCTGATATCTGGGTCGGATGACAACTTCAGAAAAAGATCGGCATAGGTCCGCCGACCGCTCACCATAAAAGAGCCTTTATCTCGGACCAGGGGGCCTTCAATCTTGATCCGCGAGGCGATCAGGCCCAGTCCTCCTTCGGCAGCAAATCTTTTGTTGTTGCCTTCGTCCATCTGTATGTCCAGGACGGAAGCCAGTCTCCCCCCATACTTTGCTGGCATCCCGCCTTTATAGAGGGTAACGTCGCGAATGGCATCCGAGTTGAAGGTAGAGAAGAATCCGAGCAGGTGGGATGCATTGAAAACGGGTGCGCCGTCCAGAAGGATCAAGTTTTGATCGCCCTGCCCCCCGCGGACGAAGAACTGACTGCTCCCCTCGCCTCCGGACATCACTCCGGGCAGAAGTTGTATGGTTTTCAGAATGTCCTTTTCCCCAAAAAGCACGGGGACATGCGCTACGTCTAGCAAATCGACCTTGGTCATCCCCATTTGGGGGTTGCGTAGCTGATCCTGTTGGCGACCTGCCGAGACGACCACTTCGTCCAATACCTGCCCCTGCCTGAGGGCAACGTGCAGCAGGGTGTCCTGATGGAAGCGAATGTGTAATTTTTGCTCCTCAAAGCCTGTGAAAGAAAAGAGTACTTCCAGCGTTCCGTGGGACACTCTCAGAGAGAAAAATCCTGCTTGGTTGGTAGAGGTCTGCAAGGTGGGATGGTCTTTAATTCTGATGTTGGCACCGACCAGAACCTCGCCTGTAGCCTCGTCGCGAATATAGCCACTAAGCGTTGACTTTTGAGTTTCCTGCGCTGTAATTAGCTCACAACAAGCAAAGCCCAATAAAAAAAGGCACAAATAGGGCTTAAATTTTTTCCACATACCACACAATATTAATAAAAAATTTGTAGTATTGACAAGTATTTACAATTATTTAACAATAGATTATGAATGGAAAACAGTGGTTGGCAATCGCCTGCTCAGGGTTTATGCTTTTTGCATGCCAGGGACCGGGTGATGCCCAGAAAAACACCGCAGACACTACTCAAAATGGCCCAGACATGCGTATAGTTGATGATCAGTGGTTGTCCTTATTTGATGGCGAAACAACCGAGGGATGGCACACATACAGGAGGGATACCGTCGGCTCGGCGTGGTCTGTTCAGGATGGAGCGCTGACTTTCAACCCCGAAGTCCCGCAGGAAGGACGTGGCGATATCGTTACCGATCGGGAATTTGAAAACTTTGAGCTCGAATTGGAATGGAAGATTGGTTCTGGTGGCAATAGCGGTATTTTTATCGGCGTAAAGGAGGATGAACAGTATGGAAACACCTATTCAACGGGTATAGAAATGCAGGTTTTGGACAATATTTCGGCTGCAGATAACAAGATTGACAATCATCTGGCGGGAACCATGTACGACCTGATCGGAACGCCTGAAGTATCGAAACCAAAACCCTTGGGCGAATGGAATCAAGTCCGTATACGGAAAAAGGACGGGCAGGTGACTATGTGGCTCAACGGGATCCAGACAGCAGACGTTACCGTGGGGAGTGAAGAGTGGCAAAGTCTCCTGGAAAAGAGCAAGTTCAAGGACTGGGAAGGATTTGCAAAGTATCCTAAGGGCAAGATCGGTCTACAGGATCATGGCGATCCGGTGTCATTCAGGAATATTCGGATCATGGAGTTATAAGCTCCTTTCACAGTTTTTTGTATCTTTGCGGCATGAGTACATTATCCGCACTCACGGCCATTTCACCGGTAGATGGGCGTTATCATGGTGCTACCAAAGAGCTATCGGCGTATTTTTCAGAGTACGCATTGATCAAATATCGTGTTTACGTTGAAATCGAATATTTCATCGCCCTGGCAGAGTCTGGCATACCGCAGCTTGCTCATTTTGACGGAAGTCTCAACGGTAAGCTGAGAGCTATTCACGAGAATTTCGATCTGGAAGACGCGCGCTGGATAAAGGACAAGGAAAGAGAGACCAATCACGATGTGAAAGCCGTCGAATACTTTTTGAAGGATAGATTTGAAGGATTGGGAATCAGCGACTCAGTGGAGTTTATTCACTTTGGTCTCACGTCCCAGGATATCAACAACACGGCCATTCCCCTGTCGTGGAAGGATGCTTTGCAGGAGCAGTTTTTGCCTCAATTGATCGGTGTAGTGGAGTCTTTGGAAAGCCTGGCCAATGATTGGTCAGACGTAGCTTTACTGGCCCGTACTCATGGACAACCGGCTTCGCCAACACGGCTGGGTAAGGAAATTAAGGTATTTGCCGAAAGGCTTCGTGTGCAGATCGCTCAGCTTGAAAGCATTGCATTTTCGGCAAAATTCGGCGGCGCGACCGGAAATTTCAACGCACATTACGTAGCGTATCCCGCTGTAGACTGGGTCTCTTTCGCAAATAATTTTGTCAGCAACAGTTTGGGGTTGTCTCGCTCCCAAACCACGACTCAAATCGAGCACTACGATAACTTTGCAGCTCATTGTGACGCTTTAAAACGAATAAATACAATTTTAATCGATTTTGCGCGGGATATCTGGACGTATATTTCGATGGATTATTTCAAGCAAAAAATTACCGCCGGACAAATTGGTTCATCAGCCATGCCCCATAAAGTCAATCCTATTGATTTTGAAAATGCCGAGGGTAATCTAGGCGTGGCGAATGCACTTTTTGAGCATCTCTCGGCCAAACTGCCCATCTCGCGTCTGCAAAGAGACTTGACAGATTCGACTGTTCTGCGGAACATAGGCGTTCCTTTGGCCCATAATATGATCGCACTTAGGTCTTTGTCGAGAGGAATTGGCAAGCTGATCCTCAACGAACAGCAGATCGCTGCTGACCTGGATAAAAACTGGGCCGTCGTCGCTGAGGCCATTCAAACCATACTTCGCAGGGAGGGATACCCGAAACCCTATGAAGCGCTGAAGGATCTGACGCGAACCAACGAAACAGTGACTGCGGCGACCATTGCTACCTTTGTAGACGGCCTCGCGGTGAGTGAGGAGGTGAAAGAAGAACTCAAGCGTATCAGCCCGGACAACTATACTGGGATGAGCTGGTGACAAAAAGGTGACACAATTGTGACGGCCTATCCTAGTAATATACGTATTTTTGTTGGAAAATAAAAATAAAAATGGCAACGATCAACGTCTATACAGAATATACTCCCAATCCTTCGACCATGAAATTCTTGGTCAACAAACTTCTGATCAACGGTAGTCTGGACTATCCGGATCAGGAAAAAGCCCAGGAATCTCCCTTTGCACGCGAACTTTTTAAGTTCAACTTCGTGACCGGAGTGTTCTTTGCCAGCAATTTCGTTACGGTAACCAAAGCAGATACCGTGGAATGGGAGGATATTGAGGCTATTCTCAAGGAATTTATCAAGGGAGCTGTCGAGTCTGAGTTGAAGGTCAAAGAAGTGGAACACACTGAAAATGTCAACTTCCAAGGCTCTGAAACCGAAATACAGATTCAACAGATTCTTCATGACTATGTGCGTCCGGCCGTCGAACAGGATGGTGGTGCCATTGCATTCAAATCTTTTGAGGAAGGCCGGGTAACTGTAGAGCTACGTGGCTCTTGCAGTGGCTGTCCTTCGTCCACCATCACCTTGAAAGCAGGTATTGAAGGCTTGCTCAAGCGAATGGTTCCCGACGTGGAAGAAGTCGTTGCCGAAGCAATGTAGGCAGTTCAGCTGTCCAGACCCTCCCTTTTCTCCACATCCGCGACTGATTATGGATTTGGCAATAATATTAGATAAAATTTAATAGCTTTGCATTCCTAACACTAAACCGGGTGAGAAATACCAGGAGACCAGGGGGATGACTGAAAAATTTGATATTCATTCATTTGAATTGCTGTTCAAGGAGCATTATCCTTTTTTGCTGCTCGTATCTTTTCAGATCGTCGGCGATAGGGATATGGCCCAGGATGTCGTGCAGCTTTTCTTCATTGATGTCTGGGAGAAAAGGGACCTGAGCACCGTGAGGAATTTCCAGGCTTATGCTACTCGTGCGGTGAAAAACAGGTCGATTTCTCATCTAAGGGCAATGGCTACGGAGCTAACCAGGAAGGACAGTTACGGAGCGGTGGTGCGGAGTTCGGAGCCGGATGACTTTAGCAAATCCCAAGCGCGTGAGGATCATCAGAAAAAGGAAGACTTGGTCTCCCAGTTGGTCGATCGCCTTCCGGAGAAAAGACGGCAGATTTTTCTGGATTTCGTGATTCATGATCTTTCCTACGAAGAAATTGCCGAAAAATACCAGATTTCTATCAATACCGTGAAGACGCAAATGCAGCGCAGCTACAAATTTCTGAAAGCCCAAATCCCTCCGGGCAGCGCAAATGCAGTCTTTTTGGCGATTCTCATGTCCAATTATTTATTAAGTATATAATTTCGTCACCCTTTTTCACAAGGCTTGCGACTTTATTGTAAAGAGGCGGATCTAAATGACGAATTGGAAAGAACTTTTATATCAAATCGAACGGGACAAGTCACGCGCGGAAAAGGGATGGTTGCCATTGGTGGACAAGCTTTCACCGGAGGAAAAAGAACTTCTTGAGGATATTCTCGAGCAAGACAGTTTGCAATCGTCCATTGATTTGCTGGAGTCCGTCGATGCGGAAAGCGATTGGGAGCATCTTGCTGCAAAAGTCACAGGACTTCCAGGAAAGGAGGCGAGGATCCTTGCACCGCGTACATCTCCCTGGTGGAAAAGGGCGGGCAGGTATGCTGCGGCCCTGGCTCTGCCTCTACTCGCTGTCGCCACGGCTATATATTTGTACAATAGCCATCACTTTTCAACGCCTTTAGAAGAACATGAATTTCCGGAATTAGTCCATGAGGGTGGCGTTTTGGTGCTGGCTGACGGAACGCGAATGGATCTACAGTCTATCAGTGAGCCAGTAGACGGTGAGGAATACCAAGTGATTTCTCAGTCTCGGGTAACTGAGCGCTGGGCTGCCGATAACGCGGAACCTGCTTACCACCGGGTGATTATCCCGAGAGGCTCGGAGTACAGGCTTCAGCTTGCGGATGGCTCGCAGGTCCACCTGAATTCGGAATCGGAACTGAGGTTTCCACACGACTTTAGCAATCAAGACACGCGCCAGGTTTTTCTGGACAAGGGTGAGGCATTTTTCGAAATTACCAAAAACGAGCAGCTCCCTTTCATCGTGCACAGCAAAGGACTGGATATAGAAGTTTTGGGAACATCGTTTAATATCAACACTTACAATTTTCCGCGAATGGTCACCACCTTGGTAAGCGGGAAAATTCAAGCTTCATTTCAGGGGAAAACCGGCCATCTCTTACCAAACCAACAATTGCTTGTCGATGAAAAAGATGCGGAATTTAGCATCTCGAATGTGGACGTCAGCGCAGCAATTGGTTGGCATCAAAACCAGTGGATCTTTGATCAAATGCCCCTGGGACAGGTTATGGAAAATCTGGGTCGGTGGTATGATTATGAGGTTGTTTTTGTAGACAAAAGTGCCCGGGATCTCCTGTATACCGCGGATCTGCAAAAATATATCGCCATAGACACGCTATTAGGGCTGATCGAAAAAACGGGGAGCGTCTATTTTACTATTAAGGGGAAAACAATTTTTATTCACAAACACTAACACTTATACATTTTTATTTAGCCTAATTTTTTGATTTTACCATGAAAAGAAATGTACGAAAGCAACGCCATGCTTTCTTCGGAAAAACATGTGTCAGCCTGTCACTGGTCGTATTGATGGGGACCACAGGAATGGATGCCCTTGCGGCCTCTCCATCTGGCGGACCATCCATGGCCTATGACTGGCAAGTTGAGCATCGCAGGTACAGTATTGCGCTCAAGAATTCTAGTCTGTCTGCGGCGATTAAAGCCCTGAGCAAACAGGACAAGAAGCACTTTATTTACAACGAGGACGTCCTGAAGGAATACACGAACCTGAATTTTGATATTCAGACCGAAACCTTTGAAGACGCATTGGAACTGATTCTGAAAGGGACCAACATCAACTACCTTATCGAGGATGATGTGGTGATTCTGAAAGCAGGAAAAGCCCAGGTGTCCGTCCAACAGTCTGCGATCATCAGCGGAATCATCCGGGACGAGGCCGGCAATCCACTGCCGGGTGTGACGGTTACTGTCATGGGTGGTGGACCAGCAACGGCCAGCGATGAGCGCGGGCAGTACCGTGTGAGCGCGGAGCCTGGTCAGTCGTTGCGCTTTACGATGTTGGGGAAAAAGGCCTACGTTTTTCAGGTTTCCGCGAGCAACCAGTCTGCCCTGACCCACCATGTCATTCTTTCAGAGGAAAAACACAGCATGGACAACGTCGTCGTGACGGGATATCAGACCTTCAAGAGGTCGGAGGTACCGGGCGCGATTTCGAGTGTGAAAATGCAGGATTTGACCCAGATCGGTGCTGTTAGCGTAGATCAGATGCTGCAAGGAAAAATCGCCGGAATGACGGTGACCGGCGTTGTCGGAAATCCTGGGGCACCGCCAAAAATCCGCGTTCGTGGGACTTCGAGCATCACCGGTGATCAGGAGCCTATCTGGGTCGTCGACGGCGTTATTTGGGACGAGCCCGTGCCTATCCGCAACCGGGATTTGGCCACTGCAGACGATCTTACACTCTTTAATATGGTCGGAGGCAGTATAGCAGGACTCAATCCCAATGATATAGAATCCATCGATGTATTGAAAGATGCTTCAGCAACGGCAATTTATGGTGTGAAAGCAGTAAACGGCGTAATTGTCGTCACTACCAAGAAAGGAAGAGCCGGCGCGACGAGAATCAATTACACGACCAATCTGCAATCTCGTGCGCGGCCTGACTACAGCGACTTCAATCTGATGAATGCGGCTGAACGCCTTAAAACTGCGGAGGAAATATACCGCGCAGGTGCGATCTACCCCCGATTTCCTGGAAACACCAGTTATGAAGGGTTGCTTTTGCAGTTTTTGAGAAAAGACATTTCTCAACAGGAATTTGACCAGCAGGTGCAGGCATTGGCCGAAAATAATACCGACTGGTTTGACCTACTTTTCGAAAACGCACTCAGCCAAAACCATACGTTGAGTCTGAGCGGAGGATCTGAAAGGACCTCGTACTATATCTCGGGTGGATACTTTGACGAGCAGTCCAATGCACGCGGAGCGGGGTTGAAACGTTACAATGGAAATATCCGTATTGTCAATAAGTTTAGTGATCGCTTCGAAGCTGACGTAAAAATCGGCATAGGCGTCCGGAATAATCAGGGATTCCACAGCTCAATCAATCCCTATGACTATGCGATAAATACAAGTCGGGCGATACCGGCATTTATGCCAGGTGGAGAGCGCTTCTTTTATGAAGTAGGCAATCCGACATTGATCAATGGTACCAATCATTTTCACCACTACAATGTGTTCAATGAATTGGAACAGACTCATTCTTCTACCCATGCCAAGGAGATGAATGCGCTTCTCAATCTGCAGTGGCAAATACAGCCTTGGCTCGTCTGGAACGGAACCGCGGCCTACAATACAACGCAAACTCAGGCTGAGGATTGGGCTACAGAGCACTCCTACAATGTTTCTGCGGGAACTGATGCCTATGGAAACAGGCAGAGAGGCTACCCTTATGGGCTGTACCCGGTCGGACACGCCAACTTTGACCGGAGCAAACTTCCCTTTGGTGGTACCTTGTTGAACGAAAACATGAACAGTACCAATTATACGCTCAGGAATCAGTTGATTGCGGACCGAACATTCGCGGAAGACCACAGATTTCAGTTGATTTTGGGTCAGGAGGTACGTAGTCTGAACTATTTGGGTGCAAAGGAACTACATTATGGTTTCTATCCTGACCGCGGGAAAATGGTCATTCCACCGACAACTACCGCTTATAAGGATTTTTTGAATTCCTTTAAACCAGTACGGTTTACAGATAAAGCATCAAACTATTTCTCCTTGTTCAGCATTTTGAACTATACGTATAAAGACAGATACATTTTCAACGGAAGCGCGCGTTATGATGGTTCCAACCTCTTCGGTAAAGATGCAACCTATCGCTTCCTTCCGGTCTGGTCTCTGGCTGGAAAGTGGATCGCGTCGGAAGAAGACTTTTTACGGGATGTCGATGCAATCTCATTTATGGCTTTGCGGGGATCTGTGGGTCTGCAGGGAAATATTCGTTCGGATGCTTCGCCGAGCCTCGTGATCAGCATCAACGATCTGGACAGCGAAACGGGTAAATACCGAGCCAGCATTTCGTCCCTGCCCAATCCGGGCTTGCGTTGGGAAGAAACTTCGTCCTACAATCTGGGCTATGAAATGAGCCTTTGGAATGCATTCAACCTGACCTTTGACTATTATTATAAGAGAGGTCGAAACCTGATCATTGACAAGGCCGTATCACCGGTCATGGGCCGGAACAACATTCTTTTGAATGCCGGAAATATGGAGAATAAAGGAATGGAGCTCACTTTATCGGCATTTCCAGTGCGCGGTCAGGCGTTTTCCTGGAGCTCAACACTGATCGCATCACAGAATAGAAATAAGATTACCCGGGCAGATGTTGCTTCCGAAGGTTTAAGCAGCAAAGCAGAGCGTTTGACAAAACTGACCGGAAAATCGGTGATCGCCGGAGACGCTTACGGCACCTTGTACGCCTACCGCTTTGCGGGATTGAACGACCGAGGGTGGCCTTTATTTCACATTCAGGACGGCACACGTGGTCACATGAGTAGCGAAACCAATGTGGTGATGGATGCCATCGGTTCTTCAGAACCCATCGTTACCGGCGGCTGGGACAATACCTTTCGCTACAAGAATTTCAGCCTCGCTGTGTCCCTGAGCTACAACCTAGGCTATCACCGCCGCCTGCATGACTTTTATGCAGATGAAACATCAGCCACTTCTCTGCCAGACCACTTTGAAAACTACCCGCGGGAGTTTGCTCAGCGCTGGCGCGTACCAGGCGATGAAGGGCATTCGCAGATACCTGTGATGATAGACTTCATTGAGATGATTTCAGAGGGAGGGCCTCACTCTACGCCTACGGAAAATGGTTTTATCTATTCCCTAAATTCCAATACCGGCATCCACATGCACGAATTGTACAATAAGAGCGATCTCCGTGTGGTGAAAGCGGATTATGTCCGCCTCAGAGCGGTAAATCTTTTTTACCAAGTGCCGCAAAATCTGTTGGAAAAGATCCGGGTGAGTCAAGCTACTCTTTCGTTGTCGGCTCAAAACCTGGGCTTTTGGGCACCAGACCGCGACCGATTTTATGGACAGGATCCGGAGCTTTTGGGCAACCCCTATGCGACTCCGATTCCTAGAATTTTCAACTTTGGTATCAACGTAAGCTTTTAATAAAGATAAAAATGAAAAAGAAAATAAATGCCATCTGCGCCCTGTGCTTGGGGCTATTGATCGGCACGGTATCCTGCACCAGTTTCTTGGAAGAAACGTCTCCAGACATAACAATTCCGACGACTGTGCAGCATTTTGAAGAATTATTATATGGAGAAGGTTATCCTATTGCGCAAACCGCGATTGCCGAGGTCCTTTCTGACAATGCGCAGTTCAACTTCGGGCCATCGGACACCAGGGATTTCCGAGCCATCAATTTTATTCCCCTTTATCTGTGGGAAAAAGATGTAGAATTGTGGCAGGCCAATGTGCTTTCGCCACTCTGGACGAACTCGTACAGGGCCATTTCTGTCTGCAACCTGGTCCTTGAGGGGTTGGCCGAGCTTCCGCCTTCGCCAGAGCGCGATCATGTTCTAGGGCAAGCCCATGTTCTGAGAGCGCACCACTATTTTAACCTGGTGAACTATTTCGGAGAGCCTTTTAGAAAGGGAGGCGAAAATCGTCTGGGTGTTCCGCTCAAGACTACCGCAGTGGCTGAGGATATCAAATTGCCAAGAAATACAGTTGAGGAGGTCTATGAGCTTATCTCCAGTGACCTTGATCGAGGCATTATCATGCTGAAAAAAGACGATAATTCACCACTGAAAGGCGAAGTAAACTATGCCACCGCATTGACTTTAGCATCCCGCGTCGCACTCTACCTGGAGGACTATGAGAAAGTTCTTTCTCTGGGAAACCTTTACCTTGCCCTTCGGATTCCTATGATCAATGCATCGGACAACCTGGCTGATGGGAAATATGTGAGCGTTCAAAATAAAGAAGTTACCATGCTTTTCGGAGGATCTTATAACGAAATGTCATCGGTATTTTTGAACACACAATTGGCAGGCCGCTCGAGCCTGGTAGTCGCCGACGAAGTTTTTGATCTGTATCAAAAAGACCTGCGTCCTGAGGAAACCGATCAGCGTTTGTCCTGGTTTTTTACGACCAGTTCCAATGGACTGCGTTATCCTAAAAAGTCTGCAACCAACAAGAGACACGCTTACCGTGCCGCAGAAATCTACCTGAACATGGCTGAAGCACATTTTGCGCTCAATCAACCCGAGCAATCTTTGGAACTGTTGAACACGTTGAGACGCACACGGATTGACGGCTATACCGACAGGCAGTTTGCGTCCGTCGGCCTGACGGGACTGGAGGAGTTGATCGAAGACGAGCGCCGCCGGGAGTTTAGCTTTGAGGACCACCGCTGGTTTGATCTCAGAAGATACAACCGCAGCATCAGCCACGAGTACGTGAGAAACGAAACGCATTACCGGGTGACGCTTAGCGAGAACGACTGGGGCTACACGCTGCAGGTCCCAATGGTTGAGCAGAACAGAAACCCGAACATAGAATTGATTCCCCACACGGATCGCCAACACGAGCAAATAAACTAAGTAAAGTATGAAAACGAAATTAGCCTATTTACTTTTGTCCGTACCCTTGTGCTTTGCGGGGTGCAACAAAACATACAACGAACCATCCTTTGAGCTTTCTGCACCGGAGTATTCGATAGACACCTCTACTCCGGCAGGACAGCGAGCGATGGATTTCTATGAGAGAACAGGAACTTTTCTTCTCTATAAGGATCTGCAGGCCCGGGATTTTGCCTGGAACTTCAATGTGATCAATATCATCGCTCCCGAGATCGTTGAGATTCCGGAAACTGACCTCGGAGTCGTCTTTGATTTTCTGGACGAGCATCTGTTCTCCTATTACAGCGATGCGTACATGAAGGAATTATTTCCGTACCGCGTCCCTTTAGCCCAGTCCGTCATGGCAAATAACCGAACGTCAAACTTCATGGAATCAGAGGGCAGCATTCTTCTGAGCGACTTGACCCGTGAGTTTGTGGAACTGCCTGATGCGCAGCAGCTGACCTACGTAAGAAGTATGCACAACGTATTTCTAAATCTGGCGGCTAAAAAACTGGAACGCAAGCTGGAAGAAGACTTTTTCAAGCTCTCGGACTACAATTTTACCATTGCGTCGACTGCTGCGGATAAACCCAATCCAAAGGCCTTAGGGTA
>CAYNZH010000032.1:0-10437 GCA_964401685.1 uncultured Sphingobacteriaceae bacterium
CCGAATCCGACGTGCTTTTAGCGTCGGCTTCCGATGCGATTATCGTCGGTTTCCAGGTACGGCCTTCGAGCAGTGCGAGAAAACTTGCCGAACAGGAGCAGATAGATATTCGTTTATATTCGATTATCTACGATGCGATCGAAGAGTTGAGGTCCGCGATGGAAGGCATGCTCGCTCCGAAATTTGAAGAAAAGATTGTTGCTAATGTCGAGATTCGCGAAACGTTTAGGATCAGCAAGGTCGGGACTATTGCCGGGTGTATGGTTTTGGATGGAAAAATCAACAGAAACCACGATATTAGAGTTATCCGGGATGGGGTTGTTATTCACACGGGCAAGCTTGCCTCCCTCAAACGCTTTAAGGATGACGTCAAGGAAGTCTCAACCGGTTATGAGTGCGGATTGAATATTCATAATTTCAACGATATACAAGTCGGAGACATTGTTGAGGCCTACGAGCAAGTAGAGGTAAAACGAAAATTATAAGCTAAAAATCCTTCTTTCATGATGGATAGAGGTCTATTTTTAAAAAAGGGAGCGATGCTCGTGTCAGGAACAGTTCTGACGGGCAGCGCTCCTTCTTTTTTAGAGCTCACTACCCAAAATACCGCAGCCCAACCCTTTCAGCTCAATTATGGCTTTCACCAGGGGCAGTTTGAAAATCACGCCGGTCCGGATTTCCTTGAACAAATAAAATTTGGCTACGACCAGGGATTCAGGGCTATAGAGGATAATGGGTTTGGAAGACGAACCCCCGGCGAGCAAGAGGCGATTGGAAAGTTGCTTAGGGATAAGGGAATGCAAATGGGCGTTTTCGTTCTCGAGAAGGGAGGTAACGGGGCGAATACCCTCGCAGCGAATAAACCCGAACACGTGGAAATTTTTCTGAAAGGCTGCCACGACGCCGTTGTTTGGGCCAAAAGGTCCGGAGGCAAATATGTCACCGTGGTTCCGGGAAATTTTCAGCGAAATCTGCCACTGGACCTTCAAACAAGCCATGTGATTGAGGCGTTGAAGAGAGGAGCCGAAATTCTCGAACCGCATGGATTGGTGATGGTCCTTGAGCCGTTGAGTGACTCGCCGGATCTATTCTTACGGACCTCCAGCCAAAGTTATATGATTTGTAAAGCCGTTGCAAGCCCCTCTTGCAAGATTTTATTTGACGCCTATCATTTACAAAAGAATGAGGGCGACCTGATCAACAACCTGGATCGCTTCTGGGAGGAAATAGCCTACATTCAGGTAGGTGACAACCCTGGGCGAAAGGAGCCGGGTACCGGAGAGATCAATTACCTCAATCTCTTCAAGCATTTGTACCAAAAAGGATATCGCGGGGTCGTGGGTATGGAGCATGGCAAATCAAAACCAGGCAAAGAAGGCGAAATTCTACTCATCGAGGCCTACCGCAAAGCGGATTCTTTTACCGTGTAGTCCAGCGATAAATACTTACCGACTCCCGGTGAAGTACTGTAAAAGGTAAAAAATCCAAACCAAAAAACGAGTTATAGGTTTATCTCATAGGTCAAATCAAAAGGAGACTTATGAAAGCAATGAATTACAGAGGCCCCAGGAGGGTGAGAGTGGACGAGAAGCCGATGCCAGAAATTCTCCACCCCCGGGACGCTATCGTCAGGGTATTGAGAGCATGTATCTGCGGTTCGGATTTGCATCTTTACCACGGCATGGTTCCAGATACGAGGGTAGGAACGACCTTCGGCCATGAATTTGTTGGTGTTGTAGAAGAACTCGGATCGGATGTCCACAATCTAAAAGTCGGCGACCGGGTGTTGGTTCCTTTCAATATTTCCTGCGGTCAATGTGCATTTTGCAAGCAAGGTTTATTTGGTAATTGCCACGAGTCCAATACGATGGCTACCGCCGTATGTGGAATTTACGGATATTCCCATACAGCCGGAGGCTTTCATGGGGGACAGGCCGAGTACGTGCGCGTTCCCTACGCGGATTTTGGGCCGACAGTCATCCCAGCCGACATGGATCTGGACGATGCCTTGATGCTCACCGATGTCGTGCCCACGGGTTATCAAGCGGCAGAAATGGGTGGAATCAAGGAAGGGGACACGGTCGTTATTTTTGGGGCCGGCCCAATAGGTATTATGGCCGCGAAGTGCGCCTGGCTATTTGGCGCCGAACGCGTGATCGTCTTTGATCATCTGGAGTACAGGCTGGACTTTGTCCGAAAATATGCGCCCTGCGAAGCTTACAACTTCAAGTCTATCACCGATCCAGTAGTTTTTGTAAAGCAGACTACCGGCTGGATGGGAGCGGACGTCTGCATCGACGCTGTGGGCGCAGATGCGAGCGGAAGTACGCTACACACGGTGACAGGAAAAAAACTTCTACTACAATCAGGATCCGCCATCGCTCTCCACTGGGCGATAAACAGTGTGAAAAAGGGCGGAATCGTCTCCATTGTGGGTGTATATGGACCAACGGGCAATCTTGTTCCCATCGGAAATGTGGTCAATAAGGGCATTACGATCAGGGCCAATCAAGCTTCAGTCAAGCGTCTGCTTCCCAGACTCATAAAACACGTTCAAAACGGCATTATAGATCCGAAAAAGATGATCACCCATCACATTCCCTTTGAGGAGGTTGCAGATGCCTATCATATATTTTCCTCAAAGCTTGACGGGTGTATAAAACCGGTATTGATGGTCAGCAATTAAAAACGAACAACACGATGAAGGACGAAAATATAACACAAAAAGGACGAATCAAAGGTTGGGGCCAAGATGCGGATCCCAGAAATGAGCCGACTTATCCCATGAAGAACTACACCGGTGATGATCATCAGCGTCTGGATTGGGAGCGGCCACCCCTCCAGGAAGTTTCTCAGGAAGTCTTGCGGTCCATAGAGCGGCCGTCCAATTCAGCGGTTGTCGGTGAAACCATTCCGCCCCGCGGCCTGAGTGGCCAATTGAGACGCTACGCCTTTACCTTCAGTGAATCGCAATTTGGACACTGGATACCCCTGCTGATTGCCGATCGCATAGATGAAGTGGAAGGGGTGATCGAGGATCTCAGTAAGGGCAGGATACCTAATATTTTTGCTGAAAGAGGCGGACGGGCTGCGTTGAAATACAATAAAAAGGCAGTGATCAAAAAAATCGCAGTAGCATCGCTCTGTATCGGGGTGTGTTGTCTACTGCTCAAAAAAAAGAACCTATCTAATAAATATACACAAAAATAATTAAAATTCAAAATTATGGCTACAAAAAATCAAAACGGCGACATGCCAAATGCTCACTTACATGAACTTTTCGTTGAAGAATTGAAAGATATCATGGGTGGCGAGCGACAGTTGTTAAAAGGTCTGAAAAAAATGTCCAATGCAGCGAACAATGAAAAGCTAAAAATGGCATTCAATGAGCACTATGCGCAGACCGAGGAGCAGATCGAACGCCTGAAAGCGGTATTTTCTACGCTAGGAATGGCCGGAAGAGGGAAAAAGTGCAAAGCCATGGAAGGTCTCCTTGCAGAAGGTGAAGAGATCATCGACGAATTTGAGGACAGTCCTGAAGTCTTGGATGCTGCACTAATCGCTGCTGCACAGAAGGTTGAACACTATGAAATAGCGACCTATGGCACGCTAGTCACCTACGCGCAGATGATGGGCCACACGGAAGCAGAAGAGCTTCTCAAAGCTACGCTCGGCGAAGAAAAGCAGACCGACGAGATGCTTACACAGTTGGCTGTCAAGGAAATAAACAAAGGATAATCGTAATAAATGAAAAATAAAATACTGAAGTCATGAAAAACAGGAAATCATCCTGGTTGATCTGGTCTTTCCTCTTTGTGGGGATCAGCATCGCCATGTCGTGCGCCTCTGAAACTGCAGGGGACCGAAGAACAGAAGATCAGCAATTTGTCACTGAGGCTGCGAGCAGCAACAGCTTGGAAATTGCAGCCGGAAATCTGGCAATCACAAAAGGAAACAGCGAGCAAGTGCGGGAATTCGGGCGGCAAATGGTGGACGAGCATACCAAAGTAGGGCAGGAGCTAACGGATTTGGCCTCGAACAAGCAATTGTCTGTGTCAACCGAAATGATCGACAAGCATAGAAATCAGCTGGAAAGACTTCAAGATAAGGAAGGGGCAGATTTCGACGAGGAGTTTATCAAGTTGATGATCGATTCCCATGAAGAGGCAGTAGATCTCTTTGCTGACGCAGCCGAAGGTGGAAATGGCGTTGTCGACGAGGATTTGCGCAAGTTTGCTGAAGCGAAATTGCCCAATCTCAGACGCCACCTTGAACATGCCGAAAGGTTGAAATCAGAAGTGGATTCTGCCAACAACAATAACAACATGTTGACGGATTCCCTTTTCAATTAAATAAAAAAAGGTCCTGGCAAAGTATCACTGCCAGAACCTTTTTTTTAAGAATAATAACGCCGGTGCGTGCTTACAAACCCAGGTTGATCGTGTGGTTCAGATCAAACTTTCCGTCGGTAATCTTCAACGGAGCCTTGTCGCCAATCATCGTATGCAGCGTCATCTGAAATTTTCCAGAAAGTTTGGTATACCCTTCCTTGCCGGTTGCTTGTCCGAAGACTGATTGCATGCCTATATCGAAACCCGTAATTTCAACTTGACCTACTACTGAATTCGGGTTTTCTGGGTCGCCGGAGACATAAATGGAACCCTCTTGAAAGCCTTCGTTGCTTGAGAATAAAGCCCAGGAATGACCGATGTTCGTTTCATCCAAGATCACCGGATAGACGCCCTTGGGATTTCTGAATTTTGACGCGGGGATATTTATATACATACCCAGGCTTTCTACATGTTCACCGCCGCTCGCGCCACCTTCCGTGAATACTTTAGTGCCATTGATGTAAACAAGATGGACGCTTTCATCAGGATTTTCGGTAAACAGGGTGCTCATCGTTGCTTTCCATTCTACGCCGTTGACCTTCATACTCATACCAGAGCTACCAAGAGGGTCAATTTTTTTCTTGGAGCAACCCACCAGAGCCACACCTAACAGAAGTAAGATCAAATTTCTCATCGTTACAAAATTTAGAAGTAATTTTAGAATTCAAATTTATAGGCCGCGCGAATTCCAAAGAAATTGAGGTTGTCCGTAAGCTGAAAACGCGCGCCAAAATCAAAATTTCCGTACAAATAACCGCCCCCAGCAGCGAAACTAAACTTGGTGTCGCTATAGGATCCCGAGATATTGCCCAAGCCGAGGCCAAAATCATCCATACTGACCTTCGAACGAGCGATTGTGGGACCGAGCTGAGGTTCTACGTAAAAAGCATCAAAATGGTGGCGGTATCCAAACAGAATAGGTACCATCCCGATGTTACCACTCATATGCTCTGTGGTGTTTTTCATTCCAAAATGAATGTATCCCAGAGAACCGGTAATATCTCCCATTTCAGTGATCCCGTAAAAGGCCTTGCCTGAGGCACCGAAACCCACGCCATACGCACTTCCGAAATCGCCAAGAGGCATGGCAATTTCCAGCCCGGCATTGATACCGTGAAAACCTCTCGGCTGCGCATTCGCCATTAAACATCCGGCCACACAAAAGGCAAGCATTGTAAGAACTAAATTTTTCATAATCATATCGTTTAAATTTTAATGAAGCAAATAAAGGGAGAACCGACCCAGTCCACAAGAGCCATTGAGTATTTGATGGAAATCATTTAGTAGGGAACGGTCTGGAAGCAATTCGCCAAATACTTCCTGAAAGGCGGTGGTCGCAGAGGAATTTGCCTGGAAAACTAACTGATTGTCTCCTTTTTGCTCGGGATATGCTATATTGGCGTTTATTTGAAAGGAAACTATGAAAATAGCCATTCTTGATGATGAGATGCATGGCGTGGAAAGTTTGGTTCTTCATATACACCAGATTTTTCCAGAGGCAAGTATTGTCTATAAAAGCACGAAGCCACTGGAAGCGCTGAATGTCTTGAAAAGACTCGAGGTCGATCTGCTTTTTTTGGATGTGGAGATGCCAGTGCTCAATGGGTTCGAATTTTTGAAGAAGTTCGGCGAAATCCCCTTTGACGTCATATTTACGACCGCATATAGTCAATATGCACTCGAAGCGTTCAAGGCACAAGCTGTGAACTATTTGCTGAAGCCGATCGATGCCGACGAGTTGAAAGCATCAATGGAACAGTATCTACGAAAGATGCCACGAAAGACCGACTATGCTACCGCCGAAATTGACAGCCTGCTCGCGACCCTCAAACGAAACGGCATCCTGAAGAACAAGATTGCCATCCCCACGCTCGACGGCTTGGAATTTATAGAAATTAGCCAGATCGTCTATTGCCAGGCGCAGAGCAATTACACAAATATTGTGACCTTGGAGGGTACGATAATGATCAGCCGCACGCTCAAGGAAGTGGAGAAAATCCTCAGCAAGTTTTCCTTTATTCGAGTACATCAATCCTATTTGATCAATCCCAATTTCCTGGAAAGGTATCACCGCGGTGATGGGGGATATGTTGTTTTGGCGGATGAATACAGGATTCCTATCAGCCAATCAAAGCGACAGCGTGTCGTCGAAATTTTTAAAGGCCTAAAGGAGACCTTTTAACGCAACGCTACCGGGCTATTTCTATCCGGATCTTTCTTCCTTTGAGTTTTTCGTCGGCAATCCGCATGAGTAAACGGTCGACTTTGTTTCTTTTCACTGCAGCGTAGGCCGAGCGATCCATTACTTCAATCAGGCCCAGGTCGTCTTTTGCCAGCTCTCCTTTTTTGAGGAGTAAACCCACAATGTCTACTTTGTTGATCTTTTCTTTCTTTCCAGCAGCGATATATAGCGTCTGCCACTCGGTAGGACCCGGGAGTACGGGATTTGTGGGTATTTCTTCCGTTTCCGGTGTTTGTGCCAGGTTGTTCAAATAGCTTGGTTCCTCCCCGGTGGCCAAAAGTAAGTAGGAAGTACCGCTGGCGTGCATACGGGCGGTTCGTCCATTACGGTGCAGGAACGCTTCTTCGTTGTGGGGCAGTTGGTAGTGAATGACGTGCTCGATTTCCGGGATGTCTAGGCCGCGCGATGCGAGATCTGTAGTAACCAGAATATGATGACTGCCATTCCGGAATTTCAAAAGCGCTCGCTCTCTGTCGTCCTGTTCCATTCCCCCATGAAAGATGTCGTGTTCCAGCCCCCGATCCCAAAGCAAATCGCTGATGCGTTCAACAGCATCTCGATGATTGCAGAATATGAGGGTAGGTTCAGTGCCGATTTTACAGATCAAGGCAAACAGCGTATCCAATTTGTCGGCGGCCTCCGTGATCAGAATTTTCTGAGTGAGCTGAGGTCTGGACGCATCATCGACGAGATAGTTCAGATACTTTGCATTCCGGATTCCCGTAAAAGCGGGTATTTCCTCCATAGGGGTCGCGGACGTTAGCACGCGTTTCTGTACGGCGGAAAGTTGTTTGATGATAAATGCCATATCTTCTTGGAACCCAAGCTCCAGCGCTTTGTCAAATTCATCCAGGATCAAAGTGTGTATTGCGGCTGTTTCGAAAGACTTTCGCCGGAGGTGATGTCCAAGCCGGCCGGGCGTTCCGATCAGTACCGCTGGTTGCTCAGAGAAATTGTTCATTTCCACCGAAACCGAGTGGCCACCGTAGCTGCTATTTACCTTGAAACCGCTGCCCATCCTTTTAAATACCTGTTCGATTTGAAGGGCGAGTTCCCGCGAAGGAACAATAATCAAGGCCTGTACCACAGGAAGATCTGCGTTTAGGGTAGCGAGCAGGGGCAGTAAAAACGCCAAAGTTTTTCCAGAGCCTGTCGGAGAAAGAAGCACCAGATCCTGATCTTTGGGCACGTGCAGCGCAGCTTCCTGCATTTTATTTAGGGCTTCTATATTCAGCTTGAGGAGTGCTTCTTTGATCATTGGGTGTAATTATTTAAAAATTTTTCACTAATATTGCTTATCGTCACGCACTGGGAAGTAAAGATAAGCAAATAAGCCATGAAATGGATGCCATTGCCAAATAACGTCATGCAGGGGCCGGACCGGATACGGAAAATTGAGCTCGGGGGAAAGACCATCTGCCTCATAAAGCAGGGAGACACACTGCACGCGACTTCGGCTAGATGTCCGCATGCAGGGGCAGATCTGTCCGCTGGTTGGTGCGAAAATGGCCGGCTTATCTGTCCGTACCATCGGCATGCGTTCGATCTCCAGAGCGGAAGGGGCGACCCGGGCCAAGGCAACTTTGTTACTATTTACCCTGTTGAAAAACGGGAATCTGGCTGGTTTATAGGTATAAAGAAGAGTTGGCTAAAGCGATTGTTTAGTTAGAATATTTGATGTAAGGAATAAAATGGGCAGTTCGATGAGCGGTCCAATCACCAAGGCCAGGGCAATCATTGGTTCCGCCGGAAAAACAGCTACCGCAATAGCAAGGGCTATGGGTGAGTTTCTCGCCATCGTTACCATCACGAGACTGACCGTGTTCGCGTAATTGAATTTCAGCAGTTTACTGGCCCATAATGCTAGGAAAAAGGTGACAACAAAAAAGATCAGAATGGGTACAAGCAGGAGCAGGATCACCTGAGGGTGTTCGGCTAGTGACTTGCCGTTTGAAGCAAACATAGCGCTTATGGCCAGCGCAAGAAATACAGTTTGTGATTTCTCAATAATGGTCAAAAACGAGCCGACCCTTCCGTTTTTTGCACCCATATATCGCCCGAGCATGGCCAGGGCAAAGGGCAGCACCAACACCAGCACAATCCCCTCGATAATTGGCGTCAGTGCGATGATTCCCGACTGACCGAAGAAAAGCAGGAGATAAAGAGGCAAAAGTAATACTTGAAACAACAGATTTAGAGGGAGAATAGTGGTCGATAAGGCCACATTTCCGTTTGCAATTCGCGTAAAAACAAGGTACCAGTCCGTACAGGGAGTGACCATCAGCATGACAAACCCAATCCAAAGTGGGAGGTAGGTACTGAGAAAAACTGCCCCCAAGCCATAAGCCAAAATCGGGGTCCAAACAAAATTAAAAACTATACTGACGATGAAGAATATTCTTTGGCGAAGGGAACTTCTTAGCTCTTTGGTGTCAATCCCCAAAAACAAACCGAAGAGCATGAGCATGAGGAAGGGCATAATGAGCTTCCCGGCGGTCTCGGCAAGGGGGTCGCTTTCACCCAAGGCCAGCCCCACTAGAATAGAAAATACAATTATAAGGGTCTGATAGCTATGTGTTTTGGTCATTTAATCTTCGGGATTGTTGTAGGACAATACACCGTCAGTTACCTGTGCTGGGCTCGTATAGGGATGGCGGTCAAATTTATTTTCGGCCATGATGTGATGGACCTCCCATCCCCTTGCTTTGAGATAATCAGAAACTAACGCCCGATGGCAGCGCCACCATACGGCTTCCGAGCACATAAATGCTGTTGGCGCTTGCATCGCGAGGGACTCCAATTGGTGCACGGCGTTGGAGAATTCTGTCGATTCCATATAATTGGCATACGCTTGGAAGGAAACATTACGCCAGCGGCTTCTGGAAATATCCCCAATGACCTTTCGCCTTCCACCCAGGTTCTCCATGTGCAGATAGGTCACTTCGGCGGCCGCTAATTCTGATATTAAATTGTCTTGATTAAAATGTGGAAATTTCCTCGAACCTGGAAACCGTCTTACATCAACAAGATTTTGGATCTGGAACGCACGAAGCATCTTTAGGAATTCATCCCAACTGCGTGTGGAATGCCCGATGGTGTAAATGGTTCCCTGCGAATCCTCGACTTTGTGCCCCTCCATACATCATACTTTACTGCAAATTCAGTTGCCACGAAACACCGAAACGGTCGATCACCCAGCCGAATTTTGTGCTGAATCCATAATTGTCCAAAGGCATTGCCACTTTGCCTTTTTCGGAGAGCCGGCCGAAAAGTCTCTGGATTTCCTCTTCGTGGTCACATTCAACATAATTCGAGACCGCAGGCGTAAAATCCCAATCATGAATTGGTGGGCTGTCACTACACATAAATTTCTGCCCCTTCAACGTAAAAACAGCATTCATGATGGTTCCTTCGGTTCCAGGACCACCTGCTCCCCAGCGCTGTACAGCGATAATCTCCGAGTCGTCGAAAATTTCAACGTAAAAATTCATCGCTTCTTCAGCGTCGTTCTTTTGGAAGGTCAAAAATGTAAGGATTTTTTGTTCATTCTTCATAACATTGGAATCTGTATGCCCAAAGATAGAGATAAAAACAGCAAGTAGTACGGTAGTATATTTCATAATCGTCTATATTATAGCGCGTCACTAAGGTCGGAGACAAAATTGACATGCGTACCCTGGTTGCATTCGTGGATAAAATCCTCGAGGCTTTTACTTGTGAATGATGCAAAATCGCCCACAATTGCCAGTTTCATCCGGTAATTAGAAAATTTTTGAAGGATTTCACCGGCCATTCCGCTTTTTA
>CAYNZH010000032.1:10537-19713 GCA_964401685.1 uncultured Sphingobacteriaceae bacterium
ACCTCTTCATTTGAGGTTTTAAGGATATGCTGCATGAACGCATTTCTATTTTCCGGGAGCTCAAAGTAAAATAAAAAAGGAATTCCGCTCAAGTCAATATCGGGTGTGTTTTCATGAGCAACAATGAGTAGCCTACTGGCCGCGGAGTTTTTGAATTCAGCGATGTCATCAAAGCCAGCTTCATCATGGAATAGCGGATGCAACACGGCGACTTCGCCATTTTTTGCATGTAGACTTTCACTGAGTTTTTGTGCCGTTAGTCGCGTATTTACAAATACCACAACCTTGTCAAAGAGATCACTGTCTCGCATGAGGAGATTCAGTAAGTTGATCTTCGTAGTGAAGTTCGGCACATGATACAGCAAAAGCTCATGTGTTTCTACGGTTTTTTCCTGTTGCTCCTCCACCTCAATCAGCGTCGCAAACGGCATAAATACGTCTATCATCAGGTGCAGTTTTTCATGCTCAACCGTACTAAATGTGAGGTATTGGACCTTTCCGCAACTTTGTGCCAGCTCCCTTACACGTGTCTGCATGCCTTGCTTGACGATTTCTTCGGCATCATCAATGATAAATGTCTGAATACGATTCAGATTTAGACCCAACTTGAGATACACTGCACGGGCCCGATTCGGCGTTGCGACGACGATATCCACCCCGCGAACCAAACCTTCGATCTCCTCTTCCATATTTCCGCTCGATTTAAGGCCCATGATAGCCAGGTTCTTATTCCTGCTAATGGTCAGAAAACGATCTACTATCTCTCCAATCCTTTCGTCATTGGGCGCTAAAATCAAAACTTTTGGCGCTTCGTCATCCGAATGTTTTAATCGCATCAATACGCCTAGAACATAACTCGTCGTTTTCCCCGCTCCTTCGGGTGCAATGCCAATAAGACTATGTCCACCCATAATTCGGGAGACCGATTTTAACTGAAATTCTGTAGGTGTAATGTACCCCAAATCAATCATTGACCCATGAAGACGCTTGCTAAGTTTTAATTTTTCTAAAGACACCGTTGAGTTTTTAAAGAATACCAAGTCACAAAGTTAGCCAAAAAATAATTGGGATCGTTACAACACCAGTTTCTGTTTAAAACGCTATATTTTCTAACGCAAACAGTTCCTTTACTGTTTGATTGTTCTTCATTCGCTATTATTGTAATAAGTTTGATGAAAATTCGGCATACACTATGAAAAAGATAGTATTTATAATACTCAATTTTATAATTGCGTTGTCTGCGGTGAAAGCACAGAATAGTTTCAACTTCTCCCGCGTGTACAGTGCTGGAGGAAGATTAACCATGCATGTTGATAGCGCTGCAAAAAATGTCTATTATTTGATCAAATTTCCAAATCAACCCAACACTTCATTTAATTATTTGCCGAACGTCAACAACGTAAGTGTCCAAATGTATTTTCGAAAGACAGAGAATCCACAAAACCATCGGTACACCATTTTGGTCGATGATGAACCCATTGTGGTAAACAACCGGATCAGAAATGAGGAACTCCTGGATGTCGTCAGAAAAGATCACGAGTGGAAAGACGAAATACTTGATTCCACGACACTTGGTGTTTTTCCAGTAAAAGGCAAAACCATTACAGTACTAACTTATGACGTCCAAAGGCCACAGGATGTTCACAAAACTGTGTTTTACGGGAAGCCTATTCCGAAAGCGAAAATCGAAATCTTAGCAACGCGTTTTACAACTGAAAAAGGTGTTGACTACAGCCTTATAGCAGAGCCAACAGAAAGAATAGATCTTACGTTTACTAAAAAAGACGACGAATTAACCATCGTAAAAGTCAGATCCGATATTGACTATCTCTACTCCACCTCCATAAAAGACAAGGAAACAGAGAAAATAATTTTTGAATCCACGTCATGGTTATATGGCGGCTATCTTAACGAAGCTGGTAATCTGTCACCATACGTAAAGATTGACAAAAGTATTTTCAAGAAATCCGGAGAGTATGAAATCATAATTCAGCCATTGATACGATGGGAAGGATATAAAAATGGTATGGCAAATTACGATATTTCACCCCAAGAAATACAAAAATATACGGCCATATATACCCTCGCAATTACGGTAGATCAAGAGAACTATACCAAACAGGAACTTTTATCCTTTACACTTACCGTTGTGTTTTCTATCGGATTAGTTTTTCTGGTTGTGCTCTACTTTATTAGAAAAAGAAACAGGAAAATGCTGGCTGAAAAAGAACAACAAAAAAACATGGCAAAGCTTCAGCTTAACTCCATTCGATCCCAATTGAACCCTCATTTTTTGTTTAATGCCCTTTCCGGGATTCAAAATTTGATAAACCAAAACGAGATAGACCATGCGAACAAGTACCTTACCAAATTTGCCCGTTTAACACGCAATGTGCTGAGGAATGAGGAGCTCGTTAGTCTATCACAGGAAAAAGCCTTACTTGATGATTATTTACAAATGGAACAGTTGCGATTTGGTTTTCAGTATGAAATACATCACTCTGCAGACTTAGATCTGGATAACATAGAAATACCAAGTATGCTGTTGCAGCCATTTGTTGAAAATGCGGTGAAACATGGCATATCACAAAGAGCTACTGCTGGAAAAATTAAAATTGAATTTATTCAACAAGCAAATGATTTGGTATTGATTATTGCGGATAATGGAAATGGATTTGACACCGGAAAAAAGAACAGGGGATTGGGACTTCAATTAAGCGACAACAGAATTGGGTTGTTAAATAGTATTTATAAAGAAAATAGCTTTATCTTAGCAATACAATCATCCAGTGACGGCACTGAAATAGGCTTAACTTTAGCGGATTGGTTATAAAATGATGAGAGCTGTTTTAATTGATGACGAAATTTCCAACTTAGAAAATTTGTGGACTTTGTTGGAAAAATACTGTCCGAAGGTAGCTATAGTTGCCACCGCCCAAAGCGTCAGTGAAGCGGTTGTTGCAATTGAAAGACGTTCACCAGACTTAGTGTTTCTAGATGTCCACCTAGGAGAAAAATCAGGTTTTGACGTCTTAAATCTGCTTCCATCCCGCAATTTCGAAGTTATTTTTGTTACTGCCTACGACCGATATGGAATACAGGCTGTAAAATTTGCGGCCTTAGATTATCTTTTAAAGCCTATCGATATCGAAGAATTAATGCATGCAGTAAATAAAGCTGAATATAAATTGGCAAGACAAGGCCAAAGTTCCCAGCTCGATTTTTTACTGCAACAATTAAAAAAGCCACAAACGACCAGTAGCAAAATTGCTTTACAGATGCAAGGTGAAATAAGGTATGTTACATTATCAGAACTCATTCGTTGTCAGGCAGATAATACATATACTCACTTCTTCCTTTCGAGTGGTGAAGAAATAATGGTCTCAAAATCGCTTAAAGAGTACGCGGATTTGCTAGTCCCCAATGGATTTTTAAGAACCCATCAAAGCCATTTGGTCAATCCAAAATTTGTAAAAAGCTGGTTAAAAGAAGACGGCGGACTTCTACTCCTAATGTCTGGGGAAACAATACCAGTTTCTAGGCCCAACAAAGATGCTGTAAAGCAAGCCTTGCGGCAATTGTAAGCCGATCTACGTCCACACTTTGCTCAGCCAAAAGTCTTCCATACGCAAGCTCTGGAAGCTCCTGAATAAAAAAAGCCTCAACTTGCGTTGAGGCGTTAAAGTGATCCCGCTGGGATTCGAACCCAGGACCCATACATTAAAAGTGTATTGCTCTACCAGCTGAGCTACGGAATCAACCTGTTTTTGTTCTTTCCTATCGCGGAAAGTGATGCAAAGATAGAATTATCATAGATACCAACCAAGACTTATTGCACATTTTTTTAACATATTGTCACAATTTACTGTTAATCAAACGGTTTTTGTGTCTTCTAGATAAGGTTTCACTTGTTGAACAAGGTTTCACCAGCGATTACCGTACGGCGGGTGACTATATCACGTAGATTTTCGGCAGGGGCGGTAAGGAGATCTTGCTCGAGAATTACAAAATCAGCTGCTTTTCCTACTTCTATACTCCCGCGGCTGTTCTCTTCAAAGAAGGAGTGCGCGGCCCAGATGGTCATTCCTCTGAGCGCATCTTCGCGGCTGATGGCGTTCTCCATTTGGAATCCACCGACGGGAAGGCCTTCCGCATTGACGCGGGCGACCGCAGCGTGATAGCCGTACAGCGGGTTGATATGCTCGACCGGAAAGTCACTACCCATGGGAAGCACGCCGACTTGGTCCAATAATTCCTGGTAGGCATAGGCGCCTTTCATACGCTCAGGGCCGATACGATCAATAGCCCAGAACATGTCAGATGTTGCATGCACAGGTTGTACAGAGGGGATGATACTAAACTGGCCAAATTTTTCCATATCTCCCGGCGCGATGATCTGTGCATGTTCTATACGCCAGCGTCTGTCATTCTTACCTTCGAGATATTTGCCGTAGGCATCAAGCAAAAAGCGGTTGGTCGAATCGCCGATGGCGTGTGAGCTCACTTGGAATTTGCTATCAATGATGCGACTAAGAGCAGAATCGATGGTCTCAGGTGAATACAGTAGAAAACCTTGGCTCGGATCATCCGAATAGTTTTCCAGCATGCAAGCGCCCCTGGAGCCCAGAGCACCGTCAGCGAGGATTTTGAAGGTATGTGCAGTAAAGCGTTCGCTCACATACGGCCCCGCGTTGAGGTAGTGATCCATGTTTTCCTCAGAAATATTGATCATCGCGTGGTTGCGGATTTTGATGTCCCCGCTTTTGTAGAGACCATCAAGGAAGTCGATCTGCGGGCGGTCGAGTCCGGCATCGCTGACAGTGGTCAAACCGAGTTCCAGGCACAATTGTTCTGCCTTTTGGAGTAGGGAAACCATTTCAGATTCGGTGACGGCTGGTATTTGGGACGAGACAGCATTCATCGCATTGTCCACAAGTATCCCTGTGAGACGCCCGTTTTTCACCTCTATACTTCCACCTTCGATTGCAACTGCCTCTGTTATTCCGGCCAGCTCGAGTCCTTTACTATTGGCCAGTGCGGCGTGACCATCTACACGGACGATGTATACAGGAATATCAGGAAAGACTGCGTCGAGCTGTGCGCGATCCGGAAAGTTTTTCACCGGCCAAAGGTTTTGATCCCAACCCCGGCCGACCAGCCATGTGGCATCAGGAAATTCGGTCCTGAAAGCTTGTAGGCGGCTGATGATCTCTTCAAAAGATGTCGCGCCCATCAGGTCGGCTTGCGCCAGGGTGCGCGCAAAACCATAAAAATGAGCGTGTGCATCGTAAAATCCAGGGTAAACAGGTAGACCTTCGGCATCGATTTCTTCCTTGGCCGTGTAATTTGCGCGAATTTCCTCCGTAGACCCAATCGCGACAAATTCACCGTTTTTTACCGCAAAGGCTTCAGCGACAGAGAATTTCTCGTCCACAGTATACACCTTGGCGTTGAAAACAATGAGATCCACTTCTTTGGAACTTTGGCAGGAAACAGCAAAAAGACTAATTAACATCAAAATAATAGCGTTTTTCATGGTTTATTTTATGGTTTTTAAATTTTTAATTTTCCACTCAGCATGCGATCCTGGCCCTGCATGTCCTTGGTCACTTGAATATCTACTAAACCCTTTTCTCTGAAAAGCTTTGCCAGCGACTCACCATATTTTTGGTTGATTTCTACATAAAGACTGCCGCCAGGAGCGAGATGAGCCCTGCACAGGTCGGTCAGATAATGGTAAAAGAGCAGGGGCGATTCTTCAGGCACGAAAAGGGCTGTTTCCGGCTCGAAATCGAGGACGTTCGTATGCATTTCTGCTTTTTCACCCGGAGTAATATAGGGCGGATTGCTTACAATGATGTCCCATTTCAGGGAGTGGTTCAGCACCAGTTCCCACTCCAACAGGTCCGCTTGCAAAAATCGTAGTTCCAGGCCCAGTAATTGGGCATTTTGCCGGGCAATCTGTATGGCCTGTGGCGATATGTCCATAGCCCAAACATCCGCAGCCGGCCATCGGTGTTTCAGTGCGAGCGCGATGCAGCCACTTCCGGTACCGACGTCCAAGATTCGAAGCGGCCTATCTGAGCTGGTGCGCTGTATGTGTCGGTTGATCAGGTCCACAAGCTCTTCGGTTTCCGGTCTGGGTATCAACACCGAATCGGTTACTTTCAGCTTCAAATCCATAAACCATGCCTCCTCCAACACATATTGTACCGGGACACCTCTTTGCAGTTCAGGCAGCAGTCCCTTAAAGATTGTGTCCAGTGAGTCGCCCTGTTGCTGACGCGTCTTAGCGACGTCCGAGCTGCGGACATATCGCCAAATTGCCTCTGCTTCTGATCTATCATAAAGGGGAGCCAAGCGCTTTATAAATTGGTCTGCTTCCATGTTTAAATGCTGCATGTGCACAAACTTACTATTTAAATTTGTATTTTGTGCAAAATTTGACTTTTGTAAAAATGTACTCCGCTGCTACGGATAAGGACCTGTTATATATGCGCCGTTGCCTGGATCTCGCAAAATTGGGAGCAGGAAGTGTCAGCCCAAATCCCATGGTTGGTGCTGTTCTGGTGCATCGCGATAGAGTTGTGGCTGAAAATTTTCACCAGCAATTTGGCGGTCCTCACGCAGAGGCGCTCGTCATCGAGCAGGTGCACAGGGATTTTGGCGCCCAGGCGCAAGACTTACTTCAGGAATCCGTTCTCTACGTAAGCCTTGAGCCCTGTGCCCATGTCGGCAAAACCCCACCCTGTGCCGATCTCATCGTGAAGAGCAAGATTCCCAGGGTTGTCATAGCCATGGAGGATCCCTCGGAAAAAGTCAAAGGCAAGGGACTTCAGAAGCTCACTGCTGCAGGCATCAAGGTGACTGTCGGCGTTCTGGAAGCGGAAGCTACTTGGTTGAATCGGCGCTTCATCTGCCAAACTCGGCAGCAACGCCCCTATATCATCCTTAAATGGGCCGAAACGGCTGACGGATTTATGGCCCCGGTGGATAGGTCCAGAAAATGGATTACCGGAAAGGAGGCACAGCTACTTGTTCATCGCTGGCGAAGCGAGGAAGATGCAATTCTCGTCGGAAAGGGTACGGCTCTTGCGGACAATCCTCAGCTAAATGTACGGCAGTGGAGCGGTAAGAACCCCATGAGAATTTTGATCGACAAGCATCTGGAGGTGCCCGAGCATGCAGCTATTTTTGATACATCTGCCCCGACCTTGGTATTCAATGCAGAAAAATTTGACAGAAGAGCCCATGTCAGCTATTTGGAGCTGGAGAATTTCGACCTTTATTTGGCTCAAAGCATCGTTTATCAGCTCTATTTGATGGACGTTCAGTCACTCCTAGTTGAAGGGGGAGCGCGGACCTTGCAGCTGTTTTTGGATGCCGGACTTTGGGACGAAGCCCGTATTTTGCAATCTCAAGACGTTTATTGGTCTGAGGGAATTCAGTCTCCTCAGATTCATGGCGTTGAAGCCGCTCAGGGAAAGGCCGGTCGCGATAAGTGGAAAATTATCCGAAACTGGCGTGATATTTGAGGGAAATATCCCTGAAAAAGACTAAATAATTGTATTTATAATGAATAAATTGATTATCTACTTGGAGCAGCGTTCATTCGGTGTCTGTACTTACATCGGAGAGCGATTTGGGATTTCGATTTCCAAACTCCGTTTATTCTTTATTTATACCTCGTTTTTGACGGTTGGATTTCCTGTTGTTTTTTATTTCCTAGCCGGGATAGCCCTGAATTTTCGCAACTACATAAAAAGAATCAGGCACCAGGTGTGGGATGCATAGAAGGACTCCGGCAGAAAAAAGCTATGGTGAGAGAATTTGCCCGATTTCTACATGGCCACGCTCTGTGGCCAAGTCGGCCGCCGTTTGCCCAAAATCATTTTTGACATCGACCATAGCACCGTTCTCCAGCAAGAGAATTATGGTGTCGATTTGACCCTGTTGTGCGGCCAAGTGAAGTGGCGTGATGCGTGACGCCTGGAAAACATTGACGTCTGCGCCCCCTTCTACCAGGAGCTTTGCCACAGACAGAAAATTTCCGGCGATTGCTGCATGAAGGGGATAGACTTGAAAACCGTTCTGGGAGGGGATATTCGGATCGGCGTGATGTGTGAGCAAGAGCCTGACAATTTCTTCTTTACCAAAGTGCGCGGCCATCCCCAAGGGAGAAAATCCATGGTCGGAGATTGCCTCCAGCAGCGAGTCATTGGCGCGAATGAGCATATCGACCTGCTCATACAGTCCTACGGCTGCCGCCTCGTGTATGGAAAGTTGGCTGAGATGCTTGAGCGCAATTGTTGTTAGCTGGGGTTTGTTGTAGTAGCAGGTCAGCAAAAGGGGAGAGATACCGTGACTGGTCTTTTGCAGGACCAGATTTGGATTGGAATTTAGCAAGTGATCCATCGCCGCGATATTCCCGTTTTCAATGTACTCTTCCAAAAGATCTAAACTCATACCTTAGATTTAACTGTTTATACCCTACGAAATAACAAAAAAAAATAGACAGATAAGCAATATAAATGGAATTTCGTGATTTTGTGGTTCTGTGCGTTTTTTTGCGGTTTTGTAATTTCTGTGTAAATTATCTCGCAGAGTACTTGGTTTTGAGGGAAATATATCCGAGATTTGTAGTGCCCCTCCCAAAGGGCATGTTTTTCATAGGTAGATGTAGGGTCGAATTTCACAGTTCGGCCCTTTTTTTATTCGGTTTTATGCGTTTTATGCATGATTTTGCAGGTTATTTCCGCGTAAAAACTCGTCAACCTGCATGCGTCGCTTCCCCTCAAGTTGTAAGGACAGGAGTTCTATCCACCCGTCGGCAGCTGCCAGCCTGAGAAAACTTCGTCCATCGGTCTGAATGGCGCCCGGATTTGCTGGCATTGGTGTAACGGGGATTTTTCGTGCTTCAAAGATTTTGAGGAGCTTGCTGTCTAGGAAAGTGTACGCGCCAGGGTAGGGAGCCATGCCTCGTATCCGGTTGAAAATCTGATCAGTGGTCTGGGTCCAATCGATTTTGCCATCCTCTTTGAAGAGCTTAGGAGCTTCCCTCAGGGGGGCGTCAGGTGCCATTTCTTGTTGGGGAATAGGCTGCAACTGACCGGCCGCATACGCCTGAATCGTGCGTACAAGCAACGCCGCCCCTTTTTGCATGAGCTTGTCGTGCA
>CAYNZH010000033.1:0-19465 GCA_964401685.1 uncultured Sphingobacteriaceae bacterium
GGCTCAGCCTCGAAAATATAATTCGGCAGTTGGAATTAGTTGTTTGTCAAAGAATCCAAAGAGTCGATAGTTGCGTCACCAATAGAATCGATAGAATCTGTAGTGGCGTCAACGCTTTCCTGAATAACTGTCTCCAGGCTATCAGCTGTCTCATCAGACTCACTCTTAGTAGAGTTACAAGCAGCGGTTCCAACAGTAATAGCTAACCCTAAGAAACCGAATTTAAATACATTTTTCATTGTTAATTTTCTTTTTTGATTAAAACAAATTTGTTTACTTGCCTATTAATACCCCTTTCCCGATTAGGTAACCCCTTGGTTCGTGATTTTTTTTTATTCTTCAGGAATATTTTTTTTGATGAGTTACTGGATTAAAAATTTATATAAAAAATGTATCTTGTCCACCATGGAAAATTTAGAGTTCAATCAAAACGAGGACATCAACAAGTTGGCGTTATCTGATTTGAAGCGGAAATTGCAAAAAATATACCAAGGTGGCGGTGAAAAAGCCGCTCAAAAACAAAAGGATAAGGGAAAAATGTTGGCCAGGGAAAGGGTTAATTTTCTTCTGGACGAGGATAAACCGTGGCTGGAGATCGGCGCTTTGGCCGCAGACGGGATGTACGAGGAACAGGGTGGCTGCCCTTCGGCCGGCGTCATCACTGGAATTGGGTATGTTTCGGGCAGACAATGCGTTGTTGTTGCAAATGATGCAACCGTAAAAGCTGGTGCATGGTTTCCGATGACAGCCAAAAAGAATTTGCGGGCACAGGAAATCGCCATGGAAAACCGATTGCCTATCATCTACCTGGTCGACTCGGCGGGTGTTTTCCTGCCCATGCAAGATGAAATCTTTCCGGATAAGGAGCATTTCGGTCGAATATTCAGGAACAACGCGCGGATGAGCAGCGAAGGAATTGTGCAGATTTCGGCGATCATGGGATCCTGCGTTGCCGGCGGTGCCTACCTCCCGATCATGAGTGATGAAGCCATGATCGTCGAAGGGACGGGTTCTGTTTTCCTGGCCGGATCCTATTTGGTAAAATCAGCCATAGGCGAATCCGTCGACAACGAAACACTCGGCGGAGCGACTACTCACAGCGAGATTTCGGGCGTGACCGACTACAAACAGCCTGACGATAAAACCTGTCTGGAATCCATCAAAAACATCATGTCCATGTTGGGAAAGCCGAAGGATGCCGGCTTTGACAGAATAAAGCCCCAGCAGCCCAGACTGGATCCAAAGGAAATGTATGGCGTACTCCCCACCTCGCGCGAGAAACCATACAATATGAAAGACCTCATCCTCAGGATGGTCGACGACTCGGCCTTTGAAGAATACAAGGAACTCTACGGGCAGAGCATCATTTGCGGCTACGCACGGGTAGACGGGTGGGCCGTGGGAATTGTCGCCAACCAACGCATCGTCGTCAAAAGCAAAAAAGGAGAAATGCAATTCGGCGGAGTGATCTATTCGGATTCAGCCGATAAAGCCACCCGTTTTATTATGAATTGCAACCAAAAGAAAATCCCGCTGGTTTTTTTGCATGATGTCACCGGATTTATGGTCGGAAGCCGTTCGGAACACGGCGGCATCATCAAGGACGGAGCTAAAATGGTCAATGCGGTTGCAAATTCGGTCGTCCCGAAAATCACAGTAATCATCGGCAACTCCTATGGCGCTGGAAATTATGCGATGTGCGGAAAAGCCTACGATCCGAGACTGATAGTGGCCTGGCCCTCAGCCAAAATTGCGGTCATGGGTGGCGCGCAGGCTGCTAAAACCCTAATGCAAATACAAAAAGCATCGCAAAAAGGACCCGAGGCAACGGCGGAAGAAACCCGAGACGAGGAGAAGTTATTGAAGGAAATTACTGAAAGGTATGAAAGTCAGACGACACCTTATTATGCGGCTGCACGCCTGTGGGTAGACGCAATCATCGACCCGCTCGAAACCCGGAAAGTCATTTCCATGGGAATAGAAGCAGCAAACCAGCAGCCTATAGAGAAACCGTTCAACGTCGGGGTCATACAGACCTAAAGAACTCTTATCCACACAAATTTTGAAAAAACTGATATGAAAATAGGCATTGTTTGTTATCCGACCTTCGGCGGAAGTGGCGTGGTGGCCACCGAACTCGGGAAAGCGCTAGCCAAAAACGGGCACGAAATACATTTTATCACCTATAGCCAGCCCGCCAGACTGGATTTTTTCTCTGAAAACCTGTTTTACCATGAAGTGAGTATATCCAAATACCCGCTTTTTGATTTTCCACCCTACGAGCTCGCGCTTGCCAGCAAACTGGTCGATGTCGTACGCTTCGAAAAACTGGATCTTTTACACGTTCATTACGCCATTCCACATGCGTCTGCAGCCTATATGGCCAAGCAGATTTTGGCCACTTTTGACATTAAAATCCCCGTCGTGACCACTTTGCACGGGACGGATATTACCCTGGTGGGCCGCGATGCCAGCTACAATCCCGTCGTGACTTTTTCCATCAATCAGTCCGATGGCGTAACCGCTGTCTCCGAAAACCTCCGTCAGGAAACACTCAGCCATTTCAATATAACCACTCCTATCCGCGTCATCCCGAACTTTATCGATCTGGAACGCTTTAAACTAAACCCAAAACATCATTTCAAGTCGGCCATAGCGCCCGGAGATGAGCGGATATTGGTTCATACGTCCAACTTCCGTAAAGTCAAACGCACAGAGGACGTTATACGTATATTTAAAAAAGTTCAAGACAAATTGCCATCTAAATTGTTGATGGTGGGAGACGGTCCGGAGCGTACCCAGGCAGAGCAACTGTCGCGAGAACTAGGAATCGCTGAAAATGTGCGTTTTCTCGGCAAGCAAGAATCGGTGGAGGAAATTTTGTCCGTTTCAGATCTCTTCTTGATACCCTCGGCGTCGGAGAGCTTCGGCCTAGCGGCGCTGGAAGCCATGGCTTGCAAGGTGCCGGTAATTTCGTCAAATGTAGGGGGGCTACCCGAGCTGAACATAGAGGGACAGACGGGCTTTTTATGTGACGTGGGCGATATCGATGGGATGGCAGAAAAGGCACTTTATGTGCTAGAGGATTGTGATCGTCTGAACAAATTTAAGGAGGCCGCGCTGGCCAGGGCTCAGGAATTTCAGTTGGATTCCATTTTGCCGGAATATGAAACATTCTACAAACAAATCATTGCTCAAGTAAATCAATAGCTATGAAAACAAAAACCATATTCGTCGTCGTGATCACTGCGCTGATCACCATCATCCTGATGAAAAACACAGACCGGGTGGACTTTTGGATCTTTGGCGTACACAGCGTTCCTAAGCTCGCAGTGCTCGCTGTCTTTTTTATCGCCGGTATCGTCGTCGGAACGATGCTGGTCAAAAGAAAAATGTCCAGACAGGATTATCTGAACAATCAGGATTATCTCAATGATCAGGATGATCCGGGGATGCAAAATCCCTTTCCTGACCCTCCGGGCAATTTGCCGAGACAAAATCCTCCGCTGGATCCCTCGGATGAAGAATATATTCGATAATTTGCAAAAAAATCAGATTTTCCTTGACATTTACAAAATGTTCCGTACATTTGGCTTCGATAACGACAATAAGTCGAGAAAAGATATGATTATTAACAATGCATTCTGGTATTCTGGTTACTTTTATTTTAGCAATAAGAGCCGGGATTGATATGCATTAACACGATATTAATGAAATTCAAAAGTCCCGGCCGAGCAGCCGGGATTTTTTTTTACCCAAAAAACATGGACAAACAGCCGATCAGGGTCGCAATACAGGGCAGCAGGGCATCCTTTCACGAAGAGGCCGCATTCAAATATTTTGGTCAACAGATAGAGGTCGAAGAGTGCGAATCCTTTAAAAAAACATGCGAACTCCTTAAAAACCGTGAAGTGGACCGGGTGGTGATGGCCATAGAAAATTCCATTGCCGGAAGTCTATTACCCAATTACAATCTTCTGAGGGACTACCACTTCCATATTCTTGGCGAAGTTTATCTCAACATACAACTCCATTTAATGGCCCTGCCCGGTGTGCGCTTTGAGGAAATAAAATTTGTGGAATCACATCCCATTGCCATCAGACAGTGTGACGACTTCCTGGAGGATCATCCCCAGTTAAAAGTGAGCGAAGGGATGGACACAGCAAGCTGCGCCGCAAAAATCAAAGAATTGGGCCTCAGGGATACCGCAGCCATTGCCAATCAATTGGCCTCGCGCATTCACGGCTTGGAAATCATTGAAAAACGTATAGAGAGCAATAAGAAAAATTACACACGCTTTCTGATCCTCGGAAACGAACCCGAAGCGACAGAAAAAATCAATAAAGCTTCACTTTCGTTTCAGACCGACAATAGCATAGGTGCCCTATCGACCATCCTGACGTCATTCGCTGAAGAAAAGATCAACTTGAGCAAAATTCAGTCGATGCCCGTTTTAGGCAAGCGGAACGAGTACAATTTCTATGTGGACATTGAGTGGAAAAAGCAAGAACACTATGATGCTGCCCTACGCAAGGTCCTGAAACATACGATCAATTTTAACATTATGGGTGAATACCTGAAAAACGACAAAATATAAAACTTCATACTTAAGCATACCTAAAAATGACACACACTTTAGACATCGTCCCGATAAAGGCCTGGTTGGACACAGGAGATCAACCGGTGATCATCGCCGGTCCATGCAGCGCAGAAACCGAGGAACAGGTACTAGCGACGGCACATTTGTTGGCCAATTCTGGGAAAACCACGGTTTTGAGAGCTGGGATATGGAAGCCGCGCACCCGTCCGGGAGAATTTGAAGGCGTAGGCAGCATCGGCCTGGAGTGGCTGAAACGTGCCAAAGAAGAGACTGGTCTGCCGATTACTACCGAGGTCGCGACCGCAAAACATGTGGAAGAAGCACTTGAAGCGGGTGTGGACATCCTTTGGATAGGCGCTCGATCTACTGCAAACCCCTTTACCGTTCAGGAAATTGCGGATTCGCTCAAAGGCGTTGACATCCCTGTATTGGTCAAAAATCCAATCAATCCAGACCTTGCCCTGTGGGTCGGAGCATTGGAACGTATCAATCGCGCCGGAATCCGCAAACTAGGGGCTATCCACCGCGGTTTCTCCTCCTTTGAAAAATCCGCATTCAGAAACGAGCCCATGTGGGATTTGGCTATACAACTAAAAACGATGATGCCTGACCTGCCCATTCTGAATGACCCCAGCCACATCTGCGGAAATCGCGAACTGATCCCCTACGTATGCCAAAAAGCTTTTGACATGGATATGCAGGGATTGATCATCGAGTCGCACATCGATCCTTCAGTCGCGTGGACAGACGCAAAACAACAGCTTACTCCGGCAGACCTGGCGGTACTTCTGGGCAATATCACCCTGAGAAAACCTGACTCCAACGACCCCATCTTTGAGGATCAACTGGCACAATTGCGGGAAAAAATCGACCATTTGGACGATACGATTATCAAAATCCTCGGCGACCGTATGAAAGTCGTAGAAAAGATCGGCGAATATAAAAGAGACAACAATGTCACCATTCTGCAAGTCAACCGTTGGGATGAAATCATTCAGAAGCGGACCAAACTCGCTGAAGCACTCAAGTTGGAAGGGGATTTCACGGTCAAATTACTGGAGTTGATCCACAATGAGTCTATTCGCAAGCAAACTGAGATCATGAACACTAAAGTGCAGGCTGAAGTATGAGGCCAGAGGTGTTTGAACTGCGCTGCGATACGGAGTCCATCCAGGGAGCGGTTGAGCTGACAGGTTCTAAGTCTGAGTCCAATCGCGCACTGGTATTAAATTTTCTGAGCAAAGGCGCTGTGAAGGTCGAAAACCTGTCTACTGCCGTAGACACGGAGATGATGCTCAACTCGCTGCAAACGGTCAGAGAAAGCCAAAGCGGCTCTATTGACGTGGGTTTGGCCGGCACGACCATGCGCTTTTTGACGGGGTTGCTGTCCCTCATGCCAGGTCGCTACGAATTGTCAGGAACGGAGCGGATGCATCAGCGCCCGATCGGCCTCTTGGTGGATGCACTGCGTTCTATGGGCGCTGACATTAGCTACCTTGGAGAGCAAGGATTTCCGCCGCTTTCCATCTCCGGGGGCTGGACCCAGCACCAAAACCACGTCACAATCCCCGGAGACATCAGCAGCCAATTCCTGTCGGCCCTGCTGCTGATCGCGCCAGCCCTGCCGCTGGGACTCAGCCTCGAAATCACCGGCGAACTCACGTCCAGACCCTACCTCACCATGACCCTGGAAATGCTGGCGGAAAGCGGCGTGAAACACACCTGGACCGGGAACACCATCAACATAGCGCCCCAACCCTTCCAGGAAACCACCTTATACATAGAGCCCGACTGGAGCGCCGCGTCCTACTGGTACAGCGTCCTCGCACTCGCCCCTTCCGGCAACTTATTTTTGCCCGGACTCAAACAAAACAGCCTCCAGGGCGATCGCGCAATAGCCGACCTCATGCGCGGCTTCGGCATAGAGACCCAGTTCGAACAACAAGGCGTGAGACTCAGCAAAATATCCGCAGAGCCCCTCGGCCCCATCATCGATTGCACAGCATTTCCAGACCTCGCCCAGACCCTTTTTGTCTGCGCTGCCGCGCAGAGGAAAGATCTGAGTTTTACGGGGCTCCACACACTGAGAATCAAAGAGACAGACCGCATCGCCGCCCTGACCAAAGAACTCGCCAAATGCGGAGTCAAAGTAACCCAGGACGGCGAAGTCTACCGCCTCCAGACCAAAGACTTCCACCTCCCGGAGAAAACAGCTTTCGACACCTACGAAGATCACCGCATGGCCATGGCCTTTGCGCCTTTAGCGCTGATCGCGCCCATTCAGATCAACGATCCACAGGTCGTAGAGAAATCCTACCCCAGATTTTGGGAAGATCTAGAGACTTTAGGGATTATAGTGAAATAAACGTAATTTAGCCCACAGAAACGACAAAAAACAGCACCAGCAACATATCATCATGGCCGGAAATTCATTTGGAACAACATTTAAAATTACCACTTTCGGAGAGTCACACGGTACGGCCATCGGCGTCGTGATAGACGGTTGCCCTTCCCAATTGGACATCGACGAGGAATTTATACAGGCGGAGCTGGACAAAAGACGGCCGGGACAATCAAAAATCACCACCCAACGTAAAGAAAGTGACAGGTTTCAGATTCTTTCCGGGGTATTTGAGGGAAAAACGACGGGTACGCCCATCACGATCCTGATACCCAACGAAGACCAACGTTCCAAGGACTACTCCCATATCAAGGATAAGTTTCGCCCTTCGCACGCCGACTATACCTACCAACAGAAGTACGGCATACGGGATTATCGTGGCGGTGGACGCTCGTCTGCACGGGAAACAGCAGCCAGAGTGGCAGCGGGTGCAATCGCAAAGCTGATACTGGACCGCCATGGAATCTCCATTTTCGCGCACGTTTCGGGCGTAGGACAAATCGAAAGCCCCAATCTAGACACGGGAGACCTGGAAGCACTGAGATCTCAGAGAGAAGCAAACATCGTTCGCTGCGCCGATCCTGCGACTGCTAACGAGATGATCACCTTCATCGACGGTATCAGAAAATCCGGCGATACCGTCGGAGGGCGTATACAGACGTGGATTTCCGGAGTTCCCGCAGGACTGGGGGAGCCGGTTTTCGACAAATTGCACGCAGATCTCGGCAAAGCAATGCTCGGAATCAACGCTGTTCACGGATTCGAATACGGATCGGGATTTGCGGGTTCCAAAATGAAAGGCTCCGAACACAATGATATATTCATACATGGAGAGCGTGACCCGCAGCATAGCGACTCACCACGTCCCGTCCGGACGATGACCAATTTTTCAGGAGGTATTCAGGGAGGAATTTCAAACGGAATGGAAATCACGTTTACGACTGCCTTCAAACCCGTGGCCACCATCATGAAAGACCAGAACACGCTGGATATTCACGGACAGAAAACGGTCATTTCAGGCAAAGGAAGGCATGATCCCTGTGTCGTACCCAGAGCGGTCATCATCGTCGAGGCGATGGCAGCCCTCGTCCTGGTCGATCACCTACTCCGCCATAACGCAGGAAAACTGTAGAAACAAGGTGCAAAAAAACTAAAGCAGATCGGAAACTGAGGAGACACCCAACAAGCGCCTGCACGTAAAACCCTCAGCGTATCGCACGCCTATGTATTTCCCAAATTCCATCGCCCTGGCCTCTATGTAACGCATAAAATCAGGATTGGAAATATAGGTTTCCGGCTCATCTCTACCTTCGTAGGAAGGATTGAAAAACTGGGAGCCAAAAGCGCGTATAGATTTGATCTTTTGATCCCAAACAGCTGTGACATCCACGGCGATATCTGGACGGATATAATAATCCTGTATCATTTGCAAGACCAGGCGCGGGCGATGGGCAGCCTGCTCATTTCCCTCGGCATCAAAGGTCTCTATTCGTCTCAATCCTCCCAGAAACAGTGCATTGTTTGCCAGATCGCCGGCACGTCCATGATCGGGATGTCGGTCTGAAACTGCATTGGTAATCACAATATCCGGGCTGTACTTCCTGACTGCTGTGACTATCTTCAGAATATTCTCTTCGTTGTTCTCGAAAAAACCATCCCTCATTTGCAGATTTTCGCGCACGGTCAAGCCGAGAATTTCAGACGATTTTGCAGCCTCTGCATCCCTGATTTCGGCGGTGCCACGTGATCCCAGCTCTCCTCGTGTCAAATCCACGATTCCAACATTTTTACCTTTTGCAATCTCGTTCAGAAGCGTTCCGCTACAGCCCAATTCTGCGTCATCCGGATGTACGGACAACACCAAAATATCCAGTTTTGGATTCCTTTGATTCATTTTATTCTCGCTAATTTACCCGACTAAAGGTCTGTAAGGCACCCAGACTCTGGATGATGTTTTCAATTTCACGATCTTCTTCCGGATCATATTGGCTTTTCAGATTGTGGCCGAACACTCGCGCCATGGATTGGTACAAAAACGCGGTTACGCCTCCCCGCAGTTCTTTGACGACTTCGTAGCTCGAATAACCTGTCTGCCTATCGATCAATTTTATAAGGATTTTTCCCTGAGAAACAGTGAGATTCTTGACTTCCTTATTGAACATGTCCTTGATCTCCTGTTCACAAGCCCGTACCAGTTGCCTTCGGCTTCTCCGGTTGGTGGTCATGGCAAGTTCATCATGCAATTGGGCGTAGCGATCCTGTGCAAACTGGGCGTATGGCAAGACCTTGATCACATTGTGTCTCAACCGCAAATACCTCGCACGGGCTTCAGGACTGCTGAAAACACGCTTCTTGCTGATTTCTACCGGGCGAATAAAAGTCCAGGGAATTCGCTCGCCATTGACCAGGGCGGTATGCATCAATATCGTGTCATTGACACCCCTCTCTTGAGGCATGCCTTGTGCCGCTTCCTTGCTTTCCTGTGCAAACACCGGGTGAAGCAGAAACACTAAAAAGACAATCCAAACAATTTTTAGCATAAATTTTGCCCTATTCTAACAAATTACAAAAAAAATCTGTAATTACAAAAAGTTTCCGTATATTTATGTACGGCATTTTGCACTACAAATATACGCATTCTTTCGAAAATGAAAGAAGCAGCAAAACTTTTCATCACAGGGAGAAGCAATCGGACATTTAGAGAGATATGAAAGAGTTAGTCATTGATATAGAGGCAGAAAACAAGGAAATACGGCGGCGCTACCGGGCATTGCTGAGGGCTTGTAAGCCTACTTTGCAGCGAGGTGATAAGCAAACCATTCGCCGTGCGTTTGATATGGCTTTGGAATATCACAAGGACATGCGCAGAAAATCCGGCGAACCCTATATCTATCATCCCATAGCTGTCGCGCAGATTTCAGCCGAGGAAATAGGCCTTGGCACCACTTCTATTGTATGTGCACTGCTTCATGACGTGGTCGAGGACACTGAAATTACCCTGGAAGATATTGAAAGGGATTTTGGCAAAAAGGTCGCCCGTATCATTGATGGTCTGACCAAGATTTCCGGTATTTTTGATACAAATAGTTCCATACAAGCTGAAAACTTCAGAAAGATGCTACTGACCCTGGCGGACGACGTGCGGGTCATTCTGATCAAGCTTGCAGACCGCCTGCACAATATGCGAACCATGGACTTTATGCCCAGAGATAAGCAGCTCAAAATCGCATCGGAGACGACGTATTTATATGCACCCCTGGCTCACAGGCTGGGGCTCTATGCCATCAAATCCGAGCTCGAGGATCTGTCCATGAAATATCTGGATCCGGACACCTATAAATTTATTGCCAAGAAACTCAACGAAAAACGAGCAGAACGAGAGCGTTATATACAAGAATTCGTTGGGCCTATCAAGGAAGTCCTTCACGAGCAGGGAATCAATGCCGACGTGTTTGGTCGTCCAAAGTCGATCTATTCGATATGGAACAAAATGCGCAAGAAGTCCATTCCTTTTGAGGAAGTGTACGATTTGTTTGCGATTCGTATTATCATAGACACTGTCCCCGAGCAGGAAAAAGCCGAGTGCTGGAAGGCTTATTCCATTGTTACTGACCTTTACAGGCCAAATCCGGATAGACTCAGGGACTGGATTTCCTCGCCAAAAGCAAATGGTTACGAGTCCCTGCATACCACCGTGATGGGCGCCAAAGGCCAGTGGGTAGAGGTACAGATTCGGTCCATGCGTATGAATGAAATTGCGGAAAAGGGTTTTGCAGCACACTGGAAATACAAGGAGTCCAATTCGGACAGCGGTCTGGATCAGTGGATTCAACAGGTTCGGGATGTGCTGAACAGTCCGGAGCAAAATGCGTTGGACTTTCTGGATGATTTCAAAATGAACCTTTTCTCTGATGAGATTTTCATTTTCACGCCCAAGGGTGCGCTGATACAGCTTCCACACGCAGCGACAGCGCTGGACTTCGCTTTTGAAATCCATACGGATCTGGGGGCAAGTTGTATCGGTGCCAAAGTCAATCACAAGCTTGTCCCGCTCAGCCACAAGCTCCAGAACGGGGATCAAGTGGAAATCATCACGTCCAGCAAGCAAACACCCAAGGAGGACTGGCTAGGTTTTGTCGTGACAGCCAAGGCCAAATCCAAGATAAAATCAGCCCTTAAAGAGGAAAAGCGCCGGGTTGCCGAAGACGGAAAGGAAATTTTGGAACGCAAACTGAAATCCCTCAAAATCACGTACAACACGGACAATATCAATAAGCTCGCTAATTACTTCAAATATCCGTCCTCCCAGGATCTGTTCTACAATGTAGCCAAGGGCGTGATAGACATGAAAAACCTGAAGGAATTTGCACAAAATGAAAAGACGCCCGAACAGCACAGCTCGAACTTCACCTCGCATATGGCCGGGCTGGTGGACAAGGTCAACAAGAAAGAGCAGGAAACGCTGCTGATTGGCGATGAGCTTCAGAAGATAGACTATACGCTTTCCGCATGTTGCAACCCTATTCCGGGGGACGATGTGTTTGGATTTATCACCGTCGGCGACGGCATAAAGGTGCATAGGACAAACTGTCCCAACGCCTCCAAATTGATGGCAAACTACGGCTACCGGATCATCAAAGCGAGATGGATTTCCCACAAGGAGGTGGCTTTCCTGACCGGGCTGAGGATAGTAGGAATTGATGATGTCGGGCTGGTCAACAAAATCACCACGGTGATCTTCCATGATTTCAAAATCAATATTCGGTCTATGAGCATTTCCAGCAATGAGGGAATCTTTGAGGGATCGATCATGATCTTTGTCAGTGACACGGACCAGCTCCAGAGACTTATACGCAACCTAAAGCAAATCAAGGGAGTGACTGGGGTGACACGCTTTGATCCGGATAGCAATTGATCCGGACCCGTTTGTATATTGTTTGTAAATTGGTTACATTTGTACTTTGAACGATGTTAGTAAATGACAAACCCAACTGAAAATTTCGAGACTGTCAAGAAAATTTTTGAGGCTTATCTCGAAAATAAAAACCTGAGGAAAACTCCCGAACGCTACGCGATACTCGAGGAGATTTACTCTCGTAATGATCATTTCGACGTAGAATCCCTCTATATTCACATGAAAAACAAGAAATATCGTGTGAGTCGGGCTACCGTTTACAATACCCTGGAGTTGTTGGTGTCCTGCGACCTGGTGACCAAACATCAGTTTGGACGGAATATGGCCCAGTTCGAAAAATCCTATGGATACAAGCAGCACGATCACATCATCTGCATAGAATGCAGCAAGGTGGTCGAATTCTGTGATCCTCGCATACACCAGATACAGTCCATGGTCGGTGATTTGCTCCATTTTGAGATCAAACACCACTCGCTCAACCTATACGGCATTTGCAGCGACTGCGCAGCACATAAAAAGGCTGTACAAAAGGCACTTCCTGCCCTTGATTATCCATTATAAATGCTAATTTTGCTTGTCCTTTACGCGCTAAGGCTAAAACCGTGACTAAAGGGGCAGATTTTGACGTTTTTAAATACAATATACATTTAATTTACACAAATATTATGCAAGTTGATGTGCTTTTGGGCCTACAATGGGGCGATGAAGGAAAAGGTAAGATCGTAGATGTGCTCTGCCCGAAATACGATCTCATTGCCAGGTTTCAAGGCGGACCGAATGCGGGTCACACACTGGAATTTGACGGCCACAAATATGTTCTCAATACGATTCCTTCAGGCATTTTCCATTCAAATACGCTGAATCTGATCGGCAATGGGGTGGTGATCGATCCTATCACCTTGAAACGCGAATTGGATAATCTCCTGAAAAACGGCCACGACCCTGTGAGCAAAGGCAACCTGGTTATCGCAAAAAAAGCGCACCTGATCCTACCGACCCATCAACTTCTGGACGCGGCGTCCGAGTCCAAAATGGGATCGCAGAAAATAGGGTCCACCCTCAAGGGTATCGGCCCGACCTATATGGACAAGACTGGGCGCAACGGCTTGAGAATCGGCGATATCCTCCAGGACAATTTCAAGGAAAAATACGACAAACTGGTGGAAAAGCACAAGTCGATTCTTTCTCATTATGGGGAAATCGCGGATTTTTCCGAAAGAGAAGCGGCATTTTTTGAGGCGATAGACTTTATCAAGAAAATCCCGCTGGTCGATGGGGAGCATTTGGTCAACTCCATGCTCTCCCAAGGCAAAACCGTCTTGGCAGAGGGTGCGCAGGGTACGCTGCTGGATATAGACTTTGGATCTTACCCCTTTGTGACCTCGTCAAATACCACCGCAGCAGGCGCATGCACAGGCCTGGGCGTAGCGCCATCCAAGATCAGCCGGGTCATAGGAATTTTCAAGGCCTATTGCACGCGCGTCGGGGGCGGTCCGTTCCCGACCGAACTGGAGGACGAGACAGGCGAAAAATTGCGGCAGGTGGGTCATGAATTTGGTGCGACGACAGGAAGACCCCGCCGAACTGGCTGGGTGGACCTTCCGGCCTTGAAATACGCAATCATGCTCAATGGGGTCACCGAATTGGTTATGACCAAGGCCGATGTGCTTAGTGGATTTGAAGAAATAATGGTCTGCACACATTATAAGCAGAACGGTGAACAGCTGGACTACATGCCGTATGATATCGTAGGAACCGATACCGAGCCTATTTATGAGTCTTTGCCTGGATGGGAATCAAACATTACGTCCATCACGGAAATTGATGAGATTCCAGCGCAACTGAAAGCCTATATTGCCTACTTGGAAAAAAACCTTGGCGTCCCGATCAGCTTCTTGTCGGTAGGTCCGGACAGAAAGCAGACCATTCAACTGCAATAAACCATGGTTTCAAGGGCCTTCCATCTAAAAGACAGTGTCCTTTTCTGTAAGCAGGCATTGCTTTGGGCTTCCGGTTTTGAAAACGCCTGCTTCTTTGACTCCAATGGTTACGCGGATGCGCATGCAAATCTGAACGCCTTTTTGGCTGTCGGCTCTCAGGATGAATTCTTGTCCACTGCCTATGCGGGGAACAACAGTTTTGGGCGGCTCCAAGCGTTTGTAGACGCAAATCCCGATTGCTGGATTCCGGGTTTTTTGAGTTATGATTTAAAGAACGAGACCGAAGACCTCCAAAGCAGACATCCCAATAGGGAACAATTTCCGGATGCCTATTTTTTTATCCCGACCTATACCCTGCTGATTGGCAAATACAATGTTGAGATCCGAGGGGAAAATCCCGAATCCATCATCCGGGAGATAGCAGCGATGGTTGTGAAAGATCCGGTCCCCAGACAGACACCAGTGCCTATTCAGCACCGTATGGATCGCGAGGAATACGGTAAATCCTTCAGAAAGCTGCAAGATCATATTCGGAGGGGCGACTGCTATGAAGTCAATCTTTGCCAGGAATTTTTTGCCGAGGACGTCCAGATCGATCCTCTTGAGCTCTATCTGGATCTCAATTCGCGATCCAAAACCCCCTTTTCCTGCTTCTTTAAGGTCGGCGGCAAATACATTCTATCGGCGTCACCGGAGCGATTTTTGGCCAAGCGCGGCTCGACGGTGCTATCGCAGCCGATCAAAGGCACAGCCAGGAGGAGCTCCGACACACACCAGGACGAGGAAATCAAAAGGCAGCTCGCTCATAGCGAAAAGGAACTTAGCGAAAACTATATGATTGTCGATCTGGTGCGCAACGATCTGACCCGTTTCGCCCTTCCAGGCACTGTTGCGGTGACCGAACTGGCTAAGATTTATTCCTTTCCACAGGTACATCAGCTGATATCGACGATCACCTGTCAGGTCGATGCGCAGCTACCGGTCACGGAAGCTGTTGCCAAGGCTTTTCCTCCCGGTTCTATGACGGGTGCGCCCAAGATCAGGGCAATGGAACTGATTGATGAAGTTGAAATGAGCCGCAGGGGCGTTTACTCTGGGGTGCTTGGCTATTTTGGTCCCAAAGGAGAATTCGATTTCAGCGTCGTAATCCGAACCGTAATTTACAATAAGTCAACAGGGTATCTATCCTTCCAAGCTGGCGGAGCGATCACCGCCCTTTCCGATGAAGAGCAGGAATATCAGGAATGCCTTCTCAAGGCCAAGCCCATATTTGAAAGTCTCTCGCAAACAAATTGAAAGATTCCCTGTTTTATAAGTAGTTACATCAACACTTAAAAAAATGAGAACCTTTCTTTTTATCCTCGCCTTTATTCTTATCGCCGTTTGGCTAATTGGTATTTTATGGTATACAGTTAAAGGTCTATTCAACATCGTGCTCGTTGTTGCCATCGTTGCCTTTATACTGGGTATTTTAAACCGTCCGCGCAGAGCTTAGAGACCTAGCCCACAAATTGCTTGGCTATCAGGCTTGCGCTTCTGGTCCTCCAAAGTTCATCGGGAAGGGAGGGATATCGTGCGTGTCAATAGGCCCGTTAATCGATTCGTACTTTTGGACGTTGTCTTGCAAGGCATTTAAAAACCGCTTGGCATGTTCAGGCGTCAGGATAATCCTCGATTTTACCATGGCTTTCGGTAAACCAGGCATGACCCGTATAAAATCCAGAACAAATTCCGTATTGGAGTGTGTAATAATAGCCAGATTGGAATAAGTTCCCTCTGCCACTTCTTCTGTCAATTCAATGTTTAGCTGATTGTCTGCTTTTTGATCCATAATAACTGTTTTAATTTCACTGTTCGATTTGCTTCGAACAAAAATACACAATTTAACGCAGTTTGCCACCACGGAAACCGTGCATCAATATTCTGACGCGGCGGCGGAAGGCATCAAAGACCAGCGTCAGAAAGACGAGCAGCGCAGGAACGAAAAACGCTTCATAACTCCAGGCAGCAAAGCAAAATGCTCCGAGAATGCCTCCCCCAATGAAGAACAAAATGATTCCGGACCGGAGTATCAATCGCTGTTTCAGTCGGCGGGTAAGCTTAAATCTGGAATGAACCAGTGATGCAACAGCAATCCCCAGATCGGTCACGATGCCGGTCAGATGGGTGGTACGGACTATCGCATTGGATATGACGGACACCATGCCGTTCTGAAGCCCCATAATGAAAAGCAACATCCCTGGGAAAACCGTTTCAAAATCTGGGCCTACTTCATTTCGGATCCCATAAAAAGCGATATAAAGCAGGACGATTAATTCAACCAAAAGAGGGAGGGCGTAGGCAAACCGCGCGTTCCTCCCACTCCACCCCACGTACCATGCGGACAGGAATGTTCCCGCAAAGAAAAGAAATAACCAAAACAAACCCAAGCGGAGGCCTCTAAAGTTGTCGTTTAGGAGGTCCAAAGCCAGATTTGCAGCATGACCTGTGATATTGGTCGTCAAAACCGAAAATGCGACCAACCCCGCAGCATTGATAAATCCGGCTGCCGTAGAAAGCAGGATGGCCAACTGCAGGTTGTGCCGGAATGTTCGCTTTTCGCCTGTGGTCCTGAGCATTGTTTTTATTCCTTGAAGGTACGGAAATCTTGGCCTGATTTCAGCGCAAGTAGCGTCTCGTAAATCAACCGGATGACATTGTCCACGTCCTCCTTATGGATCATCTCGACTGTCGTGTGCATGTACCTAAGGGGCAACGAGATCAGTGCCGATGGAACGCCTGCATTGGAATACGCAAAAGCATCGGTGTCGGTTCCAGTCGACCGGGAAGAGGCCTGGCGTTGAAAAGGAATCTCGTTTTTCTCAGCAGTCTCAATCAGCAGGCGGTTGAGATTGATCTGGACAGCGGGAGCATAAGACACGACCGGGCCTTTTCCGCAAGCCAGGTCCCCCTGGGTGATTTTGTTGATCATAGGCGTTTGGGTATCATGGGTGACATCAGTCACTATCGCAAGATCTGGCTGGATGCGGTGTGCAATCATCTCAGCGCCTTTCAACCCAATTTCCTCCTGCACGGAGTTGACCACGTACAGGCCAAAGGGTAGCTTTTTCTTGTTTTCCTTCAACAGTCGGGCGACCTCGGCAATCATAAACCCACCTGCACGGTTGTCAAGGGCTCTACCCACATAATACCGGTCGTTTAGCACCATAAACTCATCTTCATAGGTGATCACCGAACCGACATGTATCCCCAATGCTTCTACCTCATCCTTGGACGTACAGCCACAATCTATAAAAATATTTTTCTGGGAGGGCGATTCTTCCTTTTCTCCATTTCTGGTGTGAATGGCGGGCCAGCCGAAAACAGCTTTCACGATGCCCTTGTCCGTATGAATATTGACTCTCTTGGAGGGGGCAATCTGATGGTCGGAACCACCGTTGCGGATGACGTATATGAGGCCATCGTTGGTAATATAATTGACAAACCAGGATATCTCATCGGCATGGGCTTCGATTACGACCTTATAGTCCGCTTTTGGATTGATCACGCCGACAGCAGTGCCGTAATGATCCGTATAAACTTCGTCTACAAAGGGTTTTAAATAGTCCAACCACAAGCGTTGGCCCGACCACTCGAAGCCTGTGGGTGAGGGGTTGTTGATATACTGCTCAAAAAAGGTTAACGAACGTTCGTTAACCACTGCCTGATGTTTCTTCGCCTTGTCTTTATCTTTCATGTATATTCTTGATTTTGAGTAAATTTAATAAATATTTCTTCTAAACTGTCTGTCCCGAAGGATTCCTCCATCGATTCGAGCGCAAAGGCAGCGACGATTTTTCCCTGATCCAAAAGTATGATGTCATCGCACACTGCGGCCACTTCTTGCATGATGTGACTGGAAAACATTATCGTTTTGGTCTTGCCCAGGTTTTTGATGAGCATCCTGATGTCCTGCAACTGCTTGGGGTCCAGCCCTGAGGTTGGCTCGTCCAGCATCAACACATCAGGATCGTGCAGTATCGCTTGAGCAAGTCCCACACGTTGCTTGTATCCTTTGGACAGTTGACTTATTTTCTTGTGTTTTTCAGGATTCAGTCCAGTTCTGTCCAGAGCGTCGTCAATTTTAACGGATGCCTCGGGCAGTTTGTGGAGATGGGCACAAAAGCTCAGATACTCTAACACGTACATCTCGGGATACATGGGATTTTGCTCGGGAAGGTAACCAAGGGTTCCCTGCGCATTCACCTGACCGGAATCGGCCGACAGCACACCCGCGATGATTTTCATGAGTGTGGATTTGCCCGCGCCGTTTGGTCCCAGCAGGCCGAGAATCCGTTTTTCTTTGGTCTGAAAGGAAATATCGGTCAACACCTGTTGTTGCCCAATCTTTTTCGAAATTTGCCGAACAACGATAGACATTTCGGGATTTTACTTTATAAATGAAGAAGATACGCCAGTCTCCTTTCTATAGGTGCGCAGCGCCTCACCGGCCAGCTCAGGATTGTCGGTGGATATAATATCGGCTCCCCTTTCGACTAATCCTTTATAAACGTCTGCGCCTTTGGCTTGAGCCTGCGCATCTAGATTGCCCATGGTTCCCAATATACACATGATGCCGTGGCCGTGCAAGAGTTCATAGACTCCCCGATCGACTTCGCTCGTGCCCACAAAAGCTACCAGCCGGTTGTCTGGGATATTCCGGTCATTGAGTCTGAGCAAGTCTCCCGCCATACGTATTGAAGCGGAAATCATAAGTTGGGGATCCAGGCCATGTACCAGAGCAGCTTCATCCGCACTATACGTAATGATCACACTATAGGACTCCGCGCGTTTACGGTGTACAGCGTCAACCACCCTGGCGTAAGGCACGCCTCTTTTTACGTCGAGGGTAAATACAACCTTGCCCCTGCCCCACTCTAATGCCTCATCCAGAGTCGGTATTTTGTAACTAGTAAGGACGCCTTTCGGATCTTTCAGCTGCAGGGAGCGAATTTCATCAAAAGACTTGTCACTGACCTTGCCGTTGCCGTTGGTCGTGCGATCCAGGGTTTCATCGTGCATCAAAATCAGCACCGAATCCCTGGTCATCCGTATATCAAATTCGATAATCAACGCCTGCTGCTCAGCTCTAAATCGAAAGGTTTCCAAGGCGTTTTCAGGGTACCCATCGGTCGGACCGCCCCGGTGTGCGCTCACCAAAGGGTAACGCTTCTCATCGTAAGTCAGGAAGCGGTAAAGGTCATCCGTAGAACTCAATTGAATGCCGGAAACTGCCCCGTTGAACAGTCCATTTCCCGTCGTAGGCTGTACGCAGGAAAGGCTTAGTGAACTGAGAATGACGACTAAAGAAAAAGCGAAGCTCCTGAAAAACATAGAAATGGGTATTTGCCGTAAAGATAGCGAATTTTATGCCAAAATACGAGGCCAGCGAAGCGGAAACCGACCAAAAAATTAATTTTCAAAATATTCTTGCATCGTATGCTGGAAGGTTCTATATTTGCAGTCCATTTGCAAGACATCGTTTCTATGCGATAGACGGCTTAAAAGGGGTATTGCCCGATAGTATAATGGTAGTACGACAGATTTTGGTTCTGTTTGTCTAGGTTCG
>CAYNZH010000034.1:0-18791 GCA_964401685.1 uncultured Sphingobacteriaceae bacterium
ATACGATATACTCCCAGTCTTTTGCCGGCAGCTTGCGGTGGCTGATCCGCCGGAGATGGTCATAGCGGTAGGCATACACATAGGCGGCGAACTGGGGATGGCTTTCATCAAAAGAGACGACCGTAACCCCCGGTGGGATCACATAGCGCAGGGTACCGGAGCTGTCGTAGACATAATAGGTGTCCAGTGACAGGGAGGCAGTTTCCCATTTCCTGATAAGGATCTCCCGTCCCATCAGGTCCTGGAATATTTCCGTGGTGCCGGGCTTTCCGGACACCCAGTTCTCGTCTCTGATGGTGGTGCGCTGCAGGGCACCGGCCGGGTAATTCCCGGGGGCGGATACGGTGCTGCCGCTTACCGTCCAGCGCCTGACCGGCGAGCCTGTGCTTTCGTTGGTTCCGTATGCGGAGGACACGGTCCTCCCGGCAGATGTCCCGCGCGAGGAGGCTGGCTGCCACACGGCACCGGGGAAGCCCTGTTCCAGGATTCTGCCCCCGGGAGCGGCCTCCTGCACGGTCCGGGCAAAGGGTGCGGCTGTCTTGTGTACATGCGCCTCCCAGCTGCCGCTGCCATAAAAGGCCAGCTGGTTGGCCGCGGCGGCCGTCTTGAAGCTGCCGTTGTTGCTGCTCTGCTCGGCGTAGGGCAGGTATTCTGTCAGTTGCCGGCCCAGCCCGTCATACTGCCTGTGGGTGACCATATCCTTGTAGGTCGGGCTGGCTTTGAGCTGTACCTCCTGTATGGGCCTTCCCAGTCCGTCCAGGTACTGGATATACTGGTTCTCCTGGTCGATGGTCCGGGGGTTGCCCAGTTCGGCCGGGGTTATGGGAATGCGGAAGGTCCGTGTGAGCACATAGTTATAACCGCTGCTGGGTGCGCTGCCCACAGCGGGATAAGTCTGAGCCTGAGCGTGCAGGGAGGCCAGCAGGGCATAGATCAGCAGCACCGGCCAGAGCTTTGCGTGAGAGTGGATGATGCGGACAGGTTCCATGGCCATTCAGTTTTTATAGTTGTAGTGATAGTGCTGACGGACTTTCCCCCTGGTATCCAGTATGGACTGCAGGCGATGGAAGGAGTCCCGTATATAGCGTTCGGTCTGACCCTGAGGTCCGATTTCGCTGCCCAGGCCGATGCCCGGCAGGTGGGTATAGCTGCTGATGCTGGCATCGGACGGATAGATCCGCACGTCATCGATCGCCGTCCCGGCGTTCAGTACGGTAGGGCCGGTATAAGGCTTGCTGTCATAGTGCCATTCCCCGGATTGCAGGTACCAGTAGTCGATCGTATAGCTGCGGGCATTTGGTCGGGCCCAGGAGACCGCATAGGTCCCAGTGCGGTACCGCTGACCGGTATGGGCATCTCCGATGGTGGCCGTGGGGTCATGCTCAAAATCCTCCAGGTAGCACTCTTCCACCGTGGCGTTCACTGCCTGCATGACTATTTCCATGCCTTTGTTGAAAAAGGGAACTAACAAGGCATTGGACGGATATCCGTAGCGGTAGGAGTGCACAGGCCCATAAGTCTGCTGGTGCTGTACCGGCTGGGCCATGGGGTTATACGTGATGCTGTGCTGCATGCGCAGCCTGCTGTCACTCAGCAACTGGTTGAACCGCGTGCCGGTCTTGCCCTGTTGGTTGAGCGACTTGATGTCTGTTCCCTTGAGATCATACAGGATCTGCGGCTTGAAATAAGTGCCGTGATATTCGATGACCTGCAGACTTATCAGCGTGGAATCCGTACCATTAGCGGCTAGTGTCCACTGTTGCACTTCCAGTGGATGGTTCAGCAGATGTGCGCTGACCAGTGGTCCGCTGATCAGGGCTGTATAGTCCTGCGGATACTTGTGACGTGTGAGTACGGAGGGCTCTGCGGTGCGGGACAGCACTCGCCGCGTGAAATACCGGTGATTGGGACCGTAGGCATAGGTTTCCAGAGTTACCAGGGAATCCGCTCCCTGGTACTGCACGGTTCTTCTGCTGTCCAGCCGTTTCCATACCTGTGTATGGGTATCGCGGTAATCTTCGTATGCCCATTCCGGCCCGCTGTAGTATCCCGAGATCATGGTGACAGCCATGGTATGGATGGGCCTCAGGTAATGGAAGACCGTATCCTGAACCGTCGAAAATGTATATTCGTCTTTGTGATGCAGCGCCCATCCCCCCAGGGGCTGCTTTTTATACGTCAGGGTAGCGTACTGCTCGGGGGGAATATGGTATTCCGGGGGGTATTCACGGTAGCGATGCCTGGTCTTCAGGGTGTCTGTGCCGGCGATGCGCAGTTCATCGACCGACCGGTAATAAAACAGCTGTGAGAAGGGAGGGGACTGTGCCACTACGGGGCGGTATATGGTGGAGTGTCGGGAGGTGACTGCACCGTCTACGATGATGTCCTCAAACCGGCTCTGGGCAAAGTCTGGCCGCGCGTCAGCACCCGTATCAAACCCTCCGTCGTCCAGGTAACTGTAGCGGCGTGTCATGGCAGGTCCGGTCAGGGGATGATCGGTGATGGTTTCCACCCGCAGACCTCCGACCATCTCTCCGGGAATGGGTATATTTGTCATGACACGGAACGTAAGGGCGCAGGATACCCACCGCTCCTTTACGTCTCTGATGACATCAATGCGGTACAGCCCGGGTTCCAGGTGCGTGCTCAGGCTGACACCCACACTATCGGATTCATAACGGACCGCATGCGCATACACCAGGTTTGGAGTCCCGGATACCATGCGGTATATTTCCACGTCATCGACAGTATTTCGGGCATTATTGTCCCCGTAGGGTACTATCGCCCGTCGGATAAGTTCCAGGGAGATGTCCTGGGCATGGTCTATGGTGAAGAATATCGGGGTCAACGGGGGCTCAATGACATCATGCGGGGGAGGTATGGAGCCGGTGGCCACATAGGTGTAGGTCACCGGGTCGGTCTGATACCCCGTGCCGGATCTTTTGCGGTTCAGCGCATAGCTGATCTGTGTGTTCCCGCCGGTTGGGTAGGTCACTTTGTTCAGGGCGCCCATTACTGTTCCGGCCAAAGAGACCGACCGGTCCGGCCCGCTTGGATGGATGGTCGCCGGTATCATATTGGTGCTGAAATCCCCACGGCCCGTATAGTATCCGTAGCGATCCGTAGCGGCCATTATTTTCGATGGAAACACCGAGCTCTCCCCATTATATTCAAAGATATGGGTCAGGGACTGCAGCGATGAAGGGGGCGTTAGGGGAGCATTGGGTTCGATCTCCTGGACCGAGGCCAGCTTCAGGTACCGAACGGCAAACCCGGCAGAGGTACCAAAATAGTCATGATTGAACGTGTACTGGCGCACCATCATGCTCTGTGTGTTGGTGATATCAATACCTCCGAGCATGCGGGAAGTGCCGGTGACATAGGAAAGATCCTCACGCTCGTCTCCGGGGATCAGGCTTACGGTGTAGCGTGGCGCAATGATATAGCGCAGCCGCTTGCGATCCACCTTGGTGGGATACGAATGGTGCATGGGACTGAGTGTCGCCCCGCCCCCGTCGTGGGGATCGGTCACCTTGTAGGTCTGGGAAAAATAGCCCCCTTCACTGACCGTTCCGTCCGTCTCGTATTGAAACAGAACGGTTTCCTTTCCCGAGACACTTTCGATACGGGAAAGATGCCAGGTGGACACATAGTTTGGCAGCAGGTATTTTTCTCCGTCATTGCCCTTTGAATGCGTATATTCCGGCTCCTGAAAACTGTACTTCTGGCCGCTCTCGGTGGTGATGACAAAGCCGCTGTCCCCTGTGCCTGTAATCTGTAGCGGAAGATCCGGAAAACAGTAGAACTTACCCTTGAAATGAATAAACTTGCCTGAATATTCGCCGAACTGGAACACATACACGTCAGGCTCGGAATCATAGATGGCCTCGTTGATGTCGTGCAGGAAATCCTGTTCGATCGTAATGTTGTTGATCCTGGACTGCACATAGCTGTCCTGGTAGCGGCGTCCTGCCGCTGCGTTCTCGTCCAGCTGACCAAAGGGCACCCGTGTGATTTTTCCCGTACCGCCAAGTTCCCAACCAAGTCCTAGCCAGCCCACCCGTTCATGCGGCCGAAAGCCATCATAGCTATACTGGAGTGAAAGGCCCAGTGAAAGTTCCTCTCCCGAGACATTAAACAATGGCAAGGAAAACTGCACACCTCCGGTCGGAAGTTTGGCTCGGACAGCCTGGTCACCGACCGCAAAATCGCCCGGCTGTGGGGCCCCTGAGATCAGGTCAGTACGGAAATACGCCTGGAAATCCTGCGCAGATACTGACACAGAAAGCCCCAAAATGATCAGGATGACAAGTAGATTTTTCCTCATATACTTGTGACGGTGAAATAAGTTTATAATAATCGGTTCCAGTACCTTTCGGTGCCGGTATTTCGCGGCCTGGCCACGTTTAGCAAACGCAAGATAGTAACAAAATTGATAAACCCAAAATAAAATGAAATAAATACACGAAAATCCCGGGAAATGTTAATCAACATACTTCCTCCAATAGCAAAGCCTAGGATACTATACTAGGAGTATACGGATACCTATCAACAATCTCCGGCTCGCTTTTCCGTTTCAGCGAATACCTGATCCCCGGATGCGATGGTTTTACCAAAAACACTGAGAGAATAGCCGCCTTCGACCACCAATTTCACATATCCGGATTTGCACAAAGGACCCCAGGTCAGCCGTGAACCCGTCGTGAAGCCCACATGGACAAATGCAACCTCCTGACCCGCAATCACCAATCCTACACGTGGGAAGCCCATGCCAAACTGAAGGTCAATGGGCATCCCAAAGTTTGCAGCGGCATCAAACACACCATCTGGAATCGAATTATTCACAAAGCCCCCGATGGCTTCAACGGTTGTATTTTTAAACTCGAACCCCGTGTTTGCGTCAAAACTCACGGTCGTCTTTCCGGTAGCGGACGACATAGGATCCGGAATAGTCATTTTAGAAACAAAATGAAGGCCGACATCAATAGACATGGGGATCGGATTTGGAATAGGGCCTGCCGGAGAAGGAATTACGCGAATAGGAATAGAAAGAACCACAGACGGTAGCTTAAAGCTATGCTCGCCGGTGTCTCCACCAGCGGTAGCCATCTCCACACGGAAATCCGCCTTAATCCCATTGTTCTGCGATTTGAACGTTTTAAGACTTCCATTTTCGATCACTATGTCACTTTTCTGATCCGGCAGTGTTGCCGTGCCTGTGGCCGTAAACTTCGTCCCATTTTTGGTCATCTCAAAAACGAAAGTACATGCGTTGATTTTCCCGTTTACCATTTTCGGCGTGACACTTATCTTATGCGTCACTCCGCCGATCGTAATTTCCGATTCAATAGCTGAAGACAAATTCCTTCCGCCGGTAAGCATTTCCTTGCCGGCCATTTTTAAGGAAGTAGCCTCCGTCCATTCAGGCGTAAAATCAAAGGATAGCGAACCATTCTCGATTACTTCGGTGACGGCGGCATCATTGGTCTCGATAACGAAGTTATCCCCACTCTCACGAACAGATTTCACCTTCCTCAGCATCTGTCCTGGCACCAGGATTGTCTCACCAACTTTTGGTTTCCCCTTCGGAAAAGCTGAACCTTTAAGCGTATAAATCTGGCTTTCCTTATCCATGGAAACGATGACGTCAGCCGGATTTTTGTCAAGAACGATAGCGTCGGATTTATACTCAATTTGTACGAGTTCACCATTGCCGCCATCATCTGGATTTCGATCCTTATCCTTTGAACAGGAGAAAATAGCAATAAGTATACACAGGGGAATAAACTTTTTCATGAGATCATTTATTTTAAGGGTTCACTTTTACACCTTGTGCAAGTAATCCTTAATATCCATGAAACACAAGTCCAAGTTAGTAAACCGGAGCCCTCATTGAGCCGGTCTCCACTCCCGATGAGTATGATGAAAAATCCCTGCCTATACAAAAGCTGCTAGCCCTGTCACGTCTTGTCCCGTGATGAGGAGGTGAATATCATGTGTCCCTTCATAGGTCACAACTGATTCGAGATTCATCATGTGCCTCATGATCGGGTACTCTCCAGTGATGCCCATCCCACCCAGCATCTGCCGTGCTTCTCGAGCAATTTTCAATGCAATTTCAACGCTGTTTCGTTTGGCCATTGAAATCTGCGCAGGAGTTGCGCGGTCTTCATTTTTCAATGTTGCAAGGCGCCATACCAATAACTGGCCCTTAGTGATCTCGGTGATCATTTCAGCAAGCTTCTTTTGCTGCAATTGGAAACCACCGATAGGCCTCCCAAACTGCTCGCGCTCCTTGGAATACCTCAGCGCAGTGTCGTAACAATCCATCGCAGCCCCTAACGCACCCCATGCAATACCGTAGCGCGCCTGGTTTAAGCAGCTTAAAGGTCCTCTCATGCTCGCCACTCCAGGTAAAATGTTTGCTTTTGGCACCCGAACGTTATCAAACACCAGTTCTCCGGTCGCAGAAGCTCTTAAGCTCCACTTTCCATGGGTTTCAGGCGTTGTAAAGCCCTCCATACCACGCTCAACAATTAGTCCCTGCACTTTTCCCTCTGGATTTTTTGCCCATACAACCGCAATGTCCGCAAAGGGGGCATTGGAAATCCACATTTTTGCACCATTCAGAATTACATGATCACCGTCGTCTTCAAAACGAGTGGTCATTCCACCAGGGTTGGATCCATGGTCGGGTTCGGTCAGACCAAAACAGCCTAGAAACTCTCCCGATGCGAGTTTTGGCAGGTATTTTTGTTTTTGCTCTTCACTTCCGTAAGCAAAAATCGGATACATAACCAAGGAACCCTGTACTGAAGCTGTGGATCGCAAGCCAGAATCGCCACGCTCCAATTCCTGCATCATGATACCATATGCAAGGTAGTCCAAGCCTGCACCGCCGTATTGTTCCGGAATTGTTGGTCCGAATAATCCAATATCTGCCATTCCTTTGACCAGATGCTTGGGAAATTCAGCTCTCTGGGCATAGTCTTCGACGATGGGCATCAGGTCTTTATTGACCCACTGCCGCACGCTGTCACGGATCATCAAATGTTCTTCACTTATCAATTCATCCAACAAATAATAGTCAGGTGCCTTGTACTGGCTCATAATCTTATGTTTTTTAGCGTTTGTTCAATTAATTATGCAATAATAGCGATTTTTTTGTTTATTAGTCCCTATATTTTTAATAGGTTTGTTAAATGAGCAAGCAGCTGTCATCGCAGGGTTTAACCCAGAAAATCTCCATTAGAAACGCCAGATTTTTCGCTTTTCATGGATTTTACGAAGAAGAAAGAATTATTGGAAACGAGTATTTTGTAAATCTGAGTGTCGGCTTTACGCCGAAAGACGAGGCGATTGGCGCTTTGAGAGGTGAAAATTCAACTGAAGACCTTTTGGATCAAAACACGATCAACTATGAATTGTTATACCAGGTAATTAAGGAAAAAATGCACACGCCCCAAAAATTATTGGAAAAAGTAGCCTTAGAGATCCTTGATGAGTTATGTCATCGCTTTCAGCAACTTGAGCGCGTCGAGATTGAAATCGAAAAGGTCAATCCTCCTTTTGGTGGGGATCACGCTAAAGCGAGTGTGTGTTTTTCCTGGTCAACACAATCAAAAAATGTTTAAAGAGATTAGAAATCGGCCACTGCGCTATTTTGCGATTTTCATTTATGCAATTATCGTGTCTATCTGTGCCATGGAGCTCAATCTCTTTTGGTTGTTTGGCTATTCGCCAAATCATCGGGACGTCACGACGCCCATTCAATCAGTCGCTTCTGAGTTGTACACAGCAGACGGCGTGCTTATCGGGCGTTATTTCAAGGAGGACAGGACGCCCGTCTCCTTCGATGAAATTTCGACTTCGATCAAACATGCACTGGTCGCTACCGAAGATATCCGTTTTTATAAACACAACGGCGTTGATCCCATTGCGCTATTATCCAGTGTCTGGTCAACTGCATCTGGTGATAGGCGAGGAGGCAGTACGATCACGCAGCAATTGGCTAAAAATCTCTTCCGAACACGGTATCAGCACTCTCTGGGGCTGTTGGACAGGATACCCGGCGTGAGAATCGTGATCATCAAACTGAAAGAATGGCTGACTGCGTATAAATTGGAGGCCAATTATCCCAAAGAGGAGATCATGACGATGTACCTCAACACGGTCTCTTTCGGCAATAATGCGTACGGAATTAGTGCGGCTTCAAAGCGGTATTTTAACAAAACACCTCGGGAAGTGGCCCCTGCAGAGGCGGCTATGCTGATCGGTATGTTGAAGGGTACTACCTTATACAATCCCCTCCGCAACCCAGAGACTGCGTTGGAACGGCGAAATGTGGTGTTGGAGCAGATGAGAAAAGCGGGGTATCTTGACGAAACGGAATTTGCCCGACATATAGATTTAGGCTTACAGCTGGCCGTGGGCGAAGCGTCACAGAGCCGGAGTTCGGATTCCTACCTGCGGACAGCGGTTGAGAAATGGTTAGAAGACTGGTCTGAGGAACGAGGACTGGATATTTATACCGACGGACTCAAAATCTATACGACAATTGATTCACGTATGCAAAGGCACGCCGAAAATGTGATGGCTCAACAAATGAAGATTTTACAAAATCGTCTGAACCAGTCCTGGGCTGGAGAGCTACCCTGGCGGGATCTGGACGGGGAGGTAATCCCCGATTTTCTGATGGATCTGGCCGAGCGGACTCCACATTACCAGCGCTTGCAGGAACGCTTTCCCGGACAGGAGGATAGCCTGCACTTTTATCTCCACCAACCCAGGGAAATGGAGGTATTTACCTGGGAGGGGCCCAAAATAGTAAATTATTCCACCATGGACTCCTTGGCACATTATGTCAAAATGCTCAATATGGGCATGATGAGTATGGATCCTTATGATGGACGCATCAAAGTCTGGGTCGGGGGAATACAACATCAGTACTTCAAGTTTGACCATGTTATGCAAGCCAAGAGGCAACCCGGGTCGACCTTCAAGACGTTTGCCTATTTGGCCGCCCTTGAAGAAGGGATGACACCCTGTGACAAGTTTACGGATCGTCCGGTACGCATTTCCTATGTAGAAAACGGAGAATCCATGGAGTGGACACCACGAAACGCCGACTGGGTTTTTACTGGTCGGGATATGTCCTTGCGTTGGGCCATGGGAAAGTCCGTCAACTCCATTACCGCGCAGATCACTGAAAAGGTGGGCTGGGACAAGGTCGTTGGCGCCGCCAGGCGAGCCGGAATCACAAGCGATCTTGCAAGTGTACCTTCTATAAGCTTGGGTCCGAGTGAGGTAAATATATTCGAAATGGTCAATGCCTACGCCACATTTATCAATGAGGGCAAAAAGATTGAACCCATTTTAGTGGAAAAGATTGTCGATCAGCATGGTGAGGTAGTTTTCGAGAGCAAGTTGGTGAGTGAACAAGTCATTGATCCGGAAATTGCCTGGCTGATGACCTACATGCTCAGAGGGAGTATGGAAGAGCCCGAAGGAACCTCACAGGGGCTATGGGAGTGGGATTTGTGGAAGAACGGCAATCAGATTGGCGGGAAAACAGGCACATCCTCAGATTATGCAGACGGATGGTATATGGGGATGACCAAGGATCTGGTCACTGGCGTTTGGGTCGGCTGTGACGATAGAAGCGTGCGATTCAGAAACTCCCAGACCGGAGAAGCTTCCCGGACTGCACTGCCGATTTTTGGACGCTTCATGGAAGAAATTTATCGGGATACCGCGCTAGGATACACTTATGGACCTTTACCGGCCCCAACGGTCGAGATCACCAGATCGTATCAATGTCCGAGTCCGCGTGTAGCGAAACCAGACACTTCCTCGTTTGAGGATAGAATTCTTCCGCCACCGCCGACTATGGCGCAACCGGAAGTGCCTGTACAAATTGTTATTGAATAAGACGAAAACCCAAAAACTTTAAAAGTTTTCAAGTATATTCGTAGACTCTGATTAGAAAAGCGATATTTGACTATGAAACATCCTATACTCGTCCGTACTTATGCCAAATTTTTGATGGCACTCTTTATCGCGATTGCCGCTTTAGCGCCGCTGAGTGAGAGCCATGCGCAGTATTTCGGTCAAAATAAGATGAGATATAAGAATTTGACGTTCAAGGTATATGAAACTCCGCATTTCAATCTACATTACTATCTCGAAAACGATAGCATGGTCAAATGGTTTGCCAAAGAGAGCGAAGTGTGGTACGAACTGCACCAGCAGGTTTTCCGAGATACTTTTTTAAGGAAAAATCCCATTATACTTTATAATAATAGTCCAGAATTTCAACAAACGACGACGATCCAAGGCGAAATCGGGGTCGGAACAGGCGGAGTCACCGAGGCGTTCAAGACCAGAGTCGTCATGCCGCTTGCCCAGATCAATCACCAAACAAGACACGTCCTGGGTCATGAGTTGGTTCACGCTTTTCAGTACAGAATTCTGATCGAAGGGGGGGACTCGACCCGCTTGGAGAATATTGGAAATATCCCTTTGTGGATGGTCGAAGGTATGGCAGAATACTTTTCCATAGGACGTAAGGACGCATTTACGGCCATGTGGATGCGGGATGCCTATCTCAATAATGATATTCCGTCGCTGAGGGCCATGACTGAGAATATGAATCGGTATTTCCCCTACCGATTTGGCCAAGCGTTTTGGGCGTATATTGGTGCGACCTATGGGGATACCGCGATTATGCCTCTGTTCATGGCTACTGCAATGCATGGCTATGAAAACGGAATAAGAAGAGTTTTTGGATACGATGCCGAAACCCTGGGCAATTTATGGCGAAACAGTATTCAAGAGGCCTACAAAAATCTACCGGTAGACACAGCGCAGGTTCCGGTGGGCCGCCGCATTCTCAGCAAAGATAATGCCGGTCGCATGAATGTTTCGCCAGCTATTTCCCCAGACGGTAAGTATGTTGCGTATCTTTCTGAGCAGGATCTTTTTAGTATAGACCTGTTTCTGGCAGATGCGCAGACCGGACAGGTCATCCGTAAATTGAGCAGCCGGCTGACCAACGCCCACATCGATGAATTTAGCTTTATTGAGTCTGCTGGAACTTTTTCACCCGATAGTCGGAAATTCGCTTTCAGCGTTTTCAGTCAGGGCAAGAGCAAACTGATGATCGTCGACGTTGTCAAGGGAAATACAATTTCCGTGGAGGCGATGGGCGATATTTCAGAATTCACCAATATCACCTGGTCGCCTGATGGTAGAACTGTGGCATTTTCAGGATTGAAAAACGGGCACAGTGATATTTATACTTACGATCTCGAAAACAAACTTGTCACCCAATGGACCGATGATTGGTATTCGGATTATCAGCCCAGTTTTTCTAGAGACGGGTCTAGGATTGTCTTTAGTACCGATAGAGTGTCCCTAACGAGTAACTCCCGGGGCGTAGATATTCCAATGAATATCGCTATTTTAGATCTGAATACGGGGCAAATAGAAAACATTCCCGTTTTTGCAGGTGCCAATAATCTCAACCCTGTGTTTTCCCCTGATGATTCTCAAGTCTACTTTCTGTCCAACAGCGATGGATTTAGAAATCTGTATCGCTATACGCTAGCCGACGGCAAAACCGAAAGGATGACCAATTACTTTACCGGGATCAGCGGAATTACAGAATATTCCCCTGCGTTGAGTATATCCCGCCAGAGTGATGTGGTGTATTCCTATTATAGATCCAATTCCTATACCGTTTATAACGCGAAAATAGACGAATTCGAACCCGTCGAAGTCGATCCCTTCCGTGTGGATTTTACTGCGGCCATGCTGCCAGCTCCAGTCAACAAGGGAATTGATATCATCAATAGCAACCTGGCCAACTTTAATGCTTTCCAACGCATAAGCGATAACCAAATCGCTACGGTTCCTTACCGGCCCAATTTTAAGTTGGACTATTTGGCCAACAGCGGAGTCGGCATGGCTGTGGGTAGCAGGTATGGTGCGGGAATTTCGAGTGGAATACAGGGCATGTTCTCTGATATACTTGGACACAACCAGATTTTTGCTGCACTTTCCATCAACGGCGAAATCTATGATTTTGGTGGGCAGGTCGCGTACATTAATCAGAAAACACGGATCAACTGGGGGGGAGCAGTCTCCCACATTCCCTATATGTCTGGTTTTAGTGCTTTTGACTATAGAGATGTCGGAAATGGAACCGAACCCATTCTTGATACCTACATCATCAGGACTTTTCAGCAACAGGTAGAAGGGTTTGGTGCCTATCCATTCTCACGGCATCATCGCGTGGAAATAGGTGCCGCTCTTGCCCGCTACAGTTACCGTGTAGACCGCTGGTGGCAGAGCTACTACGGCTATGGTGGAAGGGATAAAGTGACAAATGAAGAAGCGGCTACAATAGGCTTTGGCAACTTGGATGCGTTTACCATCGTGCAGAGCAGTGCATCGCTAATAGGTGACAATGCGGTGTTTGGTATAACCTCACCGTTGCAGGGGTATCGATATCGCCTTGGCGCAGAACAGTACTTTGGTGATTATGATTTTACCGCCTATACCTTTGATGTACGAAAATACAATCGCTACAAGCCGATCACCCTCGCTGCGCGGGCCTACGCCTACGTTCGCGCCGGCAAAGATGAAACCGCACTCTACCCTTTGTTTTTGGGATATCCCCACATGATTCGCGGCTACGAAAGTGCCTCGCTGAGAAACAATGTCGGTGGATTTGATCTACAAAAATTGATGGGTACCCGCATTGCGGTCTTCAATTTTGAGGTGCGTCTCCCTTTTACAGGGCCAGAGCAGCTCACGCTATTTAGTTCTAGGATGTTGTTTTCGGATTTAAACTTCTTCTTTGATGCGGGTCTGGCCTGGAGCAGCGGTACCAATGTCAAGTTTCAGAGCAATATCCCAGTGGTGGGCTACGAACCCATCGAAGACGGGGACGGTACGGTGATTGGTCAGCGCCCGATCTACGAAGACATTCACATACCTGCGATGAGTGCTGGGGTCTCCCTCAGAGTCAATCTTTTCGGTGCTATGGTGCTTGAACCGTATTACGCCATTCCATTCCAGCGTAAAGATTTGAAATTTGGTACCTTTGGTTTGAATTTCGCACCCGGCTGGTAGTCGCTTGTAAATCTGCCCAATTGGGATTTTGGTTTCGGATCAACCTTTCCAGCTGCATACGCGTATACATCCGTAATTCGCTTAGACGTTTGCTCGCATGATAGGAGGAAGGGTGTGTTTCCGTATACACTACGCGCAACGTGCGGTTTAGCGGGTTGCAGTCGTCCACTGTTCCCAATCGTAGCGTTTTCCTATTCGAGTCTGTTCTTATAACTATCTGAATTCCACACATGTTGAAAAAATTAAACTAATATTTTTGGTGTTCTGCCGTTTTATTACTAACTTTATTGGCACAATATTACTAATAATTTTAGTTATACCAAAAGAAAAAATAAAAAAATGGCGATTATTGCTAATAATCTTAAGTACTTGAGGAAGAAGAAAGGCCTTACCCAGCAGCAGTTTGCTGATGCGCTAAGTATAAAACGCGCTTCAGTCGGCGCCTATGAAGAGGGTCGGGCAGAACCCAAGTACGAACTGTTGAATCAGATCGCTGAATTTTATCAGTTTTCGATGGATGAGTTGGTCAACCAAGTCATTGATGATCATTGGAAGCCTGCGCCAAGAGCTTCGAATGTCCGGGTTCTGAGCATTACTGTCGACAAGGACGACGAGGAAAATATTGAACTTGTTCCTGTAAAGGCGAGTGCTGGCTACCTTAATGGATATGGAGATCCTGAGTATTTGGCCGAATTACCTAAATTTAATTTACCCATGTTCACTCAGGGTACGTTCAGGGCTTTTGAAATTTCTGGTGATTCGATGTTGCCCATGCCCTCTGGTTCTGTTGTGATTTCAGAGTATGTGGAAAATTGGGCCGATATCAAAGTAGGACAGACCTATATTGTGATTTCCAAAAATGAAGGAGTTGTCTACAAACGTGTGGGCCAAAAATTCAACGATGGAAAAGGAATTTATCTTGTTTCAGACAATAAAATATATGATCCCTATTGGATTGCGAGCGAGGATATTCTGGAGATTTGGAAGGCCAAGGCATTTGTGAGTATGGAGCTGCCCGAGCCTCAGTCAGAACCGACCATAGAGTCACTATCTGCCATGATTACACAAATGCAAAAGACTATTAATACTGTTGCCGAGCGGAAGTGATTTTTTTTTCGTGGATTTAGATTTTTTGCTTACCTTTGCATGACTTGATATGAGGGGGCAGTGTATTGTCCCCTTTTTTGATGGTAATAATTTACAAAGTGGAAGAAAAGTAAGGCAAAATGACGCATATTGAAGAGCGGGTTACGCAGCTGGTGGAAGAGAAAATTGCCGATAGGGAGGACCTGTTCATTGTGGAGGTAAAAATGCACCCCAACGGACGTTTGGTTATTTCCATGGACGGTGATCAAGGCATTAGCATACAGGATTGTGCAGCGATCAGCCGGCATGTAGGATATCATCTGGAGGAGGAAGGTACCATCGAGCACGCATACCGGCTTGAAGTTTCGTCGCCAGGGGTGGATGTTCCACTCAAAAACTTCAGGCAATATGCCAAGAATGTGGGTAGAAATGTCCAAATCGACATGCTGGACGGAACGCGTAAGCAGGGTACCCTCTTAGCCGCCCAACCTGATTTTATCAGCCTGGATGAAGAAGTGACGACAAAAGAAGCAAAGAAAAAAGCAAAAATAACGAAGGTGCAGGTGGACATTCCATTTGACCAGATTGGAACAACAAAGGTGTTAATTTCATTTAAATAAAATGAGCAGCAATATCAATTTAATAGACTCTTTCCAGGAATTTAAGGAATTTAAGAATATAGACCGACCAACTATTATTTCGGTGTTGGAAGAGGTTTTCAGGAGCATGATTCGCCGCCGTTTTGGAACAGACGAAAATGTGGACATTATCGTCAACCCAGATAATGGTGACTTGGAGATATGGCGCACCAGGGTGGTCGTTGAAGACGAATTTTCGGAGGACGATGACTTGGAAATCGAGTTGGCAGAAGCCCACAAATTTGATCCAGATCTGGAAGTAGGTGATGAGCATATTGAGCAGATTACACTGGAGAGTTTCGGTAGAAGGGCGATTTTGGCGGCCAGGCAGACATTGGTCTCCAAAATCCTCGAATTGGAAAAGGATGAGGTCTTTAAAAAGTACAAGGATAGAGAAGGGGAGTTGGTAACCGGAGAGGTATACCAGATCTGGAAAAAGGAAACCTTGGTGCTGGATGATGAAGGCAACGAGTTGATTTTGCCTAAGACTGAGCAGATTCCGGCCGACTATTTCAAGAAGGGTGACTCCATCCGCGCGGTGGTTCACAAAGTGGAGATGCTCAATAGCAATCCCAGAATTATTATTTCCAGAACCTCACCCGCGTTTTTGCAGCGCCTGTTTGAGTTGGAAGTGCCTGAAATTTTCGATGGCTTGATTACCATCAGAAAAATTGTCAGAGAACCAGGAGAGCGTGCCAAAGTTGCTGTCGAATCCTACGATGATCGTATAGATCCTGTTGGTGCCTGCGTGGGGATGAAAGGTTCCAGGATTCATGGCATTGTCCGTGAGCTCAGAAACGAAAACATTGATGTAATCAACTTTACCAACAATAATCTACTCTATATACAACGCGCGCTGAGCCCAGCAAAGATCAGCTCCATCAAATTGGACGATGAAAACATGACGGCAGCGGTGTACCTCAAATCCGATCAGGTTTCTTTAGCCATCGGCCGGGGTGGACACAATATAAAGCTGGCTGGCAAGCTGACAGGGTACGAGGTTGATGTATATAGAGAAATTGATGAAGTTGAAGAAGACGTAGATATAGAAGAGTTCTCAGATGAAATTGAAAGCTGGATTATTGACGAACTGAAAAGAGTAGGTTTGGATACGGCCAAGTCGGTATTGGCACTAAATCTGGACGAGTTGGTTCGTAGGACTGATTTGGAGGAAGACACTATCCGAGAGATAATTCAGATTCTCCAAGCGGAGTTTGAATAAAAAAGTCTACTTTTGTAAAGCAACAATTATAATATAAGGAGTATAGGAGTAAATTTATAGATGTCAGAAGGAAAGAAGATAACATTGCTAAAGGCAGCAAAAGAATTGAATATTGGTATTGCTACCGCTGTAGATTTTTTGGTCAAAAACGGGCATGACATAGAGGCAAAGCCCGCCACAAAGTTGAGCAGCGAGGTATATCAAGTTCTTTTGCGAGAATTTCAAGGGGATAAAATCATCAAAGAGGAGGCAAACCAAATCAATATTGGTAAGATCCGCAGAGATGAGTCTCCTTCTGAGTCTCCTATTCCTAATCAGCAGAAAACTGAATCAGACGCCGAAGAGATTTTGATCAAAAGCGTCAGTCCCATTGATAGTTCGACAGAAACTCAACCCGAGAAAAAACCGGCTTCCAGTACAGAGGCAACTCCGGTGGGACGTTCCGGTGGGATGAAAGTGGTGGGTACAATTGATTTGGATGCCCTTAAAAGGGGATCGAGTCCTGCCAAGAAGACCGAAGAGACCGCTGCCGCTGGAGCTGCGAAAGCAGACCAAAAAGATGCAAAAGCGGATTCCGATTCTAAAACGGAAGCTGAAACTAAAGCAACTGAGGCAAATACCGAATCTGTAACGCCTTCTGCGGAGGTTCCTGCTTCAGATGCGCCGGCAGAAGCCGCCGCAAAACCCGCGGCAGAACCGGCAGCGGAAAAAGCTTCGGAAAAAGCTTCGGAAAAAACTGAAGAGAAAGCAAAATCCGGAGACGAGATCGTCGCCGCAGATGAGACAAAACCTAAAGCGGAGGCAAAACCTGCGGACCAAGATAAACCTGCTGCAAAGGATCCTTCTGCGGGGGTAGCAGAACAGGTAAAAGCGGAAGCTTCGACAAAGGACGCTGCGACCGAGGCACCGGCTGAAAAGAAACCAGCTCCCCAGGACAAGGTCATTCGTGCGAAAGCAGAGAGGCTGACAGGGCCAAACGTAGTGGGCCGCATAGAGCTCCCTACCAGACCGAGCAGGGGCAGAGACGTTCCAGTGGCGTCTTCGTCCAATACGGCAGGAGGTGCGGCAGACAACAAACGTAAGCGCAAAAGAAAAGATAATCGACCTGTCAGACCAGGAGCTCCCGGAGCTACACCAGCACCCGGTGGAGGACGCGGCAAGCCGGACTTCGCACGCGGCGGAAACAGACAGAGACCCGCTGCAGGTGCTACTCGCGAGGAGCCAAATGAGAAGCAAATCCAGGATCAGATCAAAGCTACGCTTGCACGATTGAGCGGAGCCGGTAAATCCGGGAAATTTGCCCAGAGAGCGAAACTGAGGAGACAAAAGCGTGACGATGTTGCCCATTCGGCGGAGGAAGCTGCAATGGAACAAGAAATGATGTCCAAGGTTATTAAGGTCACCGAATTTGTTACGGCAAACGACCTGGCCAATCTTATGGATGTCTCCGTCACTCAGGTGATTTCTACTTGTATGAGCTTGGGCTTGTTCGTTTCCATCAACCAGCGTCTTGACGCCGAGACTATCTCTATCGTCGCCGACGAGTTTGGTTACGAAATAGAATTTGTCAGACCCGACGATGAGGCGACGACATCGCTCGAAGAGGAGGACAATCCCGACAACATGATTCCACGCTCGCCTATAGTGACGGTCATGGGACACGTGGATCACGGTAAAACCTCTCTTCTCGATTATATCCGTAAGGCAAATGTCATCGGCGGTGAGGCTGGCGGTATTACCCAACATATTGGTGCCTACGAAGTTACCCTGGATAACGATAAAAAAATAACTTTCCTGGATACACCAGGTCACGAAGCCTTTACAGCCATGCGTGCCCGGGGTGCCCAGGTGACAGATATAGCCATCATCGTAATCGCAGCCGATGATAGCGTGATGCCGCAGACTAAGGAAGCAATCAACCACGCTCAGGCCGCTGGTGTACCTATTGTTTTTGCCTTCACAAAGGTAGATAAAGACACAGCCAACACGGATCGTATTCGTGAACAGCTTTCGGCCATGAATATACTCGTCGAAGATTGGGGTGGAAGTTTCCAGAGCCAGGAGATATCCGGTAAAACGGGTTTGAATGTCGATCTACTTCTCGAAAAAGTACTTTTGGAAGCGGAATTGCTGGATTTAAAAGCAGATCCTTCCAAACGGGCAGTTGGTTCAGTCATCGAAGCTTCCCTGGACAAAGGTCGGGGTATTGTAACGACTGTCCTTATTCAGTCTGGAACCCTGAAGATAGGTGATCCTATTCTTGCTGGCTCTTATAGTGGAAAGGTCAAAGCGTTGACCAATGAAAGAGGCCAGCGCGTACAGGAGGCAGGTCCTTCCACACCGGTGCAATTGCTCGGAATGTCTGGAGCGCCTACGGCGGGAGATAAATTTTACGTCATGGAGAGCGAAAGCGAAGCGCGCACCGTGGCCAATCAACGTCTGCATCTGCAACGTGAACAAGGCATGCGGACGCAAAAACACATCACTCTTGACGAGATTGGAAGACGACTTGCCATCGGCAACTTCCGCGAATTGAACATCATCGTGAAAGGAGATGTGGACGGTTCTATCGAGGCACTTTCGGATTCCTTGTTGAAAATGTCTACTGAAGAGATTCAGGTGAATGTGATTCACAAATCCGTTGGCCAGATTTCCGAATCCGACGTGCTTTTAGCGTCGGCTTCCGATGCGATTATCGTCGGTTTCCA
>CAYNZH010000035.1:0-13111 GCA_964401685.1 uncultured Sphingobacteriaceae bacterium
CCCTGTTTCCAGAATGAAAATCTGGCGTCCTAACCCCTAGACGAACGGGCCATTTGATTTGGCATGCAAAGATACGTCTTTCATTTAATTTTCAAAATATTTCACACAAATTTTTATTTCCTTTATCTTTGTGGTTCAATTTAACGCCGTTTGCAGCGGTATCAATGAGCAATGGAAAAATACAACACCCTGCTATACTATTGTTATAGCCCTATCGAAAATGCCGAGCAGTTTGCGATAGATCACCTTGAGTTTTGCAAGTCCCTGGGACTTGTTGGCCGGATCATCGTCGCCAATGAAGGTTTGAATGGAACCGTTTCGGGAACGGTCGAGTCCTGTCGCAAGTACATGAAGGCGGTGCACGCGGATCCGCGATTTGCCAAAACAGATTTCAAGATTGATGAGGTAGATAAGCCATCTTTTATCAAAATGCATTGTCGTTATAAATCCGAAATCGTGCATTCCGGCCTGAGAGATCCGAACATCATTGATCCCAACAAAGAGACGGGCAAGCATCTGGAACCTCAGGAATTTATGAAAATGAAAGACCGGGACGATGTAGTAATATTAGATGTCAGATCCAACTATGAACATCAGGTCGGCAGATTTAAAAATGCCGTGACCCTGGACATCGAAAATTTCCGCGAATTTCCCGAAAAGATCAATGAATTGGCCAAATACAAGGACAAAAAGATTTTGACCTACTGCACGGGCGGAATAAAGTGCGAAAAGGCATCTGCCTTATTACTGAAAGAAGGGTTTAAAGACGTGTATCAGTTACATGGAGGAATCATCAAGTACGGTAAAGAAGCCGGAGGAAAGGACTTTGAAGGGAAATGCTATGTGTTTGACAGTCGTTTGACCGTGGATGTCAATCAGGTAAATCCTGCGGTCATTTCGACATGCCGCCACTGCGGGGCAAATACACCGCGAATGATCAACTGTGCAAATCCGGAGTGTAATGAGCATTTTACCCAATGCGAAAATTGCGGCTGGGAGCTGGATGGATGTTGCTCTCCAAGCTGTATGGAGCATCCACGCAAGCGGTTTTATGACGGCACGGGTTATTATGTAAAAATCCCTCAACGAGTGAATGCCGAAAAGATCAGCAAACGTAAGCATAAAACTAAAATAGCTATTACATAGGGAAAATGTCGGTCTAAATGACTAGATTTGCCCTCCGATAGAACATTTTTATTGAAATCAAAATGAGTGCAACACCTATTACAAAAGAAACATATCTGGAGTGGTACAAATCCATGCTCCTCATGCGCAAGTTTGAGGAAAAAACCGGTCAATTATACGGCCAGCAAAAGATCCGTGGATTTTGTCACCTTTATATAGGGCAGGAAGCTGTCGTCGCAGGTGCGATGTCGGTCTTGAGGCCGGAGGATTCCATGATTACGGCGTACCGAGACCACGCGCATGCTATCGCAAAAGGCATGAGTGCCAACGAAGCCATGGCTGAAATGTACGGCAAAGTGACCGGCTGCTCAAAAGGTAAGGGCGGATCGATGCACTTCTTCAGCAAGGAACACAAGTTTATGGGTGGCCACGGTATCGTGGGCGGACAAATTCCCCTGGGTGCAGGCATCGCATTCGCGGAGAAATACAACGGCACGGACAATGTATGCGTCTGCTATATGGGTGACGGAGCTGTGCGCCAAGGTGCGCTGAACGAGACATTCAATATGGCCATGCTTTGGAAGCTCCCGGTCATATTTGTGGTGGAAAACAACGGCTATGCCATGGGAACCTCGGTGCAAAGAACTACCAATATGGTGGATATTTACAAAATGGGGCATGGATTTGACATGCCTTCGAAGCCCGTCGACGGAATGGATGTCGTCGAGGTGCACAACGCCATGGACGAAGCAGTTCAGCGTGCGCGCAAAGGCGAAGGCCCGACTTTCCTGGAAATTCGTACTTACCGATACAAAGGGCATTCCATGTCGGATCCGGCAAGATACCGTACCAAGGACGAGTTGGAAAAATACAAAGGTCTGGATCCCATCGTGACCACTAAGGCTACGATTTCTGAAAAGAAATATGCAGATGAAGCTTGGTTCGAAGAGGTGGACGCCGAAGTAAAAAGAATAGTGGATGAGTCGGTCAAATTTGCTGAGGACTCTCCTTATCCAGAGCTAGACGAACTCTACAAAGACGTCTACGCACAGGAAGACTATCCATATATCATGGATTAATAAAATATAGGTAGCTTTTTTTATTAGAAAAAACCCAAAATTTACGATACAATGGCTGAAGTAGTTAAAATGCCAAAGATGAGTGATACCATGACCGAGGGTGTCATTGCTAAATGGCATAAAAAAGTTGGTGACAAGGTCAGTTCGGGCGATCTAATCGCTGAAGTTGAAACAGATAAGGCAACTATGGACTTCGAGTCCTATCAGGAAGGCACACTTCTGTATATTGGTCCGAAAGAAGGCGAGGCTGTGCCTGTAGATGCTGTTATCGCAGTTTTGGGTAAAGAAGGCGAAGATTACAAAGCGCTTTTGGAGGAGGAATCAGCGGGAGCAGGTTCTGAGAACTCTGGCGAAAATAGCACAAACAACGACGAATCATCTGCCAAGCAGTCTGAGGACAAAGGCAGTAGCAGCCAAGGGCAAGACCCGGAGAAGATGGCTGAGTCGTTGGGGGTCACAGTGATCACCATGCCTCTGCTTAGCGATACGATGAGTGAAGGTGTGATCGCTGAGTGGCATTTTAAAGTGGGTGACACAATAAAAAGCGATGACGCGATTGCTGATGTCGAGACCGACAAAGCAACCATGGAAGTCACTGCATATGCGGACGGGACTTTGCTCCATATTGGTATCGAAAAAGGCGAAGCAGCCAAGGTAAATGAAGTCATTGCCATAGTGGGCAAGGAAGGAACAGACGTTTCTGACTTGGTTGCAGCGTATAAGGCGGGAGGCACAAAAAGCACCGCTTCTAAGGGCTCTTCAGAACAGAAAACCGAAGAAAAAACAGAATCCGTTGCCCAGTCTTCAGATCAGGCTGAAAGCTCGTCGGCAAATAAGGATTCCGATGACGGAAGACGCATCAAAGCCTCGCCTTTGGCCAAAAAAATTGCCAAAGAAAAGGGAATTGATCTGCGGGAGGTGTCAGGCTCTACAGAAGGAGGCCGGATCGTGAAAAAAGACGTAGAGAATTTCGTTCCACAAGCCGCTGAACCTCAAAAAACTGAAAGTGCGATCCCAAGCTTTACCGGTGATGAAAAGTATACGGAGAAACCGCTCACCCAAATGCGTAAAACCATCGCGAAGAGGCTTGCGGAGAGTAAGTTTTCGGCGCCGCACTTCTATTTGACGATTTCTGTCGATATGGATAGTGCGATAGAGGCACGTACCAAGATCAACGAAGTAGCGCCGGTTAAGGTTTCTTACAACGATTTGGTTATCAAAGCGGCCGCAACAGCTTTGAAAAAACACCCTGCAATCAATGCATCTTGGCTGGGAGACAAAATCCGGTACAATGAACACGTCAACGTTGGTGTGGCGGTAGCTGTAGATGAAGGACTTTTGGTCCCTGTGGTACGTTTCGCGGACGGAAAGTCTTTGTCTCACATCTCTATGGAGGTCAAAGATTTTGCACAAAAAGCTAAAACCAAAAAACTGCAGCCTTCGGACTGGGAAGGATCTACCTTCACTGTTTCGAATTTGGGAATGTTTGGAATAGACCAATTCACGGCCATTATCAATCCGCCTGATGCATGTATTCTCGCTGTCGGGGGAATTCAACAGGTTCCTGTTGTTAAAAACGGCGCCGTCGTCCCTGGGAATATTATGAAACTGACCTTGAGCTGCGATCACCGGGTGGTGGACGGCGCTTCAGGTGCTGCGTTTTTGCAGACGCTGAAAGCATTGCTCGAAGAACCAGTCCGAATTTTGGCCTAGGTCAACGTTCCTGTCGTTCAATAATTTCAAGAGATTTTCTCCCAAGCAATGCCCGTATTTTGGCGCTTTTGGAGAAAATCTTTTAGTATTTGGTGCTCGGAAGCTTCCAAAAGCGGGTCCTCTGCAAATAACTCAATCACGGTGTTTCTGACTTCGGTGAGGAGATCCTGATCGGTGGCGAGATTTGCCAGCTTGAGATCAAGAACTCCGCTTTGCTGGGTCCCAGCGAGATCACCCGGACCTCTCAGTTGCAGATCTACCTCAGCAATCTCAAATCCGTCCTGGGTGCGCACCATGGTATCCAGTCTCAGACGACTTTCCCGACTGAGTTTATGCCCTGACATGAGAATGCAAAACGATTGTTCCGCGCCCCGGCCGACCCGGCCTCTCAATTGATGGAGCTGTGACAAGCCGAAGCGCTCAGCGTTTTCAATGACCATGACACTGGCATTCGGGACATCCACACCCACCTCGATCACCGTGGTAGCGACCATGATCTGAGTTTTACCACTCACAAAGCGCTGCATCTCGAACTCCTTGTCTTTGACGGGCATCTTCCCGTGGACAATGCTTATATGATATTGGGGCTGCGGAAATTCGTTCATCAAACCCTCAAGACCAGCCTCCAAATAAAGCAGATCCATTTTTTCGCTCTCCTTGATCAAGGGATATACGACATAAACCTGCCGGCCCTTGGCAATCTCTTGCTTCATCAAACCAAACATCTTCAGACGGCTGGATTCGTACAAGTGCAGGGTTTGTATGGGCTTTCGCCCAGCGGGGAGCTGATCTATGACTGAAATGTCCAAATCCCCATACAAAGTCATGGCCAAAGTTCGGGGGATGGGCGTCGCCGTCATGACAAGCATATGTGGAGGCAGTACATTTTTGCGCCAGAGTTTTGCGCGTTGTTCTACGCCAAATCGATGTTGCTCGTCAATGACCACCAGGCCAAGATTTTTAAACCGAACGTCATCCTCTAAAAGCGCATGGGTCCCGATTAGAATGTCCAAACTGCCGTCGAGTAGCTGCTGATGAATGATCGACCTGTCCTTTTTGCGTACCGACCCGGTCAGCAGGTGCATTTGAGCGAGTCTTCCATCAAGCAGACGCTGTATGCTATTGTAGTGTTGCTGCGCCAAAATCTCAGTCGGGGCCATCAGGCAGGCTTGGTAACCATTGTCCAGGGCCAGCAGCATCATCATGAGTGCAACGATAGTCTTGCCGCTACCCACATCTCCTTGAACAAGTCTGTTCATCTGGGCGCCGGTTGCAGTGTCCTTTCGGATCTCGCGGATCACTCTCTTTTGTGCATCAGTCAGTTCAAAAGGCAAATGGTCCCTATAAAAAGTATTGAATTTTTCGCCGACATGGTCAAATTTATGACCCTTGAATCTGACATTGTTGAGTGCCTTTCCATGGAGCAGTTTTAGTTGAATAAAAAACAACTCATCAAATTTCAGCCTCCTGATGGCAGACTGCAACTCAGCGCCGGATTCAGGGAAATGAACGCCCTTGTACGCTTCATTCAACCCTATCAACTGATGCTTAACCAGATATATAGAAGGAAGGGATTCGGGAATACTATCACCCAAGGACTGGAGAAGCTGCAGCTGAAGCTTCATAATTCCCCGGCTGTCAAATCCCGCCCTTTTCAATTTTTCAGTCGAGGAATACACAGGATGCAGACTCATCAGCCCGGTTTGGCTCTTACTCCGGTAGAGGTCCATCTCCGGGTGTGTGACGCTCCACTTGCCATTGAAAAACTGAGGTTTGCCAAACAAAACATAGACCTGCCCTACTTGTATGGCCTTTTTTATCAGCGCAATACTCTGGAACCACACCAGCTCCATCTCGCCGGTTTCGTCCCTGAAGCTCCCCACAAGACGCCGTCCCCGACGCTCACCGACAGTTTCCAATGAGGTCAGACGACCTAACACCTGCACTTGCGGCAGATCTGCAGAAATTTGATTGATTTTGTGGAAAAAGCGACGGTCAACGTACCGAAACGGATACTGCTGCAACAGATCAATGAAAGTGAAAACGCCTAGCTCTGACTTGAGCAATTCGGCTCTTTGGGGCCCAACCCCTTTCAGATACTCAATCGGCGTTTGCAAGCTTAATTCGGCCATTCCTCACTGCAGTTAAATGGGGATAAAGACGAATATAAGAATTTTTAAGCTTTCCAGGCAATAACAGAGATTTCAACACGAACGTTTTTTGGTAATCCAGCTACTGCGACCGTTTCCCTCGCCGGTGGATTTTCAGTAAAAAATGACCCATAAATTTCGTTTACTGCAGCAAAATCGTTCATATCCCTCAGAAAGATGGTCGTTTTGACGACATCCTCAAAGCCATACCCGGCTTGCTGAAGTACTGCAGAAAGATTGTGCATCACCTGAGCCGCTTCGACGGCGATTTCGCCCTGAACCAGTTCACCTGTTTGAGGATCGGTGGGGATCTGACCGGATACGTAAAGGGTATTCCCGGCTTTAACGGCCTGGCTATATGGCCCTATCGGTGCCGGGGACGCGTCTGTGAAAATGATTTCCTTTTTCATAATAATGACTGGTTAAAGAAGTCTTTCAATGATTTTATAGATGATCGCGAGCAAAAAAAGGACAATTGCAATCGCATTGATGATATGCATTACACGTAAGTTGAAGCTTTTTGGCCTATTTGGGTCCTTTTTTCGGAAAAAATACATGCTGAAAGATCAGTAAAAAATGAGGTGCCCGGGAGCAGATTCGAACTGCCACGCACTTAGTGCGCCACCCCCTCAAGATGGTGCGTCTACCAATTTCGCCACCCGGGCATCATTTCCTTTTCTAAGGGTCGCACAAAAATACCTTAATTTTTCAGGATTACAAATGAAGAAGGTGCTTATTTTTTCTCGTTGATCAACATTTGGATGATTCCGTCGACCAATCCCATGCGCGGAATCAAAATTTGCTTCAGGTGTCCGTGTTTCATCAGCGTAAGGAATATCTCGCATGCTGGAATGATAACGTCCGCTCGGTCGGTGTTGAGTCCCAAAACGTTAATTCTGTCTTTCAGGGAAAAAGAGCTAAGATACTCATAAGTAGACTTCAACTTATTGTATGTAAGCGGCTTGTCCGCTTTATCATTGTTCGCTAGTCGGGACAATTTATTGATATTGCCACCAGTCCCTATACCGTAGACGTTTGTAAAAGGTTGCGTCTGCTCTTTGACCCAGCGTCTCATACTGTCCCAGGTAGATTCATTGTCCTTATTGTCCAGAATCCGGATGGTTCCAATGTCGAAAGACTGAGATGCGATGTGCCGGTTTTCTGAAATCAGCGAAAGCTCTGTACTTCCACCGCCAACATCAATGTAAAGGTAGGTTTTCTTGTTGTCCAGTTGCTGCAAAAGTTGGGTGCTGTAGATGATACCAGCTTCCACTGCACCGGGGATAATCTCCAGGTCGATCCCGACGTCCTTGATGCGATTCACTAAAGCAGGGCCATTGGCAGCTTCTCTCATGGCGGAGGTCGCGCAGGCTCGGTACCTGCTGACCTTATAGACATCCATCAGCCGACGGAACGCCTCCATGGTCTTGATCAGGTCACTGGCCTTGGCGTCGGAAATCTCATTGTGGATAAAAGCATCGTCGCCCAGACGCAGGGGCACCCGCACCAGGGAGTTTTTTTTGAAAGAAACTATGCCTTCGTTCTGGATCAGATCGGCTATCAGCAAGCGAACTGCATTGGATCCTATATCTATGGCTGCGTATCTCAATGTGATTTGTGTTTTAGGTAATTATAAATATCCGTTTGAGCACTGTGCTTTATTTTCTGGCGGGTTCCAAAATACCTGTTGCTGTTTTTCTGGTCGATAATCCTCGCCTTGACGTTGTCTTTCAACTGTATGTCAATAATGTCCCTGATTTCCTGGCGAATTTCCGGATCCAGGATAGGGAAACCAACTTCGACTCTTCGGTCAATATTTCTCGTCATCAAATCAGCAGATGCCAGGTACATCAATTCCTCTCCCCCATTACCGAAAATCCACACCCGCGCGTGCTCCAGAAAGCGGTCAACGATGCTCCGCACGCAGATATTCTCACTGTATCCTTTTACACCCGGAACTAAGCAGCACATCCCCCGCACGATCAATTCAATCTTGACCCCGGCATTGTTAGCCTCGTAAAGCTTTTTGATCATGCCTTCATCGGTCAGGCTATTCATTTTTAAGATCATATAGGCGGACTGCCCCTCCTTACTAAGCTCTATTTCTCTATTTATCAGCGCGTAAAGCTTCTCCCGGGTTTCCAACGGAGAACTGATGATGGCCTTGTATCCGGTGTAAAACTCCATTTTCCTCAATCCCTTGAACAGCTTTTTCAGATCTTTGGTGATGGATGTGTTGGTCGTGAAAAGGCTGTGATCGGCGTAGGTTCTGGCGGTTTTTTCGTTGAAATTTCCGGTCGCGAGGTTGGCATAGTACACCAGCTTGTTTTTCTCCATCCGGGAAATAAGACAGATCTTGGCGTGTACTTTATATTCAAGAAGGCCAATATTAACGTTGACTCCCCCATTTATCATTTTATTGCTCCAGAAAAGATTGGCTTCTTCGTCAAATCTGGCCTTTAGTTCAATGAGGCAATTGACTTTTTTACCGTTGCGTGCGGCGTTGATCAGCGCATTGATTACGCTGGAATTTTCGGCCAGGCGGTACAGGCAAATATTGATTTCGCGTACTTTAGGATCTATGGCGGCCTCCCTGAGGAAGTGAACGATATAGTCAAAAGACTGATAGGGAAGGCTCACGAGGTAGTCGCGTTGAGCCATCTGTGTAAAGATGCTTTTCCCGAGATTGAGATTTTTCAGGCGCAGGGGTGGCATCGGCGAATACTGAAGACTTTCGTCGCCCATGTCCGGGAAATCGATAAAGTCTTTAAAGTGCTGGTATCTGCCACCCGGAATCATTGCCGATGCGTCGAGACCGATTTTGGAGACGAGCAGATTGAGCATTTCCGACGGCATTTCGTTGTCATAAAGCAAGCGCATAGGCCGGCCCTTGCCTCTTTGCTGCAGACTCTTTTCAAGGGCTACGACAAACTCCTCGCTGACATTGGTCTCCAAGTCCAGTTCAGCATCCCGGGTCAGTTGTATCGTGTATGCCTCGATATGCTCAAAATCGAAAAGGAAAAATAGGTCTTCGAGGCAATAACGAATAATGTCGTCCAGCAGAATTACGAATTTCATGCCTTTATGTTCCGGAAGCACCAAAAATCGGGGGAATAGCCTGGTCGGATTTTGCAGCAGCGCATATTTCACCTTTTTTTTCATGGTCATCCTGATGAAAAAATAGATACGCTGATCGCCCAACTCAGGAAATGGTCTGCTGGGATCCTGAAAATCCAGCATTATAGGAACCAGGCTGGGTAGTATTTTTTTCCGAAAATGATCGCGGACAAAATCACCGCGGGACACATTGAGTTGTTGCTCATTGATGATAAAGACTTTTGCTGCTTCGAGCTCGGGAATGATTTCCTGCTCGTACAGATAGTCAAAGCGCTTTTCCTGCTTGACCACTATATCTTTAATTTCCCGTAAGACTTTTTTTGGATTGAAGCCGAGTATAGTCTTTGCACCGTGATTCAGGGCGAGCAACCGGTTGAGGGTAGCCACGCGGACCCTGTAAAACTCGTCAAGATTGGACGAAAATATCGCAAGAAAGCGCATTCTCTCCAGCAGCGGAACCCTTTTGTCCGCAGCTTCCTGTAATACCCTTTCGTTAAAGTACAGCCAGCTGATTTCGCGATTGATGATGGGATATTTTTCTTTTACCATAAGATCGCAACACCTGGCTGCCCTGTTTTAGTGCCCTCCTTCTTCTGTTGTTCCTCCGGATAATTTATAAAGCTCTTCAATTACCGGCAACCGCTCCTTTGCATACTCACGCACATCCAGATCGGTGTTTCTGCTCGCTCTCTTGAACTCCTTAAGTATTTCCGCGTGCTCCTTTTCCATATAAGAGGCGTACGCCGCAGGATCAAACACAGTAACGCTATCCACTTGAAAGGCTGACGGAACGGTAAACGCAGGCATACCCGGATCAGGCAACACCACTTGGTCGTCAGCAGCCATCGCTTCCATTTCGGTCAAATAAGCAGGATATACCTCAAGAATTCTGTTGTTCAGCGCCTGGATCTCGGAATTGCCCAGGTTTGAGGAGTATTTTGCAAAATCCACTGCGTAGGTCATTTTCTCGAAAGCGGTTTTATAAAATTTAAATGCTTCCGAATCGGCTGTTGTGGCATTGTTATAGGCTTTTTGTCTGCCGTATTCGCCGTAGTTGTTGCAAGACGTGAAGGCAATGGACAACCCAAATGCCGCAAGAAGAAATAACCTTGTCCGTTTCATTATATTTAATTGTAAATTTGTAAAAAGTGTACGCGCCATCTTGTATGACGCAACAAATATACATGTTATTGATCAATGAGCAAAGCCAGGGAAATCCAAAATTTCTTTTATGGCCAATACTTTGCCGATGGAATGCGTATTTCTATCGGTACTTTGGTTCCTGCGCTGGTATTTTCCTACTTTGGGAACCTCCAGATGGGGACGACTGTGTCTGCGGGAGCGCTCGTGATCGGACTGTCTGACCTGACAGGACCTTCTAGCCACCGACGTAACGGAATGCTGATCTGCACCGTTTTAGTTCTGATCACTTCGCTGATCACCAATCTGGTGAGCCCTTATCCCGTATTGATGGTCGTTGCAATTCTCGCTATGGGTTTTTTCTACTCTATGTTTGCGGTATTTGGTTCGAGGGCGGCGACCATAGGGGCTATGGGTCTACTCGCAATGATTCTGAACACCGAGGTTTCGGATGGTTCCTTTTATTCTGCAGCTGAAACAACATTTTTTGTGTTTATGGGCTGCCTGTGGTACATGTTTTTGAGTATTTCCATGACTCAGGTCCGGCCTTATCGTCTCGCGCAACAGGAATTGGGCGAATCTATACACCACGTGGCAGATTATATCAGGCTAAAATCCAACTTTTATGATGATAAAAGTGATAATCAGAAAAACTTTTTCGCGCTCATAGACCAACAGGTCCTGGTCAACGAGCACCAGGAAAGCGTACGTGAAATGGTCTACCGCAGTAAGCAGAATATCAAGGATACGACCAAGATAGGACGGGTTCTGATTTTGATTTTCTCCGATATAGTGGATCTCTTTGAACAAAGCATGGCCACCCACTATGACTATGATGCCATTCAGGAAAAATACGGTCATACCGGCATACTCAATCAACTAAAAATCTCTATCATTCGGGTGGCGAACGAGCTGGACCATCTTGGCTACGAGATCAATGCAAACAGAATTCCCAAACCGCTGTACAATTTCAAACAGGATTTGGAAAAGTTGTTTTTAGCTATTGATCAGGTCGAGAAAGATCATAATATCAGTACGTTGCCTCTCAAAAAAGTCCTGATCAACATTCGTACGATGAGCCAGAGAATCCAGAACATCTATGGGTACTTTGACCGCAACCCTTCCAGGTCCCTTCAAATCAAGGAAGATGTGGACTACAGCAAGTTCATTGATAAGAATCCTATTGATTTGAGTGTTCTGAGGCAAAATATTCACCTAAAATCGAGCACGTTCAGGCATGCCATACGCATGGCTATAGTGATGGCCGCCGGCTACCTGATTTCCCAACAGTTATACGATGCTACACACAGCAACTGGATTCTGCTTACTATACTTGTGATCCTCAAACCAGGTTTTGGACTCACAAAGCAGAGAAATTTTCAGCGCTTGACCGGAACCATCATCGGAGGAATCGGCGGCGCCATCATCGTCTTGCTGGTGCAGGACGAAGTCGCACGCTTCTTTCTGTTGATGTTCTTTATGATCGCGACTTACAGCCTGTTGCGCATCAACTATATCATCAGCGTCATGTTTATGACACCCTACGTACTGATATTATTCTCGTTTTTTGAGCAAAATGTGTTTTTGGTCATGCAGGATAGAATTCTTGAGACGCTGATTGGCTCTGGATTGGCATTCTTCTCGAGCTATATCATCTTTCCCAATTGGGAGAGAAACAGGATTCAGGGACCAATGTATCATTTGCTCGTAGCGAACTATCATTACATTGGGAATGCACTGAAAATAATAGCTGGAGAAAAACTGGAACCAACCACCCTGAGGCTGGCTAGTCAGGAGGTCCACATTTCTACCGCCAATATGGGCTCGGCGTTTCAGCGGCTGATCACGGAGCCGAAGATGTTGCAGAAAAATGCCGCGCAACTCAACAAGTTTGTTGTCTTTAATCATATTTTGTCGTCCTACTCGGTGACACTTCTAAACAACGTTTCCCAGGCCGACGAAACTGCGCTCACCGGTAATCACGTCCGCCTGATCCGCAAAGTTCTTTATCAACTTGGCCAAACCATTCAGCTGACAGCTCCTCCGGAGGAAAAGGGAAAATTCAAGGAAATTGATGTGCAAATTCCTGAAAATATCGATGCAAATAATATTGATTCACCAGATCTGCGTTTGATCACGGAGCAGCTGGAATTTATATACAGAATTGTCGGAGACATTCACAAAACTTGTGAAAAAATGGATAAAGGGGAGGAAAAATAGATGTTGGATATTTTGATTGTAGGGGGAGGGCCCATTGGGCTGGCCTGTGGTGTAGAAGCCAAAAAGGCGGGCTTGGACTATGCTATAGTGGAAAAGGGGTGTTTGGTCAATTCCCTATACCGCTACCCCAAAAATATGACCTTTTTTTCGACCTCAGAGAAACTTGAAATCGGTGAGATCCCTTTTATGTCGATCGCGCACAAACCCAATCGGCTCGAAGCCTTGGAATATTACCGCCGGGTCAACGAGCATTTTACATTGAACCTCAATTTGTTTGAGGAGGTACTTGGGATCAGAAGAGGGGACACCTTCTTTGAGGTAAAAACGAGTAAAACCCTGCGCCACGCTCGAAAAGTGGTCATCGCCACGGGATTTTTTGACATTCCCAAACTATTGGATATCCCTGGGGAGCATCTGCCAAAGGTTTTTCATTACTATGATGAGCCGCATTATTTTGCGGGACAGCGCGTAGCCGTAATCGGAGCGAGCAACTCTGCTATTGATGCCGCGTTGGAAACCTTTCGCAAGGGTGCAGAAGTGACATTGATCGTTCGGGGACCTGCGATC
>CAYNZH010000035.1:13211-17359 GCA_964401685.1 uncultured Sphingobacteriaceae bacterium
GGAAACCTTTCGCAAGGGTGCAGAAGTGACATTGATCGTTCGGGGACCTGCGATCAGTGAGCGGGTCAAGTACTGGGTGAAGCCGGACATAGAAAACCGATTGGCCGCCGGTGAAATTGATGCGCATTTCAATAGTACAGTTACCGAAATCCTTCCTGATCGTATAAAAATACGATCTCCTCAGGGGGAGCAAACGCTCGCAAACGATTTCGTCCTTGCTTTGACCGGCTACCAGCCCGATTTTCGCTTTTTGGAAATGGCAGGCGTTGAAACTATGGCCGGCGACCTTAAACTACCGGTGTACGATCCCGGGACCATGGAGACCAATGTGCCCGGTCTGTACCTCGCCGGAGTGGTCTGCGGCGGGATGAATACCCACCTTTGGTTCATTGAAAATTCAAGAATCCATGCGCAGCTTATCGTCGATCATATATGTCGGCAAACCTAGCTTTTGATCTTCAGCCCGTCAAGAAGTAGCTGCGCCATCATCTTCTGCAGCTTCAGGATTTTGTCAAACTCAACTTTGGAGGGAAAGGCAAGTTCATTGTGATTTTTGAGTACGCTCAGTCGCATTCCCTCGAGGGCGAATATCATCATCTCTGCTATCTCTTCGGCGTCTCCCTTTTTTAATTGGCCCATATTCATCCCTTTCTCAAGCACGTCTTTGATCACTTTTTTCTGCCCGGCATGGGACTTTTTGATCACAGGACTCATCTCTTCGGGGATTTGTTGCATGGCTGCATAGGAGTAATCCAACAGATTGTAGTACTTCATAATAAATGCGATTCGCTGATCCAAGACGGTCATCATAGCTTTCTCGCATTCGTCGATCTTGCCTACGGTTTCTTTCGTTTCAACAAATGCCTGTTGTATAATTCTCTCCAATACAGCCGCGTACAATGCGTTTTTATCCGGATAATAGTAATAAAGCAAGGCCTTCGAGAGTGACAGGTCTTGCGCAATATCGGCCATAGTTGTTTTGGCCAAACCAAAATGTACGAATCTTCGGGTCGCAGCATCTAAAATCAACGCGCGTTTTTTCTCTACAGCCATAACACAGGAAAATCATTGGTCTTCTTCGAATACTAAAGGTAGGGAAATTCTGCTACAAAAAAAAGTTTTTTGAAATAAAAGTGTTTATTGACGATAATATCCCAAATTTGCAGTATGATCGCCCCTACTTTTGAAACGGATATTTCACTCAAACCCTATAATTCCTTTGGAATCGACGTCAGGGCTTCCCGCTTTATTGAGGTTAGCGCGGCAGCTCAATTGCAACGGCTGGTGCCAATTTTAAAGCGGAATGAGCATTTGATCCTCGGAGGAGGAAGCAATATCCTTTTTAGAAAGAATTATGAAGGGATTGTGGTAAAAATGAATATTCCGGGGATGGCACACCAGATTGATTCAAGTGATGCCGTGTTATTGAAAGCAGGTGCGGGCGTTGTGTGGAACGATCTGGTGCGGTATGCGGTCGATCACCAGTTTTGGGGAATAGAAAATCTCGCCCTCATCCCCGGAACTGTGGGTGCAGCGCCCATTCAAAATATCGGGGCTTATGGGGTGGAGCTCATGGACGTTTTTGACTCATGCCAGGCTTATGATACTGAGAAAGAGGAAATGGTCACCTTAGCCAAAGGAGACTGCGGTTTTTCCTACCGGGACAGCGTTTTTAAGAAGCAAGCTCGAGGTCGCTTTATCATTTGTGAGGTGACGCTGAAACTCTCTTTGGTGGGCCAACCTAAGACCGGCTACGGTGCAATACAGCAGGAACTGGAAAAAAGAGGGATTTCCGAGCCAAGCGTCGAGGATATGGCCGCAGTTGTCTCGTCCATCCGAACGAGTAAGCTTCCCGACCCCTCGACCATAGGAAATGCCGGTAGCTTCTTTAAAAATCCATTGGTAGATGAAGACCAGTTCCAAGATTTGATTTCCGCGTTTCCCGACCTGGTTCACTACCCACATGCGCCCTTCGGGCATAAGCTTGCCGCGGGCTGGCTGATCGAGCAGTGTGGCTGGAAAGGAAAACGGCTGGGCGATGCAGGGACCTGGAAAAATCAGGCGCTCGTTCTGGTTAACCACGGCAAGGCCACCGGGGGAGAAGTATATGCACTCTCAGAGGCCATAATTAAGGACGTAAAAGAAAAATTTAACGTCACCCTCGAGCGCGAGGTCAATGTCCTTTAAAAAAAGTGGGGCTTTGTGAAAGAAAATCCACACTTTGAGAAACAATTCCCCAAAGGCTGCGTTTCTGGCTTGAAATCCTCCCGTAATACCTGCACCTCGTTGGGAGGTCGGTGAACCGATTCTCACTTGAGTTCAAAAATGCCAGCGATTTGGTCTGAAACTAGTAAAATTCAATAAATTTTGTCAGAAAAGAGCCCGAAAACTCGGCAGTTGACGAAAATATTTTTTCGTAGAAAAAGGTTCTGGCACTACATTGGTGTTATCCTAAGTGATTTTAATTGCAAAGTTTCACTTTAAAACACATCGCCATGACAAAAATCGAATTTAACCACTTAGTACTAAAGCATGCTGACTCCTTAAGATCTTACGCATTGCAATTTACGCGGGATACGGAAGATTCCAACGATTTGATTCAGGACACGATCTTAAAAGCGGTAACCTATGCAGGCAAATTCAAAGAGGGCACAAACCTGAAAGGCTGGCTGTATACCATCATGAAAAATACGTTTATAAACAATTATCGGAGGATGGTCAAGAGCAATGGGTTTATTGACAAATCGGACGAAATTTCGAACCATAATCTGGCATACAGCGCGACTAAAAACAAAGGCGAGAACTGGTTTGTGATGAATGATATTCAGAATGCACTCTCCAATCTTTCACCAGAGTACTATGTGCCATTTAATATGTATTTCGAAGGCTACCGCTACCACGAAATTTCCGACGAATTGGAAATCCCAATCGGAACGGTCAAAACACGGATTCACATGGCACGCAAGATGCTCAAAAACAAGTTGAGCGTGTACAATGTTGACTAGGCCTAAAAAACATTAAATCTGATCCTGGAAATGGAATTGGCTGATACTTACGAAACGCTCAATCCTTTCCTGGATCAGGTCCTTGTTTAGCAACTGTAGTTGCTCTGTCCCAAATTTTTCGACACAAAAAGATGCTAATGCGGATCCCACAATGACCGCATTTTTCATGTTGGCAAAATTTACTGTCCCGACAGACGCTAAGTATCCCATAAAACCGCCCGCGAAAGAGTCGCCCGCACCTGTAGGGTCGAAGACGTCAGCAAGGGGCAACGCGGGAGCGGAAAAAATCTGCCCTTCACCAAAAAGCAACGCTCCGTGCTCTCCTTTTTTGATAACCAAATAAGACGGACCCATTTTGAGAATCGCCTCCGCTGCCCGGACGAGGGAATACTCGCCTGAAAGCTGACGGGCTTCGTCATCGTTGATGGTGAGTACATCTATACTCCGGAGCACCTTGTGGAGGTCTTCCAGGGCGACGTCCATCCAATAATTCATGGTGTCCAGGGCGACGAGCTTTGGTTTCTTTGAAAGCCCACTCAGCGCTTGCATTTGAACCTGGGGAGTGAGATTTCCCAGAAGTATGTACTCACAGTCCTGGTAGCTATCCGGAATCACAGGCTTGAATGCGGCAAGCACGTTGAGGTCGGTAACCAAGGTGTCGCGCGCATTCATGTCATTGCGGTATTTGCCTGACCAGAAAAATGACTTTTCGCCTTTTTTGATCTCAACCCCATCGACAGCGATTTTCCTTTTTTCAAAAATTGGTAAATGAGGCACAAAATCCTCACCGATCACGCTCAGCAATTTGACCTTATCATAGAGGTATGACGCGGCAAGTCCTGCAAATGTTGCTGCCCCCCCTACTATCTTGTCCGTTTTTCCAAAAGGCGTCTCGATCGCATCAAAAGCAACCGTTCCCAGAATGACTAAACTCATGGCGCAAAGGTATAAAAAAACGACGAGTCTCGCCATGTGCGGTTCGCGTATTGCTGACATTTCAATACCGTATACTCCTAGTAAGGTATCTATAGGTCATCCTAGGCTTATCCCTAGGGGAGCTCTTGTGGACTTCGTGTCGTTTTGGGAAAGCAAACACAATAAAAAAGCCCCTTCGCTTTGGACGGAGGGGCGTTCATCGTTTGT
>CAYNZH010000036.1:0-1952 GCA_964401685.1 uncultured Sphingobacteriaceae bacterium
CCTCCGCTCGCTAACGCTCGCTCCGGCGATCCCGTTGGGGGGAGGCTTCAAAGCACATAATACGTGCGCTACGCACACGTTCATTTTTGTTTCCTCTATCGCTCGCTCAAGCTGGGCTTGGCTCGCTCCCTGGAAACAAAAATACCCCGCGATTGCGGGGTATTTTGTGCTTTGGCGGAGAGCGAGGGATTCGAACCCCCGGACCTTTGACAGTCAACGGTTTTCAAGACCGCCGCATTCGACCACTCTGCCAGCTCTCCGCCGCAAAAGTACAAACTATACGCGATTTTGCAAATTCTATTTTAAATTTTTTAACAATTCGTTCATTGTCAATGCTTAAAACTTCAGATAAAAATAAAAGTACAATTTTGTGCGGTTATGTGGATATTTTGCTATTTTTGCAACTCGAAACCGAGCGTTGCGCCCATAGCTCAGCTGGATAGAGCAACGGTTTTCTAAACCGTCGGTCTCAGGTTCGAATCCTGATGGGCGTACATGTATTCAAAGTCCCTTGACTCGTTTAAGGGACTTTTCTATTATTTACGGTTTATACATTTTTTTAGTAATTTGCGAGATTATTATGCAGCAAGGCCAAAATCCTACGAATTCTATTTTTCCGGCTATCGGTGTTATCGGTAGTGGAAGTTGGGCTACGGCAATGGTCAAGATGATCAGCGACAATGCGCTGGACAAAAAGCTGATATGGTGGGTCAGAAAGGAGGAGGATGCGAAAAATATCAGAGAATTCGGGCACAACCCGAACTACCTGAGTGCCGTAAAAATTGAGCTGCCTCAGGAGCAGATTCTCAGCGATATACGCAAGGTTGTGGAGCGTTCGGACATGCTGATTTTCAATACGCCGGCGGCATTTCTCAAAGGTGCGCTCCGGGGCCTGGATCCGGCATTGTTTGCGGATAAGATTCTGGTTTCGGCGATCAAGGGTATAGTGCCTGAGGACAATCTATTGGTGGGTGACTTCTTGCAGAAGTATCTTGATGCTCCGCTGGATCAAATTGTAGCTGTTGGAGGGCCTTGCCATGCGGAGGAAGTCGCTCAGGAACGCCTCTCCTACCTCACGATTGCATCCACAAGTGAGACAAATGCCCGAAAAGTTGCAGAATTATTACAAGGAAGGTACATTAATACCATTGTTTCAGACGATATTTACGGTCTGGAATATGCCGCCGTGCTCAAGAATATTTACGCTGTAGCCTGCGGAATCTGCCATGGTGTCGGGTATGGAGACAATTTTCAGGCTGTGCTTGTCTCCAATGCTATTCGTGAAATTGCCAGTTTTATCAGTGTTGTCAATCCCTTGAAACGGAATATCATGGATTCGGCGTATCTGGGTGATTTACTGGTGACATCCTATTCGCAGTTTAGCAGAAATAGGACTTTTGGCAATATGATCGGCAAGGGTTATTCGGTCAATGCCGCTCAGCTAGAAATGAACATGATCGCTGAAGGGTATTATGCGTCCAAGTGTATTCACGATATTTGCCAACCGGACGATCTAAAATTACCGATCTGCGAGGCTGTTTACAATATCCTGTACAAGGGTCAGCATCCGGGCCAGGAGATGAACCGTTTGGCGGCATTTTTAAAGTAATCATAAAATAACACTAAAATAAGCACTTCAAATTAACACTTTAACAAACCATGAAAACCAATTTTAAAGAAAGAACAAAACGACAGTCTCTTAAAGCCTTCGGAGCAATTGCACTCGGCTTTTTGATTATGGGATGTTCTACGCCTGAAAAGGATCCAGAAGGAGTCGTCAGTTACGAGAACGGTGTTGTTGTGACGGCGCATCCTATTGCTTCGGAAGTCGGCGTTGACATTTTGAAAGAAGGCGGAAATGCAGTGGATGCTGCGGTTGCTGTCAAGTTTGCCCTTGCTGTTGTCTATCCCAATGCGGGCAACCTCGGTGGTGGTGGTTTCATGGTGTACCG
>CAYNZH010000036.1:2052-3986 GCA_964401685.1 uncultured Sphingobacteriaceae bacterium
GAAGAAACGACGCATTTCTCGATTGTGGACAAAGACGGGAACGCCGTGTCTATCACGACGACCATCAACGATGCCTACGGTGCGCACGTTGTCGTGGACGGAGCAGGATTTTTGCTAAACGACGAAATGGACGACTTTTCCATGAAACCTGGCGTGCCCAACAAATACGGACTTCTGGGTGGAGAGGCGAATGCTATTGAGCCCGGCAAGCGGATGTTGAGCGCGATGACGCCGACTATCGTTGAGAAGGACGGCGAACTATTTATGGTTGTCGGTACGCCAGGTGGCTCGACGATCATCACTTCGGTGTTTCAGATCATCCTCAATGTGATTGATTTTGAAATGCACATGCAGGAGGCGGTTGATGCTCCTCGCTTCCATCACCAATGGAAACCAGATAATATTCAGCCAGAGAAAGAGGCCATTTCTCCAGAAGTGAGGGCGAGCCTCGAAGCATCGGGCTATCAGTTTTCTGACCGTGGCAGCATTGGCCGGGTAGACGCTATCTTGGTTCTTCCAAGTGGCCGTCTCCAGGGAGGTGCGGATCCGCGTGGTGACGACAAAGTAGCAGGGTACTAATTAGAATATACGTTAAAAATGGATTTTAAGACACGGGTAGCTGACGCGTATCAGCAAATTCAGGATGAAATCACGGCCGGACTGGAACAATTGGACGGAAAGGCGCGGTTTGCCGAAGATCTTTGGGATCGTGAAGGCGGTGGTGGCGGACGTACCCGTGTCATTCAAAACGGAGCGATTATCGAAAAAGGCGGGGTCAATTTTTCGGCCGTGCACGGTACGCTCCCAGAGAATATCCGCAAGCATTTCGGTGTCGACGAGGATCAGTTCTTCGCGACCGGTGTTTCCATTGTGATTCACCCCAACCATCCCCTGGTACCTATCATTCACATGAATATTCGGTATTTTGAGCTCAATGAGCAGGTGCGATGGTTCGGTGGAGGGATAGATCTGACGCCCCACTATGTAGACCCGGAGGACGCGCGTTTTTTTCACCAGCAGATGAAAGACGTTTGCGACCGTTACTCTCCTGATTTTTATCCCGAATTTAAAGCTTGGGCGGATCGGTACTTTTATATTCCACACCGCGAGGAAACCAGAGGCGTAGGGGGCATTTTCTACGACCGTCTCCAGCCGTCGTCTGCAAACGTAGACTATGAGACAATTTTTGATTTTTCCTGTGACTTGGGAAGGTCTTTTGTTCCGACGTACGCGGCATTGGTCAATAAAAGTCGCAATAAACCATTTAGCGAACAGCAAAAAACCTGGCAAAAGGTACGGCGGGGCCGTTATGTCGAATTCAATCTGGTTTACGACGCGGGCACCAAATTTGGCCTGGAAACCAATGGACGCATAGAATCTATTCTCATGAGCCTCCCCCAGGAAGCCGAATGGCACTATAATTTTCAGCCCCAAGCAGGCAGTGAAGAGGCACGCACCCTGGCCTTGTTGAAAAAAGACGTGGATTGGTTGAACGTGCGAGAAGAGAAATCATAACAAATGGTCAACTTTGAACGATTTACCTTAAATAATGGCCTACAGGTGCTGATTCACGAAGATCATGCAACCCCGATGGCCGTGCTAAATATACTTTATGATGTCGGCGCGAGAGATGAGGATCCCGAGCGTACAGGCTTTGCGCACTTGTTTGAGCACCTGATGTTTGGAGGATCGGTGAATATTCCAAACTATGATTCTCCCTTGCAATTGGTGGGTGGGCAGAACAATGCGTTTACCAGCAATGACATTACCAACTATTATATCACTTTGCCGACTGTCAACCTGGAAACGGCTTGCTGGCTGGAAAGCGATCGGATGCTAGACCTGGCCTTCAATGAAAAAAGTCTGGAAATCCAGAGGAATGTGGTGATCGAAGAATTCAAGCAGCGCTACCTAAACCAGCCCTACGGGGATGT
>CAYNZH010000036.1:4086-17274 GCA_964401685.1 uncultured Sphingobacteriaceae bacterium
ATCGCTCCACAGCGACGGAGCTACGCGAATGGCATTGAAGCGTTTATTTTTGATGCCGCAGACCAGGATGTCAGCCGAATCGAATGGATCTTTGAGAATGACTATTCAGGCGGTGAGAATCCCCTACCCAACCAATGCCTTTCAGCGCTGATTCTGGACGGAACGAGCAAGATGAGCAGCAGCGAGCTTGCAGAAGCAATAGACTTTTACGGCGCATTTATTGTGCCCGAATTTACCCGAGATCATACGTCACTGACGCTATTTTCCCTGAACAAGCATCTCCCTCAGCTATTGCCACTGATCAAGGATATCCTTACCGATGCCGTGATTCCGGACAATGAGCTCGCAATTTTTTTGAGAAATGCAAAGAAAAGACTCGAGATTTCTCTACAAAGAAACGATTTTCAGGCTCGGAGACTTTTCAATCAAACGCTGTTTGGCGATAGCCGCTATGGACTGATGGCTACACCAGAGGACCACGACCTGATCGATGCACCGTCGTTGAGACGGCTGTACAGGTCACAATACATCCCTCAAAACTGTACGCTGATCCTTTCGGGCAACATTTCCGAGGAAACAGCAGATTTGGTTCAGGATATTTTTGACCAGCCCTGGGATGCACTTGCCGCTGAAAGCGCTGGCAGTGGTCGGGTGGGTCCGCCGCAGTTGCCGGCATTGACGTCAGTCACCGGTCAGACCCTGGTCGAAAACAGACCGGATGCCTTGCAGAGCGCCCTGAGACTCGGCAAACAAACCATCTCTCGGTCACACCCGGATTTTCCGGGATTGCAGGTGGTCAACAGCATCCTGGGCGGCTATTTTGGTTCCAGACTCATGCGAAACATTCGCGAGGAAAAAGGCTATACCTACGGTGTGGGTTCGGGAATAGTATCCATGAAGCATGCCGCCTACTTTACCCTATCCACGGAGGTCGGCACAGCACACACCCAAGCCACCCTGGATGAAATTTCCAAGGAAATAAGTATACTCCGCACCGAGCCGGTCAACGAGGACGAGCTGAAGCTGGTAAAAAATTACATGATGGGAAGTCTGCTTGGAAGTCTTGAAAGTATCATATCCCATGCGGATCGTTTCAAGCAAGCCTATTTCTCGGGCCTTGATCTCGGTTATTTCGCGTACTACCAAAGGCAAATTCTTGAGATCAATGCATCCCGAGTCTTGGAACTCGCTCAGCAATACCTGGACGAGGAGCAGTTTACCAAAATAATTGTCGGAAAACTCCAATAAATGACTATGAAAATACGACGTTCGTTGCGCATATGGTCGGTGATTTTCGTTGCGATCGGTGCGATGAACATCCCGGAGTGCCAGGCTCAGCGCAGCAAGCGCGCAAGAATGGAGCGGAGTCCGACGCAAACACTCGTATACGACAATCACAGCTACCTGCCGTCGATCAAAACGGTGCAGTTTCATAAAAAGGACGCCGAAAGCAGTATTCCCATCATGAATCTGGGCGATCAGGAGGTACTCAAGCTCAGTTTTGATGACCTCCGCGGGGATATAAGAAATTTTTACTTTAGTATAGAACATTGTACAGCGGACTGGGAAAGCAGCGGGCTGTCGCCACTGGAATACGCCGATGGGTTCAACGAGGACCGCATTATAGATTATCGTTCTTCCTCAGGCACGCTCCAAGCCTATACGCACTATACCTTGGATTTTCCAAGTGCCCAGGTCAGGCCAAAACTTGCCGGTAATTACCTGCTAAAAGTCTACGAAGATGCCGACAAAAGGCGGCTGGTAGTCACGCAGCGGGTGTATGTCTTACAACCTGCTTTCCAACTGAGCGCACAGCTCCTTCCCTCCTACCAAAACACGCTCCGCGCGAGCCACCAGAAGCTAGATCTTACAGTACTAACCTCCATGCCGGTCAATGATCCGCTGCGTGACGTAAAAATCAGGGTGTTGCAAAATCAGCGCACCGACGTAGCGCAAAAAATGGGACAACCCTCCTACTTCGATGCGCAAACCCTGCAATATAAGGATCAGAAGACATTGGATTTCCCTGGGGGTGCAGAATTCAGAACCTTGGATCTGCGTAGTTTCCGCCTGGCCTCAGAATCCATTGCAAACCTTGGCACCGATTCGCTGACCTGGGTTCGGCTGCATGAGGATAGCTACCGGAAAGGCCAAAGCTACGGGTCGTTCACCGATGCAAACGGAGCATTTTTTATCAGAAACATGGATAGAAACGATGCCGACACCGACGCCTCGCTCGCCGCCACCGAATCAGATTATGCCTGGGTGACCTTTACCCTGAAAGAAGACACACAAAATCCGCTAGGTGAGCGCTACGTCGTCGGCCTTTTTAATCACTATCAGGCTCGAGAAGAAAACCGCATGCATTATCATCCAGAGACCAAGCGCTGGGAAGCCCGTCTACTGCTGAAGCAAGGTGTGTATGACTACCAGTATCTCGCAGTTAGCGAGGATGGTATGCGACAAGTTGGCGAAGTCGACGGCGACCACTTTCAAACCGGCAATGATTACCATATATTCAGCTATTACCGTCGGCCAGGGACGACCTGGGACACGTTGGTAGGGTATTATCTTATCTCGAATTAAAGACATCCTGGGCATGCCCAACGGTGTCGAAAAGCTCTCCATCGACTACAAACCCATTTTTGGTCACGACGCCCAGAGGCTGTAGTTCACTATTTTTTGCCTGTGCCTCCTGCTCCCAATGCAGTTGACGATCAGCGTGTACAGAGATAATGAAGTATTCACCTATCTTTTCCGGTTCACCAAATAGAAAAAGATCTCTGGTGACCGTCGAACTCGGTACGGTCTCTACAGCGAATCCGAAATTTCCGGCCATCGCCGCACGGGCGAGTGCGATGTAAAGGCCTCCTCGTGAAACGGGAATAATAGAGTCGACACCGTCACCTCTCATAATATCGTCGGACATGCTTCCTTCTGGCAGATGAATCAGGTAAATGGGGTCGCCCTCCCGCTTGAAACCCGATCGCGCTGCGGTATCCAGCCCCAATTCCTGGATGTCCCGGTCGACAAGCATTTTCTGGGTCAATAAAGGCAGATTGTCCTCCAATTTGTAAGAGGTGTACGTACTATTTATAGTATATTTCATCATACAGAAACAATTTAGCTCAAATAAAGAATGCTTAATATACTAATTTGTTTGTTATGAAAGCTGTATCTTTGCAATTTGAAACGAGAAAACGAGTATGATCGCTATAAATGACCTGGTATTTGAGATAGGTGTACGCAAACTCTACGATGAAGCCAACTGGCATATCAAACCGGGCGACAAGACCGGGCTGATTGGTGCCAATGGGACAGGCAAATCCACCTTGCTGAAACTCATCGTGGGCGAATATACGCCTACTTCGGGCATCATTTCCATGGCCAAGGACATCAAGATCGGTTATCTCAATCAAGACCTTCTTTCCTACGATTCTGAAAAAAGCATCCTGCAGGTGGCAATGGAAGCGTTTGAAAGGCAAAATCAGCTACACGCAGAGATCGAAGGCCTGTTGAAAAAACTGGAAACCGATTATACCGATGATCTCATCCAAAAACTCAGCGACAAGCAGTCGGAGTTTGAGGCCTTGGATGGGTATCAGATCGAATTCCGTGCCCATGAAATTCTGGCGGGTTTGGGATTTTCCGATGAGGAACAGAAGCGAAAGCTATCGGAGTTTTCCGGTGGCTGGCGTATGCGCGTGATGCTTGCCAGAATTTTGCTGCAGGCGCCGGACATCCTGCTCCTGGATGAGCCCACCAACCACCTGGATCTTCCCTCCATAAAATGGTTGGAATCCTACCTCCAAGCCTTTGAGGGTGCCATCGTTGTGGTTTCTCACGATAGGTATTTTCTGGATAGGGTGATCAAAAAAACGGTCGAAGCCCGCAAAGGCAAGCTCAATGTTTATGCCGGCAATTACAGCTTCTATTTGGAAGAAAAATCCATGCGCGAGGAGATACAGGGCAATCAGTTTAAAAACCAACAAGCTAAAATAAAGCAGGAAGAGCGCTTGATCGAGCGTTTCCGTGCCAAGGCAAGTAAGGCGAAAATGGTCCAGTCCCGTATCAAAGCGCTGGAAAGAATGGAGAAGGTGGACGAAGTCGACGATGACAACCCCACTGTAAACTTTCAGTTTAAGTTCAGCCGGCCGTCGGGACGTCACGTCATTCGCCTGGAAAATATCAGCAAATCCTATCCAGGGATTCCTATTCTGCATCAGGCTGAGGGCGTTATCGAAAAAGGCGACAAGATCGCGCTGATCGGTGCCAACGGTAAAGGGAAATCTACACTATTGAGGATCATCGCCGGCACAGACAAGGAATATTCCGGTCTATGTGAGTCGGGGCACAATGTATCCCAAACCTTTTTTGCCCAACATCAGCTGGAGGCACTGCATCTGGAAAATAGCATTCTGAATGAGCTCCAAACCTTTGCTCCTAAACACACGGAAACAGAATTGAGATCCATTTTGGGTTCATTTCTCTTTACGGGAGACGAAGTCTTTAAAAAGATTCGGGTGCTTTCCGGGGGGGAAAAATCCCGGGTCGCTTTGGCTAAAGCCTTGACCGCGGACGCCAATTTCCTCATATTGGATGAGCCAACTAACCACTTGGATATTCAGTCGGTCAACATCCTCATTCAGGCGTTAAAACAGTACGAAGGAACGTTTATTCTAGTTTCTCACGACCGTTATTTGTTGGACAACGTGGCCAATAAAATTTGGTTCATTGAAAATCAAGAGCTAAAGGAGTATCCAGGCACCTATGCCGAATATGAGGAGTGGCAGCAAAACCGCATTCCTACGGCTACTGTCAAGGAAAAAAAAGCAGACAAACCGTCCGAGAAAGCTACCAAGCCCACTAAGGCAAAACCACAAACAAACGAAGGGAGGTCTACCGAAAAGGCCTTGCAACGCTTAAATAAAGATCTCGAAGCGATAGAAAAGGAAATTTCGCAACGGGAAGCAGAACAAAAGGTGCTGGAAGAATTGATGGCCCAGGAGAAAACTTACCAGGATCCTCAGTTGCTTTCGGAGAAAACAGCCTCCTATGAGCAGCTGAAAAAGGAGTTGGAAGAGCTGCAGCATCGATGGGAGCAGCTAGCCGAGGAAATTATGGAACTCTCTGAATGATCGCCGCTTCCATACACGCGATCAACCCAGCAGTTTCCGTTCGTAGGCGAGATTTCCCGAGACTGAGCGGCTGAAAACCGGCGCTTTCAGCGAGTGCGATCTCCTCGGGCGAGAAATCTCCTTCGGGACCGATCAGCACGCAGGCTCCCTGCCCAGCGCCAAGCCGCTCGCTCAGAAACACCTTGTCTCCCGGCTCACAGTGGGCGATAAAGCCTTGTTCCTGGCGCGGCTGATCCACGAAAGACGAAAACTTGGTGACTGCGTTTATCTTGGGTAAGGTCGCTTTCAGCGATTGCTTCATCGCGGCAACCATCACGCGTTCCAAACGAGCAATATTGACATCTTTACGCTCTGAGCGGTCGCAGAGCAGAAAACTGACCTCATCCAAGCCCACTTCAGTCGCTTTCTCTAAAAGCCACTCGATCCTGTCCATATTTTTGGTGGGAGCAATCGCCAAATGAAAGTAATACCCCCTGCGATCAAAGTCTGGCTCGTAGGCTACTATGGAAAGAATCACGCGTTTGGGATGCGCATCCTCGATTTTGGCACGAAACCAGCCACCGCGCCCGTCGACCAACACAACTTCTTCACCGACTTGTAAGCGCAGAACGCGCACGGCATGCTTGCTTTCATCCTCATCCAGAAGGAAAGCCTGCATATCGGGCTGAATCAGTGGCGTAAAGAAAACATGCATAAGTAAGGGCTAATCGGACGAGGAAACGGCATGTTCTAACAGTTCCAGTTTCACAAAATCTATATTTTGTTGGGTCTTCTTCATGATAATGACATTGTAGCCATTGAGCGTTTTGTGCTCTCCGACATCAGGAATCTTGTCGAATAGATCCCCTACCAAACCCGAAATTGTATCATAATCACTGCTTTCCGGCAAAGGAACGGGCAAAAAGAGATTGGCATCATGCACATTGGCACTGGCGTCCACCATATACTCGGTCGCGGAAATTTTTTCGACCACAGGCGTCTCCTCATCGTATTCGTCTTGTATTTCTCCCACCAGTTCCTCCATAATATCTTCCAGGGTCACAATGCCTGCCGTCCCGCCAAATTCGTCAAGCACGATGGCGATCTGTATACGCCTCTGTTGCAATTCGGCCATCAGATCATTGATTTTCTTTGTTTCAGGAATGAAGTATGGTTTTCTGATAATGGTTTTAATATCAAAGTCTGCGTGGCCATTGATCAACGGAAAAACATCCTTGGTGTGAATAATACCCACGATCTGGTCGATTTCCTCGTCATAGATAGGAATTCTGGAGTATCCTTCATTGTTGATCTTGTCCAACAATTCGTCCATGGTGCTGTCCATTTCCAGGGCGGAAATCTTGTTTCTAGGCACCATGATACTTTTTGCCATGCGCTCACTAAAATCGAAGACCTTGCGGATCAGCTCGTATTCCTTCATCTCAAGCGCGCCACTTTCCCGACCCTGTTCCAGCAAGTACTGCAGCTCTTCAGAGGAATGATGCCCGTTGCGCCATTTTGTTTCCAAGCCAAATAGTCTGAGCAGGAGGCTATTAATCACATTAAAAACCCACACCAGCGGTATGGTCAGCAGGTAAAAAGCATGCAGCGGTACTGCAAAAGCCATGATGGTGACAACAGGCCTGTGCAAAGCGATATATTTGGGCAGCATCGCAGCAAACAAAACGTGGATGAATGCCAGCAATAAAAATGCGACAAAGAATGCCCATAATCCGGGGTTCGGTGCGACAAGATTTTGTACGACTGTGTATCCAATCCAACCTATACCAATGGTTGATAAAGTAACACCCAATTGCGTTACAACCAAGTATTTATCAATGTTTTTAGCAATGTTTTTTGTGATCCCCAGGACCTTGCTTCCCATTTTGGCCCCGACTTCTATCTGAGACACCCTCACATTGATAAGTGCATATTCGGCAGCCATGAAAAAGCCGTGAACCACTAACAGAAGGAGAATCCAAAAAAGTTGCCAATCCATTAATATTCAATTAGGTTCACGGATTCGCGCTCGTATAAAGCGACAGCGTCTTCAATGACTTTGTACGCAAACGAGCGGCCATAGAGCTGTTCTATGGTCACGTTCTTTCCCTCGAGGGTCTTGTAATCCTTAAAGAAACGGACGATTTCCTTCATTGTATGTGGCGGCAATTCTGAGAGGTCGTTGATGTAGTTTACCGACATGTCATTTTTTGCAACAGCGATGATTTTATCATCCTGCTCGCCGTTGTCTATCATGTGCATCACACCGATGACCTTGGCTTCCAGCATACTCATTGGATAGACATCTACTGAGCAGATGACCAGGATATCCAGGGGATCCTTGTCGTCACAGTAAGTCCGGGGGATAAAACCATAGTTCGCCGGATACATCACGGAAGAAAAAAGCACGCGATCCAACTTGATCAACCCACTTTTCTTGTCGATCTCATACTTCGCTTTTGAACCTTTTGGAATTTCGATAACGGCATTTACGGAAGATGGAAGATCCTCACCAGCGGAGACTTCATGCCATGGATGTGCAATACTCATTTTTATTTAATCGTTTTTTTAAGATTTTTTTTCAATAATGTAATCAAAATGGGCATGAAAGAGATAACGATCATACCCACGATGATAAACTCAATATAATTGATAATTTCCGGGAATTCTTTGCCCAGAAAGTATCCTGATAATGTCAATGAAGATACCCACAAACACGCTCCTCCCACATTGTATAACACAAATTTGCGAAAATTCAATTGCACAATACCAGCAAATATAGGAGCAAAGGTACGAATTATTGGAACAAACCGTCCAATAATTAATGCGGGGCCGCCGTACTTGTGAAAAAACTCCTCAGCCATGATGATGTATTTACGACGGAAGAGCCAGGAGTCCTTTCTTTTGAAGAGCATTGGTCCTGTCCTGCGACCAAACCAGTAGCCCGTAAAGTTGCCCAAAATGCCCGCTGCGAGCAATCCGGCGCAAAGGGTGGAAATTTCGACGTCGATTTTGCCCAGGGCACAAAAAAGTCCGGCCAGAAAGAGCAAATAGTCCCCTGGTAGGAAAAACCCAAAAAACAACCCGGTCTCGGCAAACACAATAAACAACACCAGGTAAAACCCGCCCGTCTCAATCAGTGCTTCTGCATCCAATAATTGTGAAAAAAAATCCCAATATTCTTGCATAGTAGCAATTTAACACACCCGACCAGTATCTCTTATTTTCCGGTGATGGTCAAGACGGCGGCTTTTATTTTTTCTGCTGCTCCGGCTAATTCTGCTGCTGACAACTTCAATTTTTCTTTCGAGAAATCCATGTCGCTCACCTTGTTGATTGGGACCAGGTGTATGTGCGCATGCGCTACTTCTAGTCCTACGACGGCGACACCGACCTTTTCGCAGGGAAATGCTGATTTCAATCCCTGAGCGACAATTTTTGCAAAAAGCCACAAGCCCATATAGGCATCGTCAGCAAGATCAAATAGATAGTCCTCTGCCTGTTTGGGAATCACCAGCACATGTCCCGGTGCGATAGGATTTACGTCCATAAAGGCGAGAAAGTCATTAGTTTCAGCTACTTTATGTGCGGGTATCTCTCCGGAGACGATTTTTGAAAAAACAGTAGGCGTGTCTTCTTTTTCATTCATTCTATATCGTATTTTTCCATCTTGTTGTAAAGCGTCTTGCGATCGATATTCAATATTTTGGCCGCTTTACTCTTATTGTATTTCACCTTTTTCAGCACCTCCATGATCAAGACTCGCTCATAAGCTTCACTGTGGCTTTTCAAGTCTGTATCCAAGGGATCACCCTGAGCAATGGCCAGGTTCAGCTCGTCAGTAGGCAAAATCGAATGGGTCAAGTCCTCATCGGTCTGTGGCACATGATGAAATGCTTCAACCATTTCTTCCGGTAATGCGTCTATACCCACTGTATCTGAACTGGATAGCAGTACCATCCGCTTTAAAACATTACGAAGTTCCCTGAGATTTCCCGGCCAGTCGTAGGCACGCAAAATTCCCATAGCTTCCGGATCGATGTGCTTGACATGTCTTTCGAGAGCGACATTGGCCTGATCTATAAAAAAAGAAACGAAAGACTGAAAATCTTCTGTACGATCCCTGAGCGCAGGCACCAAAATTTCAAATTCGTTGATCCTATGATAGAGATCCTCTCTGAATTTGCCGTCAGCAAAAGAACCGACAAGATCCTCATTGGTCGCGGCAATTATACGAACGTCCACCTCGATCAGCTTGTTACCGCCGACCGGTTGAACGACCTTTTCCTGCAGGGCCCTGAGCAACTTCACCTGTACATCGTAGGAGAGATTTCCGATTTCATCGAGGAAAAGCGTACCGCCGTTTGCTTCTACGAACTGCCCGACTTTATCTTGTAATGCGCCTGTAAAAGACCCCTTTACATGTCCGAATAGCTCACTGGAAGCCAGTTCCTTTGACAAGGTTCCGCAATCGATAGATACAAAAGGCTTGTCCGCTCGCTTGCTCAGCTTATGCACTGTCCTGGCGACATATTCCTTGCCTGTGCCGCTTTCCCCGCGAATGAGTACGGACATATCCGTCGGTGCAACCAGAGCAATGTATTCATGAAGTTTTCGGGAAGCCTTGCTCTCTCCTTCGACGAATGCGTTGTCAGCGTTGCGTGCGGTGGCCAGCCGGGCCTGCCTGGTGACCCGTCCGTTATCCGACTGCGGCTGCTCGTCATTATCCAGGGCTTGCTGAACGATCATCAGAAGTTCGTCTGGGTTTACCGGCTTGGTAATGTAATCATAAACGCCCAAACGCATTGCCTGAACAGCCGTTCGTACGTCATTAAAATTGGTCATCATTACTACCGGAAGGTGCTTGCTTCCAGCATCAATCTGCGTCAGCACGTCCAGCCCGGTCCCGTCACCTAAACGATAATCCAACAATATGAGTTGAAAGTTATCGCCTTTGTAAGCCTCTACACCAGACTTGACACTTGATTTTACAACAACACTATACCCTTTCCTGTTTAAAAAATTCTCCAGGATAGTGGCAAATGTAGTGTCGTCCTCAACAATTAAAACCTTGACCATGGTAGAATATTTCTCAGCTGTTTTAACAAATATATTGATAAAACTGGAAACTGCAAGCTTTTTTTAAAAATTATCAAATTATGCGCAAACAATTTCAAAAATTTTGCGTTTTCTATTCTTCGAAATTTCTCACAATAGCTTTTCCAAACTCACTGGTTTTAAGCAAAACAGCGCCCTGCATCTTGTCATAAAAATCTATAGTGACAGTCTTGTCGAGGATTGTTTTTTGCAGGCCGGCCGTAATCAGTGCCGCAGCCTCGTGCCACCCCAGGTAATCCAACATCATGACACCGCTCAGAATCACCGAGGAGGGATTCATGGTGTCCGTGTTCGCAAATCTAGGCGCCGTGCCGTGGGTTGCCTCGAAGATAGCGTGGCCAGTCTCCTCATTGATGTTCGCACCCGGCGCGATTCCGATGCCACCGACTATTGCAGCGAGCGCATCAGAAATATAGTCACCATTGAGATTTAGCGTGGCAATCACCGAAAAGTCTCGTGGATTGAGCAGGATTTGTTGGAGGAAATTGTCCGCGATAATGTCCTTCACCAGCACACGACCGTCGTCTAAAGCTGCTTTCATACGTTCATTGGCCTTTGCCTCCCCTTCTTTCTGTTTGATTTCCTCCCATTGCCGCCAAGTGAATGTTTGATCGGCAAATTCGGTCTCGGCCAGATCATATCCCCAGTCCCTGAACGCACCCTCTGTAAATTTCATAATATTGCCTTTGTGCACGAGCGTAACAGAGGGTTTATTATGGCCAACCGCATGAGCCAGGGCCGATCTGATGAGCCTCTTGGATCCCTCTTCTGAAACGATCTTTATCCCAATTGCCGTTTGCTTTTTCCACTTATGTTCGGCGTGCAATTGCGTTTTAAGGACGTCTTCTAAAATCCTGGATCCCTCACTCCCAGCTGCGTATTCTATGCCCGTGTAGATGTCTTCTGTGTTTTCCCTGAAAATAATCATATCCACATGCTCGGGATTTTTCACTGGAGAAGGGACTCCCTCGTACCATCGCGTGGGACGCTGACAGACGTACAGATCCAATTCCTTGCGCAGCGCAACATTCAGCGAGCGTATTCCACCTCCGATCGGAGTGGTTAACGGCCCCTTGATAGCAACCAGGTTTTCCCGCAGGATAGCCAACGTCTGCTCGGGCAACCAACTCCCCGTCTGAGCAAAGGCCTTCTCTCCGGCAAGAACTTCCTTCCAGTGGATTTGCCGGCGATTGGCATAAGCCTTGGACACGGCTGAATCGAAAACGTGTACAGCCGCATGCCAAATATCCGGTCCGATCCCATCTCCGATGATAAAAGGAATCGTGACCTGATCGGGAACAACAAGTTTCCCATTGTTCATTCTAATTGTTTTCTCCATAGTCTTCTATAATATTAACGGAATTGTATAGATTTTATTGGGTTGATACGGGCAATCAAAAAGGATGGCACCAAAAGCACGAGCAGAGCGATGACCATCATACCCACGTTGAGGATGAGCACTTCGATCACTGAAATTTCTACGGGCACATAGGAAACGAAATACGTCGCAGCGTCCAGCGTGATAAACCTCGTTGTTTTCTGCAGGAAATACAGACTCAGTGCAAAGGCATTTCCAATAAGCAGGCCAAGGCCGACAAGGTAGGCCGCATGATAGAGGAAAACACGCCTGAGTCCAGCATTTTGCAGGCCCAGGGCCTTGAGTAGGCCAATCATCTGGGATCGCTCCAAAATAATAATGAGCAACGCAGAAATCATATTGATCACTGCGACGACCATCATCAGCGCCAGGATAATCTGGGGGTTGGCGTCGAGCATGTCCAACCATTGGAAGATTTCGGGAAATTGCTCTCGAATATTGCGTGCCTGCAGATCCAGTGGTAATTGATCCTGAATTGCCTCGGTCGTCTGAAAAATCCCTTCGAAGGAGGTAACGTGGACTTCGTAACCGCCAATTTCTTGCGCGGACCAGTCATTGAGTCGCTGTATCAAGGCGAGGGAGCCGATGGCGTAAGTTTTGTCCAGTTCTTCGGAGCTGGAGTTAAAAATTCCTGCGATGGTAAATTTCCTCCGACGGATGGGTTCCTGTACAAAGTACATGATGAAATCATCGCCCACAGAGAGTCTCAGCCGCTGCGCGGTATGCTGGGAAATCAATAATTGACCCAGGTTTTCACTGGAATCTTGAAAATTGAGGGTGTTGCCCTCAACTAAAATTTCTTCGAGAAAAGTTTGATCGTAGCTGCTGTCAATGCCCTTGAGCACAATCCCTTCTACTTCTTCATTGACCTTGATAATGCCTGGTTTTGTCGCAAAGTAATTGACGCGCTCCACACCAGCAAGTGCTGCGACTGATTCTGCGTGCTGAGCATCATGCGGGAAAGGGATATTTTCCAGTGATCCAGCTGATCCCAGTTTCTGTATAGTCACATCCCCGAAAAACCCCCTTTGCTTGCTGGTCACTTCCTGCTTGAACCCATTGAGTATCGCAACGGCTAGAATCATGGCTATTAAACCGATCGCCACTGTACTTATGGCTATCCGAACGATAACTTTAGAAAACGTCTGGTTGCCAGAGACCGACATCCTATGTGCTAAAAAATAAGGGAAATTCAAGCCTGTTAATTTAAATTTGTACCTTCGTCAAAGATAAAAAAATTCTTGAAATGCGCATTATCTTTATGGGAACACCGGAGTTTGCCGTGGCTTCTTTGCAAGCCCTGTTGGAGGCAAACCTGAATGTCGTTGCTGTGGTGACGAGTCCGGATCGTCCGGCTGGACGGGGGCAGAAATTGAAATCCTCAGCCGTCAAAATCTTTGCCGAGGAGAGCGGTCTTCCTGTCTTGCAGCCTGAAAAACTGAAAGACGAGGTGTTTTTAGACAAGCTGCGAAGTTTCCAGGCAGACCTGCAGGTGGTGGTTGCTTTCAGAATGTTGCCTGAGGTAGTCTGGAATATGCCCCCCAAGGGGACTATCAACCTGCATGCCTCGCTGCT
>CAYNZH010000037.1:0-16211 GCA_964401685.1 uncultured Sphingobacteriaceae bacterium
CTGTCCTGCAATAAGCATTGCGCGCACGGATCCAATATAAGGAGGAAGCGTAAATTCGTGGGTGTTTTGACTGCCCATTTTGAGCGTAAACGGTCCTAAAAACTTGACCACTGGCTGAAAACGGTTGGCCTTGGCGGGGTGGACATTTTTATCGGCTTCGCCGTCACCACCGATGCTTAGGATCTTCTCCAATTCGCCGCCCCAGGCACCTAGAACGTTATCGAAGAGATCCCAGGTTTTCACGCCCAATGCCTCGCGGGCGTAGAATGCGCGATGGGGATCCGGCGTCTGAAATCTCGTGAGATCCAGCAAGCCTTCATCGACGATTGCGATGGTGTACGTCATAGATTTGCCCTGCTGTTCCTTCACGGTGATGCGGGTGCGCGTTTCTGGGCGGATTTCAGCGGGAAGGGTCATCTGAGGTTTCAATATCGTGTTCTTGTCCTCTATGTTCAGGGGAATGACACCATACATCCGCAGTGGAAGATCGTTGATGGTTTGATCATGGGGCTGAAGTAGGGTGATATTGACAAAAACATTGGGCGCCATCTCCGGCGTGACTTTAAATCTGTGTGTCGTTTGCCCTGCTTTAGTATCTAGCCATGTGGTCTGGAGGACGCGAGTACCATTTTCAATACTGATAAGTCCGCGACCATTCGCTGACGTTGGAATCGTGAGTGTGACCTCTTCGCCGACTTGAAAGCGCTCTTTGTTGGCCGTGAAGGATAGCATGGACGCTTCCGTTGGGTGATTTGCCTGCTCTCGTTTCGCCCAACCTGGCCAGTCGACGTACAATATCTTGCCACTGGCATGGCCTCCATCTTTGTCCAAGACACGGATGAGGTATCTACCCCAGTCTGGGTAATTTATCCGTAGGTTCCATGATGCCCTGCCATTTTCAAGAGTGATTGATTCTTTTTTGAGAAGTTGGTTGTATTCATCCTGGGTGAAGTTCCCCAAAAAATCCTGTTCCTGACTCCACCACCAGCTCCAGCGTATCTTGTAGAGTTCGACCTGCACCTCTCGTGTCTGCCGCGAAGGCTTGCCATTTTCGTCCAACATAACGATTTCCACGGGATGGTTCTGATCGGTTAAAAGCATTCCTGAGAGTTTGTCACCCTGAGGAGTTTTGAGGCCGACATAACGGGAATAGGGACTATAAGGTATGCTTGAATAATCTATGCTGAAGTTTCCACCTGGCTCAAAAATCCTGGTGGTGATTTGCGCCTGTAGCATTCCCGGAGCTTGCTGGTTGATCCGGATCCTGCTGGGAAAGGAAACACGACCGTCGCTTTCGAGTTCTCCGTCAAACAAAAGGAGGTTTTCCCCTGGAAATCGTCGGGTGGGATCGTCAAAGGTGTATCCTTCGAACCCAGTGAATTGTGTCCTCCGTTGGCTCAAGACTGCATCCACACGCGTTTTTAGATTCTTTGCCGGTGCGCCGAACAACCAGGTACCGGTGAGAGATATGCGTTCGTCCCGATCGCTCGATAGCAGGTCTTTTTCGTCCAGATTCAGATCTATCCTCAGCCGGTTTGGCATCACTGTCTCTATCTTCAGTGACCGGCGAAAACTTGCGCCTCCGACGCTGATTTTCGCTAGCCAATTGCCTGTCGGGGCTGTGGCGTTCGTTGCTGTCTTGAAGAGGTAGAATCCGTTGTTGTGCTGAGTTTCCACTTTCCGCTCATACAGACGGCCCCGTGCATCGGTAAGTTCGAAAACTACGGGGTGGTTCTCGGGCAGCTTATTTTCGAGATCTTCGAGGATGAAACCAACAAACAGGGAATCACCAGGTCTCCATACGCCTCTTTCGGTATAGATAAATCCTTTCAGGCCTTCCTGGATGATTTCTCCGCTCACGTCAAAACGACTCAAAGGGAGGGAGGATCCGTCGTCCAGCTTGAGGTACCCTCTCTCCGCGCCGTGGGAGGCGATGAGCATAAAGGGTTTTTTATCAGCGTCGAGGCGAACCAGGCCAGAGGCGTTTGTAGTCCCCGTTTGGAGCACCCGCTGCTGATAATCCAATAGTTTTATTTCGACTCCTGCCATGGGCTCGGCGGTGAGAATATGGGTCGCAATGACGGTGGTACTTTGATCGTTTCCCCGCTTGGCGATCAGCCCGATATTGGAAGCAATCAGGTCGCGGCGCACCCACCGATCTTGGGTGTAGTAGGACGAATGGCAAGGGTTGTCTCTCTCATCCCACCGGTACCCGAGTGGGTAGTAGTTGTCGTAACGCGCCCAGAAATCATCGTCTTCATCTATCCCCTGAAGGTACAGATATTGGTTTTGGTCTCGCTCTTCCTCTTCTTGTGCGATACGCTCGAGGTCCATACCTTCGCAAGGGTAAAGGGAGTAACTCTGCCTGAAACCTATGAGCACCCTGTAAATTGCTCCCGGCTCGGCGGTGATCAGATCATTTATATCCAGGGAAAATCTGTTCTTCTTGCGCAGATCCAGCCGCGAATCATCGTCAAGTCGTATGGTTTTCCGCACTACGGGTTGACCCACTCGTCTCAGCTCGTACTTATCATCGTATTGGTTTTGGAAATACTGAGGTACATTGTCTGCAAAAATTTTGATGATGGTGACATCAACTGCCCTGAGATTGATGGCTTCAAAGGGCATAGTGAGCGAATTATTTCCGGGTAAAATACTTCCCTGACCGGGGATATTTACCGAAGGAAGACGATTTTCAAAAACGATATTTGCGGACTGCTCCGCTGGCAATTTTTTACCTTCGATATTTTCGATTCCCGGATGTACATTCAGAATATAGTTCCCTTCGAGGCGTTCCGCTAAAAAAACCGTGACTTCACTCCCGGCAATGCCAAAACGGCTATGATCCACTCCCTGTAAATGTATAAGGCCTTGTATATTTTGCGCGACCATCAGGGGCTCAGAGAATTGAATGATAATTTTTTGTTCAGGATCCTGAACCGTGCGCACCTCTGTCACTTTGAAAACGCCTACTGCGGGAAGGTCAAACCTTGTCTCCGACTTCTTTTTTGAGCCGATGGAAGCGCCGTTTTCCGTTAAAGTGAGTGTCTGGGCGACGGTCGATTTTTCCAGGGAATCAATCTGAAAGGAAGAAATCCGGAGTTCGGGTTGGTGTTCCCATTTAATTTTCAGTTTCTTTCCCTCCAGATCTGCCTGGATCAGGTTTTCGATCGCGCTTATTGCTTCCCGGTCAGCCAATTGCACCTCGCCTGAGATTTTCATGAGGTCCAGGCTTTGATTGTTTTGGGATGTCAATCCGCCGTAGCTTACGTGAAAGGCTGGATCAAGTACACGAAACGTAAAGGTAAAGGATTCCAGACCTTCCGGCACTTCGGCAAGGCGGCCTAAATCGAATTTTACAAAATAAGTAGCTCCCGGTTCCAGGGGTTGATCCGGTTTGAATGATAAGGTGCGTTCATCCAACCAGCTGCTGGTTCCCTTGACGGATGGAGAGATGCTAAATAATTTTCGGGATTCCGGGGCTTCCGTATTTTGTAGTGTTGGCAGGGTCGTGGCCAACCGAATCACTATGGTAGCATCTTTGGAGACGACACCGGATGTGTAACTCTCAATATATGGGGCAAAGGCTGGATCCTGGGCATTGGTTTTCTGGCTCGCCTGACCGGAACGCCAAATCAGAAAGACGGTAAGGCCTAAGATCACCAATCCTGCTAGGGCAATAATGACCGGCCGCCAGTGGATCTTTTTTGGTGAATTGCTCATAGAATGATTTATTTTTTCAGGCGTTCCAAATCCTCTGGGACATCGATTGCCTGGGTTTCGATTGTCGTTTCAGCAGTATGTATTGAAAAACCGTGCTCCAACCATCTCAATTGTTCCAAACCCTCGGCCCGTTCGAGGGAGGAGAGGGGAAGTGTAGTCAATTTTTGCATTAGCTCGGTCCTGAAACCGTAAATCCCAATATGTTTGAAGTATGTATGGGCATCAAGCCAGTTTTCACTGTTTTCCTCGCCGCGGAAGAACGGGATGGCTTGTCGGCTAAAATATAAGGCTTGCCCGTCGGTACCGACAACCACTTTCGGTGTATTGCGGGAAAGCAGTTCATCAACATGACTAATTTTTTTGATCAGGGTTGCGATACTTACATGAGGCCGGGCGAGGCACGCGGCAAGCAGGTCGATTTGTGTTGGATCGATATAAGGCTCGTCGCCCTGAATATTGATCAGACCGTCAAAATCCGGATAACCAAGTAAGGCTTCCGCGCATCGGTCTGTTCCGCTTTGATGTTGTGTGGAGGTCATCACGACCTCGCCACCGAAATCCCGGACGTGGTCGTAGATTCTTTGGTCGTCGGTGGCGACTACGACTCGTTGCAGTGCCTGACTTTTTACAGCCTGCACGTAGACCCTTTGGATCATAGATCTGCCTGCTATTTCGACCAAGGGCTTGCCTGGAAAGCGAGTCGAGGCGAATCTGGCCGGTATGATCCCTATGATTTTCATTTAAAATAATCCAAATAGTTCCGTTTCAATTCTTTGGATCACAAATCCCAAGTCTTCTTGGTTGTTTGCAAAATCCAGTTGGTCTTTTTCCAGGATCAATAACCGGCCCTCATGATAGTTCCGAATCCATTTTTCATATTTTTCATTCAACTTTGAAAGATAATCCAGGCGAATGCCCGACTCGTATTCCCTGCCGCGGATTTGTATATTTTTCACCAAAGTGGGTACCGATGCCCGAAGATATATGAGGAGGTCGGGCGGATTGATGAAAGGCAATATGCTCTCGAATATATTGCTGTAATTATTGAAATCCCGCTCGCTCATCAATCCCATATCATACAGGTTTTCGGCGAAAATGTAGGCGTCTTCGTAGATGGTCCTATCCTGTATGATATTGATTCCTTTCTTTTGAAGCTCGACGATGTGTCGGAATCGGCTATTGAGGAAGAATATCTGGAGATTGAAAGACCATCGCTTCATATCGCTGTAAAAATCTTCTAAATAGGGATTGTCATCCACAGTTTCGTACTGCGGCTCCCATTTCAGATGGTTCGCCAATAAGCGGGTTAGCGTAGTTTTTCCCGCTCCGATATTGCCAACTATTGCGATGTGCATGCGTCCTCCTTTTAATAGATATTCTTGAGCCCAATAAGCGATCGCACTTCTCTGAGTGTTTTGTGTGCCGATTCTCGGGCTTTTTCTGCCCCAAGGGCTATGGTTTTCTGTAAATAATCTTCATCAGCGGAAATTGCCTCTATTCGGGAACGGACCGGCTCCGTTGCGGAGACCATGTCCTCCGCCAACTGCTTTTTGAAGTCGCCGTAGCGAATCTGACAGGAGTTGTACGCCTGGTCAAAGTGAGCCACAGTATCCGGTGCCGACACGACGTTCATCAGATCAAAAAGATTCTGAATAGCTTCTGGTTTTTCCTGATTGGGTTGTTCGGGTCCGGAATCGGTTTTCGCTCTCATTACCTTTTTTCGGATAATCTCAGGGCTGTCGGAAAGATACACGCAACTCGCGTCGCCGTTAGACTTGCCCATTTTTCCCTGGCCGTCCAGACTTGGTATTTTTATTAGTTTTTCCGAAAAAGAAAACGCGTGGGCTTCCTTGAAATAGTCGGCCCCGTACATGCGGTTGAATCTGTTGCCAAAGGTTCTGGTCATTTCCAGATGCTGCTCCTGGTCTTTGCCAACCGGGACTTTTGTTGCATGATGGATGAGAATGTCGGAGGCCATCAAAACGGGATACGTAAGAAGTCCGGCGTTGACGTTATTCGGATTTGCCCTCACCTTGTCCTTGAATGCGGTCGCACGCTCCAGCTCGCCCAGGTAAGCGTTCATATTCATATATAAATACAATTCGGCCACTTCAGGGACATGGGATTGTACATAAATTGTCGCTTTATCAGGATCAATGCCCGCAGCAAGATACTCGACCACCACTTGCCGCACGGTAGCATTCAAATTTTCGGGAGTGGGGTGGGTAGTCAGCGAATGCAGGTCTGCGATGAAAAAATAGCAGTTATAGGTGTCCTGCATTTTAACAAAATTGCGCAGCGCGCCATAGTAATTTCCTAAATGTAATTTTCCGGTACTCCGAATACCACTGACAACTGTTTCCATATGCTGCGAATATAGGGAGATTTTATCATTATTTTAAGTGGATCTTTTGGCTTCCTCCCAATAATGGTCCATTTCGGAAAAGTTCATATCACGGAGATTTTTTCCGTGAAGGGCGACTTGTTCTTCCATGTGCTCAAACCTTCGGATGAACTTTTTATTGGTGCGTTCGAGTGCGTTTTCCGGATTGATTCCCAGATGGCGTGCAAAATTGATTAGCGAGAAGAGGAGGTCACCAAACTCGGCTTCGGCTTCAGACACGTCCTTATGCACGTTGTTTTTATCGTTGAGCTGCTGGGTATACGCCTCTTTAAACTCATTTAGTTCCTCTTCGACCTTGCCCCAGACCTCTGACTTGTCTTCCCAGTCAAAACCCACGCCGCGTACTTTATCCTGGATGCGGTAGGCTTTGACCAGTGCGGGAAGGCTATTGGGAACTCCGGAAAGGACGGATCTGCTTCCTTCTTTCAGTTTTAGCTGTTCCCAGTTTTTCTTTACTTCTTCCTCATTTTTGACGGAGATGTTGCCGTAAATGTGGGGATGTCGCGAAATTAGCTTTTCACAGACGGCGTTGAGTACATCGGTAATATCGAAATGCTTTTGTTCTTCCGCAATGCGCGCATAGAAGACAAGGTGCATCATCAGATCACCGAGCTCTTTTTTTATCTCCAGTGTGTTTTCTTCTAAAATTGCATCGGCCAGTTCGTACATCTCTTCGATGGTCAGATGACGCAGGCTTTCCATGGTTTGTTTCTTGTCCCAGGGACATTCGGTTCTCAGGGTTACCAGAACATTGAGCAGGCGTTCGAACGCTGTTGCAGGAGTGTGAGCTTCGGAAGGTGGGATATGGGCCATATACTTGTCTTTTAAACAAAGATAGTATTTTACTTTACCAAAAACTGCTCGTCCCGCACTTGTCTTACATATTGTTGGATTTCCTGAAAGATATTCTTTAGGGGAACAATATCCGGCACTTCATCATTCCGGGTGTCGATTTCCAGCCTTCGGAGCTTCATGCCCAATTTTTCATTGCCGAATTGTGAAATCCGTCCAGCAAGGCGATGGAAAAGCAGGCTCATGTTTTCGGTATCGCGGTCTTGGTAGAAGCTTCGCAGACGCTCCATGTCTTCCAAGGTATCCCGTTCAAATAGCTGGAGGATATCGTCAGATTTTTGGTCTAGTTCAAAGCCAGCAATTTCGATGGAAGTGTTGGATTCAATGCCCAGCGTGGACAAGAGATTTTTTTCCCGGAACGGCTTGAGAAGTATATCGTCAAATCCCCTGGAGAGAATCTCTGATTGCTCGTCAGAAAGCGCTTGCGCAGTAAATGCGATAATGCGCAGGGAACGGTCAGGATAACGATTGCGCAGTTCCTTGTTCAGTGTGAATCCATTCATGCCAGGCATGCGTATATCCATCAGGATGGTATGCACGTCTTCATCGAGCGGTGTTTCCAGGCATTCGAATGGGTCGCCAAAAGACTGATGATCGATGTTGTTTTTCGTCAAAATGCGTTCGCACAAGTTCCTTATCAGTGCGTCGTCGTCCACTATCCAAACCTTGCCTTTGAAGTCGATCTCTATTGACTCCCGAGGAGTTGACAGCTTCCTTTTCCTAATGGGGGCAGATTTCAGTATGGGAATATTTACGGTAAACCTTGATCCCTTGCCATGTTCAGATTCCAGGGTGATTTCCCCGCCCATGCTGTCGATGATAGCTTTCACAATACTCAATCCCAGCCCGCTTCCATGCTGTATGCTGTAGCTGGTATGCCCGGCTTGTTCAAAGTGGTCAAAGATTCTTTCGTGGTCGGACGGGTCAATTCCGATACCGGTGTCGATGACATTGATCTCCAAATCTACCTTTTCGGTGTTTTTTGAGGGTTTGGCATTGACCTCGAGGCGCACAAAACCCACATCTGTAAACTTGATCGAGTTGCTCAGCAGGTTGAACATGATCTGCTTGATCCTAAAGGCGTCGCCAATAAAATAGTGCTGGGACTGTAGATTGGTTTTATGTTGGAGAATGAGGTTTTTTTGGTGAGCAAGCGGCTGAATGGTAGAAACTATATTTCTGACCGTTTCCACCATATCGAAGGAATGCTCGTTTAGTATGATTTTGCCTGAATTGACACGGCTATAATCCAAAATTTCGTTTACAATATAAAGAAGATGCTCCGAGGACTGATGGATGGCCTGTATCATTGGCTTGTCTTCGCTATTGTTTTGCTCCAACTGCTCGGCATAGCCGACTATGGATTGCAATGGCGTGCGGAGTTCGTGGCTCATATTGGAAAGAAAGCGCTGTTTTGCCGCGGCGTGGTATTCGGCCACCTCCTTTGCCGCCTCGAGCGCCATCCTGTACGCATTGTTTTTCCGGATATCTGCCAGGATAAAGTAAATCATGATGGAAATGACCAACAAAAACACGATAAAGATCAAACTGATTTGATTGATACTTTGGTTGACTACTTGCCGGGCTTCCTGGTGCTCTATTTCCGTTTGTCTCAGGGCATCCTTCTCTACCTCCTGCATGACGTCCAGGATGTTTCCGATCAAATTGTTGCTTGCCTCGGAAAGAGCGACCTCGCGGCCTATGTATTGCGCTCTCTGCTGCAACTGATCCGCTTGAATGCGTTGTACGGCTTTATCTATGAGCGCAATGGTGCTGTCCGGAGTCTTTGCTTGGATCGTATCTACCCGGACATTTGTTTCTTCGGTCACAATACGCTTTTCCTGCGATTCTTTTCGCTTGGATCCAAAGATCCAGGAAAGTAGACCTTTGTCTCCTGATTTTGGCTCTTCGTCAGCAGCACTGACCGTGGTAGAGATTTTCTGCCTTTCTGTAGTGGTCACCAGATTCTCGCTTGGAGGTTCGCTCAGCAACTGGCCGAGGGAGTTGAGCTCTCTTTCTAGTTTAGGGTTGTTGATTACGCTCCTTTTAGCTGCCATATATGCGGAAAACAAGGAGTCTCTTTTTTGTAGGATCTGTTTGACGGAGTCTAGTCTCTGTCTTTGTCTTTCGTCTTTTGAATAGATCACATTGAGGGAGTCCAGCAGCTGCACGATGGTGGTGTATTCCTCGGTATAATCATTGAAGGATGAGTACACATTGGCTACGTCGTTGCGCTGTCTGTTGTCCAGGTGCATGATTTCCCGGGTCACCTGATTGACCAGGTGGATTTTGACATCCGGTGAGGTCATCTTGTCCACCCTCACCATCATCTCTCTAAAGGCCATATTGCTGATAATATAGGCCAAGATCAACGCGATAGAAAAAACTAAAAACACAAATAATAGTTTTCTCCGTACACTACCTGTTTGTATTCGAGTTAGGGGCATTTATGAAGAATAAAAAATAGGATGGGTAAGTCCAAAAATAACAAACCTTCCAAATAGAACGGAATTTGGAAGGGTTTGTTTTATGTTTTTTGATTTTTTTTCATGTTTAATGTTTTTCTACACGTTTATGCGTTAAGAAAGACGAATTTTCCATCAAAGGAATCGAGTTTTATGCGACTGTCTTTGGTGATATTCCCTTTGAGAATTTCCTTGGAAAGCTCATTGAGTATGCGTTTTTGAATCACCCTTTTCAGCGGCCGTGCTCCATATTGGGGGTCGTAGCCCAGTTGCGCGAGCCACTCCAAAGCCTCGTCTGATGCGGTCAAATCTATGCCTTTTTCGGTCAATTGCTGCTGTATTCTTTTAAACTGCATATGCACAATCTGCACAATCTCATCTCTACTCAAGGGTGTGAACATGATGATTTCATCGATTCTGTTCAAAAACTCTGGCCGCATCGTTTTTTGTAGCAATTCGACCACTTGATTTTGGGTTTTTGCCAGGATTTCATCGTAATTGTCCAGTGCGAGCTCACCGAAGTTCTCTTGAATCAAATGGGAGCCAAGGTTGGACGTCATGATGATGATCGTGTTCTTAAAGTTGATCTTTCTGCCTTTGTTGTCGGTCAAGTGCCCGTCGTCAAGTACTTGCAGCAAAATATTGAAAACATCAGGATGCGCCTTTTCTATTTCGTCCAGGAGAACCACGGCATAAGGTCTGCGTCGGATGGCTTCTGAAAGTTGGCCACCTTCGTCATAACCCACGTATCCCGGGGGGGCACCGATCAGCCTGGAAACGGAGTGCCTTTCCTGATACTCGCTCATATCTATTCGCACGAGTGCTTGCTCATCGTCGAATAGAAATTCGGCCAGGGCTTTGGCAAGCTCGGTTTTACCCACACCTGTAGTTCCCAGGAAAATAAAGGATCCTATGGGTTTGCGGGCATCGCTAAGGCCGGCTCGGGAGCGGCGGATCGCATCGGACACGGCTTCTATCGCTTCGGCCTGACCGGCCACCCTTTGTTGTAACTCTTTTTCCAGATCGAGCAGCTTTTCCCTTTCACTTTGTACCATCTTGGTGACTGGGATGCCGGTCCATCGCGAAACCACCCCAGCGATGTCCTCGGCGGTGACTTCCTCCTTGAGCATACGACTATCAATCTGCTTCTCGGCCAATTCTGCTTTGAGCGTTTCGACCTTGTCCTGAGATTCCTTGATGCGTCCGTAGCGTATTTCGGCCACTTTGCCATAGTCGCCGGCTCGTTCAGCCTGGGTGGCCTCGAGCTTCAAGTTCTCTATGAGCTCCAGCTCCTGATTTATGTTGTCGACAAGCTGTTTCTCGCTTTGCCATTCGGCGCGAAGTGCATCTCTGTCGGCGGAGAGATTGGCTATTTCCTCGCTCAGTTCTGCGACCTTGCTCTCGTCTTTTTCCCGCCGAATCGCTTCTCTTTCGATTTCGAGCTGCATAATCTTTCTTTCCAGCTCGTCAACGTTTTCAGGCACGGAATCCATCTCTAAGCGAAGTTTGGACGCTGCCTCATCCATTAGATCTATTGCCTTGTCGGGCAGAAATCTATCTGCAATGTAACGTTGCGAAAGCTCCACCGAGGCAATGATCGCTTCGTCCAGAATCCGCACCTTGTGGTGAGTCTCGTATCTTTCCTTCAGCCCACGCAATATAGATATGGCATCCTGGACGTTGGGTTCCTCCACCATCACGCGCTGGAATCTTCTTTCCAAGGCCTTGTCCTTTTCGAAGTATTTTTGAAATTCATTGAGGGTGGTTGCGCCGATTGCACGCAGCTCTCCTCGGGCGAGGGCGGGTTTCAGGATATTTGCTGCATCCATGGCCCCTTCTCCGCCTCCGGCTCCGACCAAGGTGTGGATTTCGTCGATAAAGAGGATGATCTCTCCGTCGCTGCCAGCCACTTCCTGCACAACGGATTTTAACCTTTCCTCAAATTCGCCTTTGTATTTTGCACCGGCAATCAAGGCACCCATGTCCAGAGAGTATACGGTTTTGGTTTTTAGATTCTCTGGTATGTCTCCTTTAATGATTCTGTGTGCGATCCCTTCGGCAATCGCCGTTTTTCCAACGCCGGGTTCGCCCACGAGAATGGGGTTGTTCTTGGTCCGGCGGGAAAGAATCTGAATAACACGACGGATTTCCTCATCCCTACCTATAACCGGATCAAGTTTTCCTGATTCGGCAAAATCGTTGAGATTCCGGGCATACTTGTTCAGCGCGTTGTACGTGGACTCGGCGTGCTGGTCCGTGACCCGCTGGTTTCCGCGCAGCTCGAGGATCGCTTTTTTCATGTGCTTTTCCGTCACACCCTGATCCTTTAACAGCGCAGATGTTGCGTCACTTCCGGCAAGTATCCCGAGCAATAGATGCTCGATAGAAACAAATTCGTCTTTGAATTCCTTTAATAGCGACTGAGCCTTCTGCAGGACGGAGTTTGCTGAGGGCGAAAGATAAATCTGATGCCCACTCACTTTGGGGAAACTGGATATCTGCTTGTCCAACTCTTCGTTCAGGTAGTTGATGTTGACGTCGAGCTTTTTGAGCAGGTGTTTGATAACGTGTTCGTCCACGACCAGCAGAGCTTTCAATACATGTGCGGTCTCTATCGCCTGTTGTTGATTTCCCAATGCCATTTCAGACGCTTTTTGAATCGCTTCCTGGGCTTTTATCGTAAAATTATTTAAATTCATATGCTTTATTTATTCGATATAACTATTTTATAACATACGGATTGCTGCAAAAAAAATACCACAGCTGGGAACAGCAGCATATCGGAATTTTTGTCATTCACTTCCAATAAAACGAGACAAATTGTCCTGAAACGAAAAAATCCCTTCGGCCAGTGGCAAAAGGGATCTTTTCATATGAGTATTGAACTTTTACTCAAATTGGCTGGCAACAAAATCCCAATCGACGACGTTCCACCAGTTGGTCACATAATCGCCTCTCATGTTTTGGTAGTGCAAGTAATAGGCGTGCTCCCAAACATCCAGTCCCAAAAGTGGTGTGCCGCTGAGCTCAACATCATCCATCAACGGGTTGTCCTGATTTGGCGTCGAGCCGATTTTAAGGGTACCGTTGTCATTGACCAACCATGCCCAGCCTGAACCAAACTGACCGGTCGCTGCGGCAGCGAACTGCTCTTTAAACGCCTCGAACGATCCAAACTCATCGTTGATAGCTTCGGCCAATGCGCCGGTTGGTGCATTGTTTTCGGATGGGGCCTTCATGGATTTCCAGAAAAAGGAATGATTCCACGCGCCACCTGCATTGTTCCTAGCCTTGTTTGAGTATCTGGAAATATTGTCAAAGAGCTCTTCTGCCGAGTCATAAGGAATATTCTCTTCGTCGAGTGCTGCATTGGCATTTTTGACATATGCCGCGTGATGACGTGAGTAATGAATCTCCATTGTCCGCGCATCGACATGCGGCTCGAGTGCATTAAAGGCATACGGCAGTTCTTCCTGTGAGAACTCAAGTGAACCTCTTTCGCCGTCATGGTTGACGGATGCCTGTGACGTATCAGCAGTGTTGGTCGTGTTGTTTCCGTCACCAGGGGAGGAGCAACCCAGAGCTACAGCTGCAAATAATACAGCAGAAAATCCCATCGAAAGCTGAGTGAAACTGTGTCGTTTTAGTAGTGTCATGTTATAGTGATTAGTTTAAAATGTGCACAACGTGAATGGATAACATTCTTGTTTACGTATTGTTTCAAATATATAGTTTTTTTTTAGATATGGCCAAAATTCATCGAAATTATTGTATTTTTGACCCAGTTCTATAGAATTTTGCCTAGTGACTGATCGTTTAATAATCAGCATAGTGCGACAATTATTTCTTGTGGAGTTGTAGGTGAAATTACGTAAAAATGCTAAAATACTTAGTATGCGGATTGTGTGGCTATAAATCTACCGATTTATTAGGGTGAAATTATTGATAATCAATTTTATACTTGTTTCAATTAATGTTTTAATTTACATGAATAACCTGATTTGGAAAACCAAGAGTTTTGAGGAATTAGCTGCCTCAGAATTGTATGAAATCCTGCACCTCCGGCAGGAAATTTTCATTGTGGAGCAACAATGTGTGTACAACGATCTGGACAAGAAAGATCAGTTTTCACGTCATCTTACTGCCCACGATTTTACGACTCGGGAACTCGTTGCGTATGCTCGCCTTATACCTCCAGGGATAACCTTTGATCAGGCAAGTATCGGCCGGGTGGTCGTTCGGACAGACTACCGGGGAAATGGAATGGGAGGAGTTTTGATGCAGAAGGCGATGAAAGAGCTTTGGGATTGGTACGGATTGCAACCCATTTGCATAGGCGCTCAAAGCCATTTGCAAACATTTTACAAGGGTTTGGGGTTTAAACCAATAGGAGGTGAGTACGATGACGCGGGAATTCCTCATATCGATATGATTTTTACCGAATAAATCTGCTACCTTTGCGCACAGATTTTTAGAAATGAAATAGTGAGTGCTATTCCTCCGGAATAGAAATTTTATATGATTAAGGACGAATTTAAGAAGAGGTTCGCGGCTATTACTGCCGTTGGAGGTTTTGTGCCGGCGGCGAAAAGAACAAATCAGGATCTGGAAAAAGTGACGAACACCTCGGATGAGTGGATCGTCCAAAGAACCGGCATCAAGGAACGCAGAATTTTGGGAGACGGTCTCGCCACCTCCGATATGATTGTGGAAGCGGTGATGGATCTTTTACAAAATTATCCAAAAAATTTACAAGACGTCGATGCGCTGATTGTTGCGACTTCCTCTCCCGATATGCTCATGCCGTCCACCGCCAATATACTTGCAGAAAAATTGAAGCTGCATGACGTTATGGCTTTCGATGTGAATGCGGCCTGCTCGGGGTTTTTGCACGTGCTGGATATAGGGGCGGCTTTTGTTGAAAGTGGACGTCATAAGAATGTGCTTGTCATTGGCGCGGATAAAATCAGCTCGTATGTCGATATTAACGATCGTAGCACCAATATTCTCTTTGGTGACGGAGCTGGTGTGGTCTGGCTGGAGCCTTCGGAGAAGGCCGGAGTGCTGGATAGTCTTCTTTTGGGCAATGGCACGGGGGCTGCCGCTTTGAATATTGAGGGCGGCGGATCACTTCATCCAATGTCCAATGAGACTGTTTCCAATGGTTTGCAATATATAAAGCAGGATGGGAAGGTCGTTTTTAAACAGGCCATCAAAGCGATGAGTGAGGCGTGTCTGGCGGTCTTAAAGCGTAATAATCTATCAATTGGGGATATAGATTGGTTGGTTCCTCACCAAGCAAATAAGCGAATTATTGACGGCGTCGGAAAGGAAATCGACATTGATCCGGCCAAAACGATGACCAATATTGAAAATTTTGGCAACACCATTTCTGCAACCATTCCGCTCTGCATCTGGGAACATCGGTCTAAACTCAAAACTGGCGATCTGCTTTTGCTGACTGCGTTTGGGGCTGGATTTTCTTGGGGCGCAAGTCTGCTGGAATGGGCAATCTAAGGCAAATTTAAGCCAAATGTTGTTCAAAAAATCTTAGCGTTCTTTGCCAGGCCAAGTCGGCCGCCTTTTTATCAAATCTTGGTGTGGAATCATTGTGAAATCCATGCTGGGTATTGGGGTAGAAGTAGGCTTCATACTCTTTGTTATGTAATTTCAACGCTTTTTCATATTCGGGCCAACCCGCATTGACTCTTTCGTCGGTTTCCGCATAATGCAATTGTAAGGGTGCTTGAATCTGTGGTACCAACTCCAAATCGGCCTGACCCCCGTAAAAAGGTACGGCGGCGGATAACTGAGGAACTCTAGCGGCCATCATGTTGGAAATCCAGCCTCCAAAACAAAAGCCGACGACACCCACTTTCTGATTGGATTGGGCGTGTTGGTGGAGGAACTCAAAGCCGGATATGAAGTCTTCCAACATTTCATCTCTATTCCTCTCGCTTTGTAGTGCACGACCGTCATCGTCATTGCCAGGATATCCTCCCAGAGGGCTTAACGCATCTGGAGCAAGGCTCATAAATCCAGCAACGGCCGCCCTCCTCGCAACATCTTCTATATATGGATTTAGGCCTCTGTTCTCGTGTACGACCAGGACGCTACCCAATTTCCCTGGCTGTTTTTTCGGCAGACACAGCAAGCCCGATATTCTGCCGCCTCCGTTGGGCGAATCGTAAGAGATTTTCCGGGTAATTATTCGAGAATCGTCTGGTTTGATTTGGAGATAATCTTGATAATTAGGGCTAAGGAACGCTAACAGGGCAGGCACCGTCATACCCCCGACCGCGTAGAAGGACAGCTTTTCGACGAAACTTCTCCTGTTAAGGCGGTTATGTGCGTAGTCATCGTATAACCTAAATACGTTTGGGTCTACATTTTCCTTCGTTATTTTCATATCAGATCCTCATTAATAAATTAATTACGAAAAATACGTAGAAAAACTTGCATAACAAAGTTTGTTACTATATTTTCGTAGAAATATTGCTTTTTCGAACTTTTACTTTTATACGCAAGATAATGAAAACATTTTTTAACTACGTAATGATCGCCTTCGTTTTTTCTATTTTTGGAATAACGGAACTCAAGGCTCAAGAAAAAAGCTTATTGCGCGTGTTTTATGAATTTATTCATGTGAACGACACGACCCAGCCTGAAAAAAGTTGGAACGAGGAGATGGTGCTATTTGTCGGGCCATCGAGCAGCCATTATCGCTCTTATATTTCCGATCGGCTCAATCAACAGCTACACGAGCA
>CAYNZH010000038.1:0-10284 GCA_964401685.1 uncultured Sphingobacteriaceae bacterium
GATTCAGCTGGAAGGAACATTCAACAAAAACAAAATGACCCTTCGTCCGGCGACCGCTGCCCAACGAGAAGCTATAATCGGAGGGGCATGGGCCGATATGCAGCAGACGGCAGCAAATTACATTACTGCAAACCCGTTCCTTTATTTGCAGTTTGCGGATAATGTGCGTGTCGCAGTAGAAATCAACGTCACCTCCAAAAAAGTAATGATTAGCTGGTTGGAGGGCGCGAATGCATCAGCTTCACAAACCGAAAACTTTAGCTTCGTGGAAAATGGATTAAGATTGGAAAATCCGTTGGAGTATAAGGGCCAGACAATCCATGGATTTTCCTTTGATGGAGCAAGCAACGCATTCATCGCACAGGTTGATGCATCTGTAGTACCGGTGCAGCGTTCATCCAACCCGATTATGCCCATGCATACCTTGTTTGGTCATGGCAACGAATGGACCGTCCTGCATATTGAGGGCGAAGAACTTCCAGCCGGAGTAAATTCGGAGTTTAATGCTGTATATAACGAGACTGTCGCCCTATTTAGGGCGTCCGGAAGGGAGATTCTATACACTGATTTGACCTTTACCGATGCAGAACAAATTACCCTACGCGTTCGTTACAGATCGATAAGTGCAGGTACAGAGTTTGTTGCAACCTCGACATTTGATTACGAAAGGAATGGCGACATGCTTTCGCTAAAATTGGTTGCAAATAACAATAACTGGAACACAAGAAGGAGTCAACTCGTCCGTATGAACGAATATTTCGATGATCCTCAGTTTAGAATTGACTGGGTCGAGAATCCTAATCCGACTGAGGGCTTTGTTGGGGGGCTCTACCGCTCTGACAACTCCTTTTTCTATGGATTTCTGAGATAATCTCTCCGGTCCGGTATGCAAAAAACGAACAAAGGCTCGGAAATGATTTTCGAGCCTTTGTTTTCTAGAAAAAAGTTTAGAGTGCTTAGTCGAGGTTGTTCAACCAAGTTTCTACCTCTTGCTGCGTTTTCCCGGTTGTTTTTTGCAACCGCCCCAACAATTCATCCTCTTTACCTTCTTCATACTTTAGATCGTCGTCAGTCAGCTCTCCGTATTGCTGTTTCACTTTCCCTTTGACCTCGTTCCAACGACCTTTCCATGTTAACTTATTCATATTAATCTCTCCTTTTATTGTTCAATTATCAAACACGGGAGAGGCGAAAAAGTTTTATTCTTCACGCAGCATCTCAGGAAGTGAGGTGCTCCATCAAATCATCAGTGAGTTCAAGATTATGAAAAATATTCTGAACGTCATCGTCATCTTCAAAGGCGTCAATCAACTTGATGATGTCTTTGGCCTGCTCAATATCCAGCACCTTGGTATCCAACGGAATCCTTTGAAGTTCGGCGTTTTGGACCTCAATACCCAGATCGTTTAACTTTGCAGACATAGGTCCGAACTCGGCAAACTCGGTGTAAATAATAAAAATATCTTCCTCATCTTCAAAGGAATCCGCGCCAGCTTCGATAAGTTCCAATTGTAGCTCCTCCAGATCCCAGTCGAGCTTAGATTTCTCAAGGGTAAAGACGCCTTTGTGATCAAATAAAAATTCCAAAGATCCATTTGTCCCTAAAGAACCGTTTCGTTTATTGAAAATAGCGCGGACATTGGCCACCGTCCGGTTCGTGTTGTTGGTCATGCATTCCACATAAAACGCGATGCCATGAGGTCCATACCCTTCAAAGGTCAATTGTTCATAACTTTCCGCGTCAGCACCAGTACCCTTTTTTATTGCCCTTTCAATATTATCTTTGGGCATGTTTACGCCGCGCGCGTTCTGAATGGCATTTCTCAATGCTGGATTGGTATCTGGATCGCCATTGTTTCCGTTCTCCTTAATCGCAACAGTGATTTCCTTGATGATTTTTGTAAATACCTTGCTCCGTCTCTTATCCTGCGCTCCTTTTCTATGTTTAATGTTTGCCCACTTACTATGTCCGGCCATAAAATCTCCTCAAATGTGTTTAATACCGATAAATCCAACAATCAAATATAACGCTTTTTAAATTTTCTTCAGTTTGTTTCCAGATGCAATGTCAAGTGCCCATAAAGCGTATTTAACATATCACAAGGATCTGCATCTATAGATTTGGCTATTAAATAAAGTTCGTCTGCCCTCAGTTTAGATGAAGAATTGAGCGTCAGCTCACCCACCCTCGCTTTACTGAGCCCAGTACGCCGGGCCACCATAGACTTATTTACCGATCTCCTCGCTAGATATTCGCCTAATGCTGTCATAATCCTTACGGTTTTTACTTATAAAGATAACAAAAATAGATTATCTATACAAATATACACATTATTTGCCAAAACAACTCCCCCACCTAAAAATGTGGAAAAATATAATGCTAAAAATTTTAGTAAGAAGAAAATAAATACTACCTTAGCGTAGCAATGAAGAAAAGAAAACTCAAACACCGGCACTTTAGACATATCGCGAAAAACCACATCGACGATCCACTGGACTACTTGGATGATTTTTTTCGCACCGAAATTACGATCAGCGAATGGCTTCATATCCTTCACCAGCTCATGTTCGCAAGTATCTATCCTTCATCTGTCAATCTTGCAAAACTAGAGTTTGGATTCCATTTTCAAAAATTCGTCGGACAGATAGAAATCGCTTATATTATTTATAAGCAATGTCAACTACGTCCCACTGCAGATCCTCTCTTCAATCTAATTCCTGCGGAAAGCGACTCGGATGTTATGGACATTGACCCCGCCGATACGATATCCAGATTCTTTGGCTATCATTCTCTCTTCGAATGGTACGCTGTTGCGAACAGGCTTCAAATAAATTTTTGCAATATGACGAACGATTCCACCAACGATACCTGCAAAATGATGATTGTCAGAGAGCTAAGTCTAAAACTAGCAAAGGCTCTCTACGCAGTCCACAAAAACAAAGGCCTGGTGCAATCTGTTCATTCCTATGTTATACCGGTGCGTTTATAAGCGCTTACAGCAATAATGATTTGAGAAAAAAATAAAAGTGTTACGATTAAAAACCCTAACTTAGCACAGTAAATACATACGAATGGCAGAAAAAGAAGATTTAAATATTGCGATTTTAATAGATGCAGATAACGTTTCATCGAAGAAAATAGGTGAAATATTAAACGAAGTAAAGCGCTACGGAATACCCACCATAAAGAGAATATATGGTGACTGGACAAGCCCCTACGTGGTGAATTGGAAGGAAAATCTGGTTACCCACGCGATTACACCCATACAGCAGTACAGTTATACCCAAGGAAAAAACTCGACAGACTCGGCCCTGATCATCGACGCTATGGACATTTTGCATTCGGATCGGGTTGATGGATTTTGCATCGTTTCGAGCGACAGCGACTTCACCAGATTAGCGACACGCCTGCGCGAATCAGGTAAACTAGTCATTGGGGTGGGCGAAAAAAAGACGCCAAAGTCTTTCATTAGTTCCTGTGATAAGTTTATTTATGTGGAAATACTGGATAAAGTCAAAAACGCCGCACCCCTGGTAGATGAGGAAACACTAGCAGTACTGAAAGGAACTGTCAGCGATACGGCAGACGACAGTGGTTGGGCCTTTTTGGGCGATATAGGGAACCTAATTATCAAGAGAAAGCCCGATTTTGACGCCAGAAATTATGGTTTTGAGAAGTTGTCCCAGCTTTTCAAGGCCCTGAAATCCGAATTTCAAGTTGATGAGCGTACCAAGGAAAAATCTAAAATTAAATTGATATTCATTAAAAACATCTCTGAAAGTGCCGGATCAAAGAACACGGCTAGCAAAGCAAGAACAAAGAAAGCGCCCCAAAAAAATCTTTAGCGTTATTCCCTTTGTAATCTACGCACATTTGCTGATTGCCTTCGCTGCTATGAGCCAGTCTGCGCTGACTTTTGTCGTTTCCGGACATCCGATTTTGGTAGATGTGCTCATGGTGGAGTGGAGTTCTACAGTCATTCTTTACAATGTGACCATATTCCTTTCATTGCCCAGCAAGCCGGCACTGTCGTCTCTGTCACGCACGCGCTGGGTCGGCCAGAATTTGTCACTCATGCGAACGCTGACCATAATCGCCGCTGCTATACTGCTTTATTTTGCCAGCCGTCTCTCTCCATACAGCGTTGCATTTTTGATCGTTATTGGCATTGTCGCATCAACGTATTTTGTGCCGATTGTCAAAATAAAAGGTAGATGGCGGGGACTGCGGGAGGTGCCAGGCCTCAAGGTGTTTCATATCGTCTTCGTCTGGGTGCTGAGTACGGTGTTCTTGCCACTTATTGAGCTCCACGCTCACGGTCTGGAGATCGCTCCCTTTCAGATTTTCGCGATAGCAGTTTCGAGATTCTTGTTCTTGTTGATTTGTACCCTCCCCTTTGATATGCGTGATATGACGGCAGATAGATCGTATGAACTCAGAACAATTCCCCTCATCTTCGGGGAAAAAGTCGCAAGAACTCTTGTTTATGGACTTATCGCTGTACATTCCGTTTGGGTATTTTCTCTTTCCGGGCCCGATGGTCTAATAGGGGCTTTTCTTTTTACCAATTTACTTTTAGTGGGCGTGCTCAGGTTCTATGTGTTTAAAAGCGAAAATTATTTGCGGACGTATCTGTTGGACTTTGCCCTTATTATGCAGTTTTTGATTGTTTATTTAGGCATGAAACTATAGATAGAATGTTTTATACAATTGGGAATTGGAGTATAAATGTGCTACCCTTATGAAGCTCGCTTTCGACCGATAAATTTCCGCGATGCAGGAGCATGATTTGCTTGCTCAAGGAGAGCCCGACTCCGGTGCCAGACTTTTTGGTCGTGAAAAACGGAGTAAAAATCTGCTCCTGAATTTCGGCACTCATGCCGGTGCCGTTATCTTTGATCATGATAACCAGCTTGCCGCCTTCTTCCTCTTGCGCTTTAAGGCTTATGTAGGGTTCAGGCAAGTCTTTTACTGCTTCAAACGCATTGAGAAGCAAATTGATCAAAACCTGTTCTACCAGGTTTGGGTCTGCTTTAAGAATAAGACGAGTGTTTTTTATGATAATATCCAAGTCTATATTTTTCTGCAGCAAGGTAGGTTCCAACAGCTGGTAGGCATTTTCAAATAGCTGCACCACAAGGATATCTTGAAACTTGGGCTTGTCGACCTTATTGATCAGCCGATAACTGTTTGCAAACTGTAGCAATCCTTCGCTGCGCCTTTTGATCGTAAAAATACCCTCTTTCAGGTCTTCAATCTCCTCGTTTCCTTCCCATCTCTCGAGCCGCCCGTGCAAAGTTTCTGCGAGAGAGCTGATCGGACCTATGGAGTTCATGATCTCGTGTGTGAGGACGCGCAGCAATTTGTGCCAAGCCTGAGTTTCGGTCGCATCTATAGCTTCGTTAATGTTCTGGTAAACACCTAAGCGGAAATGCCCCTCCTTGGTTTCGTATTCGGACAAATGCATTAACAACTTGATTTTTCCCCGGCTTGAGTGGATGGTTTCAATCTGTTGCTGCCCTTTCTCCAGATCCATCGTTTTTTGAAACAACTCAGGGTGGCGTTTCGCCAAAGCGCTTATTTTCCCCAGGTGTGGGAGCGTGAACAACTGCTTAAATGCATCGTTGAGCCACAGTACCTTGCCGGAATTTACATGATAAAAAATAATCGCAGAATCCAGCATATTCACCACCCTATTAAGATACTCGTGCTGCGCTTCCTTATCGACACTTATGTCTCGGTAAACTTGATTTATTTGGTTGAATGCCTGGTAAAGCTTGCCTTCAGTTGACCGGGGGTTTCTCACCAAAAACCGGCGAGTGAAGTCCCTGTATTTCACAGCTTCTGAAAATTCTTCTAATTGCTTGACAAGAAAAAGCTGTCTGGAGAATAATTTGTAGGCCAATAATAAATAGATCAAAAAGGCTACGCCACCCAGAATATACCGCTCGGTAAGCAAGCAAAGAGCTATTCCAAGTGCAGCGCACAATAGAAGAAATAACTGAAAGAAATAGCTGAAAACGAATCTTTTCACACTCCTTAAATATTGTACTTCTCGAGCCTTCTGTATAGCGTGGCCCGGGTCAGCCCCAATTCCTTCGCCGCTTTGGAAATATTGCCATTATGTCGTTCGACGACCGACTTTATGGCTTTCTTCTCCATGGCTTCCAAATTGAGGGAATCCATAATTACCTGGCCTGGAATTGACTGACTTACCTGCTCCAAAGGCGAAAATAAGATGTCCTGGGCATCCATGATTTGCCGCTCAGCCATAATTACTGCTCTCTCAATACTGTATTGCAATTCTCGGACGTTGCCCGGAAAATGGTAGGTAGAAAGCTTTTGCAGAGCACTCTTGTCAAAATCCTTGATGTTTTTGTGGTATTTTTTATTGTAATGGTCTAAAAAATGAAGGGCCAAAAGCTCAATATCTCCAGCTCTTTCGCGCAAAGGAGGAACCTGTATCTCGACTGTATTAATCCTGTAAATCAAGTCCTTTCGAAATCTATTTTCATCAGCCATCGCTGCTAAAGGCACATTGGTGGCTGTGACCAAGCGGATGTCGATAGGTACTGCTTCGTTGGAACCTAAAGGAATGACTTGTCTGTTTTGAAGCACACTGAGCAATTTTGACTGCTGTTGCAGAGAAATATTACCAATCTCGTCCAAAAATAGGGTCCCTTTGTTGGCCATCTCAAACCTTCCCTGTCGGTCGTCGCGGGCATCCGTAAAAGCACCTTTTTTGTAACCAAATAACTCACTTTCAAACAACGTCTCCGTCAACGAACCCACATCGACCTTGACATAAGCTTCCTGAGAACGGAGAGAGCGGTCGTGTATCGCCCTAGCGATCAGATCCTTTCCGGTACCGTTTTCCCCCAATATAAGAATATTTGCATCGGTCGGTGCAATTTTGTCAAGCTTATATTGCAAATCCTGCATGACTGATGAGTTACCGATCATGAGGTCATCATGAGACGCCCTATGCGCGTGTGAACTTCGGGAGATCGCAGGGTCTTTTTTCGATGATAATGCGGCTTGCAATGTCTCCAGCAATTGGTCATTTTGCCAGGGTTTGACGATAAAATCCTCCGCTCCTTTTTTTAGCGACTGGACAGCTAGATCGACCGCGGCATAAGCCGTAATCATGACCACCTTGATGTGCGGGAATTTTTGCTTGATTTGTGCCAACCAATAAAGCCCTTCGTTGCCGGTGTTTATCGCGCTCTTGTAATTCATGTCGAGCAAAACCAGGTCAACTGTTTCTTTCGCTAAGATATGCAGCAGATTTTCGGGGTTATGTTCCACCAACACCTGTCGTACCTTCGATTTGAGCAAAAGGCGGCCAGCCGTAAGCAGATCCCGGTCGTCATCAACCAATAAAATGGATGCTTTTCTTAAGTCCATGCACAAATGTAATTAAAAATCGAGGGATCCACTATAATAATCATTGATATACTGCTGCATGAGATATTCATATTTTTTCAATACCAATTCCTGATGGGCACTGTCCATTTTATTTTTGGCAGCCAATAGCTGAAATGAGTTACTTGCGCCGGCATCAAAATGAACCTGAGCTATCCTGAAAGACTCCGCATAAAACTCAACCTGCTCCTCAAGATTCCGAACCTGCCCAATTGTATATTGCAAATCAAAAACGGCTTGAGAGGTGACTTGTAGTAAATCCTCCAATCGGCCTTTTTTGATCCATTCGTATTCCTGTAAGGTAAGCCGCGCATGTTTCACCTGATTTAAAGTCTGTAGACGGTTAAAAATTGGGATGCTCAGCCCGAAAGAGACGTACTTTCCTAGGTTATTGTTAAATTGCTGCGTGTATGAATGTGATGATTTATTCGAGTAATTGCTACTTAAGCCCGCATTGAAGCTTAAAGATGGAAAGAAACTACCCTTCGCTGATCGCAACTGGTGTCTAGCCTCGTTAATACGAAAATCCAAGGCCTGTATGTGCGGTAAGCTTTGTGCAAGCTCAAAAAGTTGCACCTGATCCGTCTGGCGGTCATTTAGCTGAATGTGTAAATCCTGCATTTCTCCCAGTTCCGTTTCTGCGATGCCCATTAGTCGGGAAAGGCGCAGACGGCTAGCATAGTAAGTTTTCTCACTGTTCTCGATTTGGTTTTCGTCACGCTTATATTGCCCCTTGATATCAAAAAAATCACCAGGAGGAAACGATCCCTCCTCATGCATGACCTCTGCCCTACGCAGCTGTTCAGCAGTAACGTCGAGCTGCCTTTGGGCCTGCTCGCGTAAATCTCTGGATGTCAACACCGCAATATAGGCTTCGATAACATCCAGTCTCAACTCATGGGCTTGATTCTGATACTCAAGTTGCCCTGCCTTCCGCGCGCTTGCCTGCCTGCGGATCTCGTGAAGGGTCCTCAACCCGTTGAATAGATTCATACTCGCGCTCAAACTTTGACTACCATATCCAAAAGTCTCTTCGGTATATTGATTCGTAATCGGGTCTACCGACCGCCCTTGATTGAATCCATGCCCAAGACTAGCCGACACCGTCGGAAGCCTATTGAGATGGCTTTGCAGATGTCGTATATCATCGTGTTTTGCCACAATAAACGAGCGCTGTAATTCGGCATTATGGTCCAAAGCCTGACGTATACAGTCTTCAAGCGATCGCTGGGGCAAATTTTGACTAAAAACGACTGAATTAGCCGCGCTCAGCAATATGATTAGCAGAAAAAATCTCATTATTCTTTTTTAACCCACATTGACCATAGGTTATGCCAAAATTTCAAACAATTGTTTGTCAATACATTATCAATACTGGCCAAATGAAACTGTTCATTTATGCACATGGAGTGTTCATAAGCGGACACTTCTGGCGGCGTGAAAGATATTAGTTTACTGTTTTACAGTTAATTAAATAATTGGCACAGGGTTCTCTATAAGAACCTAAAAACAGGAAAATTGCAAAATGGATAGACCCATCAAACAGAAAACGTGGAACAGGAAAAGGATTATGGCATTATCGGGCGTCATTGCGCTTTTAGCTTTGATCTTTGCAAGCTATTATTTTACCAGTGGCAATAGCCGCCTCAATGTCGATGCGGAACGAATTTCGATCATGGAGGTTAGAGAAGGATCGTTTCAAGAGTTTATCCCCATAAATGGGTCAGTGATGCCGATCAGCAGTATCTATCTTGATGCATCAGTCGGCGGACGGGTTGAAGAGAAATTTGTGGAAGATGGCGCTCAATTGCGTAAAGGAGATCCTATCATGCGGCTTTCCAATACGGATATGGAGCTTATGTTGGTTCAGCAGGAAACCCAGGTACTCAACCTGCTTACTCAAGCACAGATCGCGCAAACCAATGCGCAGCAGGCTACCATCTCCAATAGAAACCAGATGGCGGACGTCGAGCAGGCCTTTAAGGAATCTGAGCGCATCTACCTCTTAAATAAGCGTTTATATGAAGCGAAGGCCATAGGGCAGCAGGAATTTCAAAAATCATTAAACGATTATAATTATCAAAAGGAGAGAGTCAAACTGACCAATCAAATCTTGTATCAGGATTCAGTTTCCACGAGTCAAAAACTCAGTCAGGATAAAAACACCTACCAGCGAACGCAACGGGCTTTGGAGTTGATGCGCGGAAAGGTCGGAGATCTTATTGTGCGCGCGCCGGTTGACGGGCAGCTCACCTCGTTCGATGCGGAAATTGGCCAAAGTAAAAGTGCTGGCGAACGTCTAGGGCAAATCGACGTGCTGACCGGCTTTAAAGTACGTGCAGAGATCGACGAGCATTATATCAATCGAATTTTTACCGAACAAGAAGGGGAATTCGTGCTCGCGGGAAATCCCTATAGGCTTCACATTAAAAAAGTCTACACACAAGTCACAAATGGCCGCTTTCAAGTCGACATGGAGTTTATCGATAAGGTACCGCCAGGAATCCGCCGCGGGCAAACGCTTCAGATCCGCCTCGCACTCAGTGACGAAACGACTGCCGTGCTGCTGGCTCGCGGTGGCTTTTACCAGCAAACCGGTGGCAATTGGATTTTCAAGCTCGATAAGGATGGAAAGACCGCTTTTAGAACGAATATTCAGTTGGGGCGTCAAAATCCAGATTTTTACGAGGTGATTCAGGGTTTGGAACCTGGCGATAAAGTTGTGGTATCCAGCTACGAAACTTATGACAAGGTACAGGAACTGAATATTAGAAAATAGAATCTTCCATGTTAAAAAACTACATAAAAATCACATTTAGAAACCTTTGGAAGACGAAAGGCTATAGTTTTCTGAATAT
>CAYNZH010000038.1:10384-15868 GCA_964401685.1 uncultured Sphingobacteriaceae bacterium
TGATCGTATCGGGCGTGGTGCGAGATCTTCCGACCAATAGTTCGATCGCTTTTGATTGGTTGCGACCTTATGAGGTATACTTCAGTCAAAATTCCTGGCTGGAACAATGGGGTAGCAATGCGTTGATGACCTTTGTCAAATTACGAGAAAATGCAAATGTTGCCGTGGTAAACGACAAGATTTCGCGATTCATCCAGCAGAAATCTGGCAATGACGGTTATACTTCCCAATTGCGGCTCTATCCTTTGGAACGCATGCACCTATACAATGTGTTTGATAGTGATGGAAATGAAATAGAGGGAAGTATTAAATATGTACGTCTCTTTTCACTGATCGCCTGGATCGTCCTAATCATCGCCTGCATCAATTTCATGAATCTAGCCACCGCCCGATCACAAAAACGAGCCAAAGAAATCGGCGTAAAAAAGGTAGTAGGTGCAGGTCGTGGCACCCTCATCGGCCAATTTCTCTCCGAAGCTCTACTTCTCGCGTTGATCGCTGGAGTTTTTGCTGTCGGACTGATGGCATTAGCCCTGCCCTACTTCAACATTTTGGTCGACAAGCAATTGACCTTGGGTTTGGATCAACCGCTGCATCTTCTGTTTTTGGTGAGCGTGGTGCTAATAACCGGGTTGGTCGCGGGGAGTTACCCAGCCTTGTATCTGTCCTCTTTTGAGCCGATCACGGTGATGAAAGGACTAGGCAGCAAGCCTGGCGGTACGAATCTAGTGAGACGCGGTCTTGTGGTCGTGCAATTCTCCGCCTCGGTCACGCTGGTCGTGTGCAGTATTTTGGTTTATATGCAGATAGAGCACGCGCGTAGCAAAGATATAGGGTATGATCGTAATCGACTGGTGACCAGCGTCGTTTATCCAAAGATAAATACGCATTATAGTGCGATCAAACATGAATTGCTCAGCCTAGGAGTGGTCGAAAACATGGGACGTTCGGATCACAGCATTTTGAATCTAGGATCCAATACCGGGGACTACTCTTGGGAGGGCAAAGACCCTAATGCTCAGATACTCATTACGTTGGATAATGCGGATGCCGATTATTTCCAGACAATCGGACTGAACATGCTCGAGGGTCGTACCTTTAGGCAGGATATCATGAGCGACTCGCTCAATGTCGTGATCAATAAGAGTTTGGCAACACTAATGGGCATTGCCGATAATCCAATTGGCAAAACAATCTCCAGATCATGGGCTGATTTTACCATCGTCGGAATGGTCGATGATTTCATGACTACAAATGTTTATCTTGCCAATGAACCCGTGGTTTTCAGTCCCCTGCTTCAATCGGGGAACGTCCTGACCATGCGCGTGGCAGCAAATCAAGATCTCGGCGCCTCTTTAGTTCAAATCGAAAATATATTTAAAAAATTCAACCCAGAATATCCCTTTGAATACCGGTTTTTGGATGATCAATTTGATCGAATGTTCCGAACAGAAATGATGGTGGGCAAATTGAGCCGTGTGTTTTCGATCATGGCCATATTTATCTCTACTTTGGGCTTATTTGGTTTGGCGGCTTACACCGCAGAGAGAAGGACAAAAGAGATTGGAATTCGCAAAGTCCTGGGCGCATCAGTTCTAGGTTTGACCAATCTTTTGACACGGGAATTTGTCCATTTAGTAGGTCTTTCCTGCCTGATAGCCTTCCCGTTGAGCTATTGGATCATGGAGAACTGGCTCGGAAACTATAACACCTACCGGATCGAGATCCCATGGTGGGTATTTCTACTTGCCGGAGGGATGGCCTTGGCGATCGCAATGATAACAGTGTGCACCCAAGCAATTAAAGCTGCAGTAGCAAATCCTGTGAACGCTTTGAGGGATGAATAATAAAGAGATGAGTAAGGCCTATCTAGGAAATATAACGAATTTTATTGACAAAAACAAAAAAGATGATAAAAATAACCAATTTGCAAAAACTCTACCGCACCGAGGAGGTCGAAACCCTTGCATTGAATGACCTGGATATCCACGTAAAACAGGGGGAATTTGTGGCTGTCATGGGTCCCTCAGGATGTGGGAAATCCACACTTTTGAACATTATCGGCCTTCTGGACGATTTGGATGGCGGATCCTACCAATTCAACGATATTGAAGTCGCTGATTTCAATGAGCGTAAGCGTTCCGATCTAAGAAAACACAATATTGGCTTCGTGTTCCAAAGTTTCAATCTGATCGACGAACTGACCGTTTTCGAAAATGTCGAACTGCCCTTAATTTACACTAAAGTGCCTGCCGCAGAACGCAAACGTCGGGTAGAAGAAGTTTTGGAAAAAGTGCAAATCATGCATAGACGTAACCATTTCCCCCAACAACTTTCGGGTGGACAGCAGCAACGTGTGGCTGTAGCCAGAGCCGTTGTCAACAATCCCAAACTGATCCTAGCGGATGAGCCCACGGGAAATCTGGACTCTAAAAACGGCAACGAAGTGATGCAATTGCTGACGGAATTGAACGAAGCCGGGACGACCATCGTCATGGTGACGCACAGTGAGCACGACGCGCGTTTCGCAGATCGAGTGATCCGCATGCTCGACGGTCAGGTGATGATGGAAGTGGTCGGGTAAACACAACGATAAACACGAGCATTGATGATCAGAAATTACGTCAAAATCGCTTGGAGAAACCTTGTTAAAAACAAGACATTCTCAATCATCAACATCGCTGGGCTGGCGATCGGTCTGGCTTGCTTCATTCTGATTGCGCTCTATGTAGTTGACGAAACAAGCTACGATAGGTACAATGAGAAGGCAGACCGCATCTATCGCATCAACTCCGACCTGCGCATTGGTGGTGTCGATCTCACCCTTGCGACTTCCAGTGATCCCATGGGTGCCGCGTTGAAAGACGATTTCCCACAGGTGGAACAATTTGTGCGGTTTTACGCTTCTTCGGGGTCAAAACTCATCAAAGATGGGGACCAATACATCAATGAAAGTCGTGTTGTGCATGTAGATTCTACCTTTTTCGATGTATTCACGCTTTCGGCAATCGCAGGGGATCCCCACACCGCACTGACCAAACCCAATACCGTCGTAATTACCGAGTCGGCTGCAAACCGTTATTTTGGCACCACAGACGCCGTCGGCAAGTCCCTCGAGACGAATGACCATAATGGCACCCGCTATCAGGTGACTGCAGTGATCGAAGACATTCCCAGCGCTTCCCATTTCGATTTTGATTTCTTTTTTTCCATGGCGAATGTATCCTACCCATGGGGCAACTTTCTTAGCCATAACTTTCAAACCTATATCCTCTTGAAAGCGGGAACCGATCCCGAAGCTTTTGAAAAGAATTTTGCGCAGGTCGTGGATAAGCATGTCATGCCACAAGCAAAGCAGTACATGGATATAAATTCTATGGAAGAATTTAATCAGGCAGGAAATAGGCTCGACTATTCCTTGATCCCGCTCACAGACATCCACTTGCATTCGGATCGCCATCCAGAATTGGGTGTGAACGGTAATATTCAATATGTATACATCTTTGTGGCCGTGGCGCTATTTATTCTGCTGCTTGCCTGCGTGAATTTCATGAATCTCTCCACCGCGCGTTCGGCCTCCAGGGCTAAAGAAGTGGGAATTCGAAAAGTACTGGGAACGGAAAGACGCTTGCTGATTAGTCAATTCATCATCGAATCGATCCTGACCGTGCTTGTTGGCTTATTGCTAGCAATCGGGCTGGTCGCATTGACCCTCAGTAGCTTTAATGCAGTCGCAGGAAAAGAGCTAAGCATGCTGAATTTACTACGCCCGGCGCATCTCTTCAGCCTTGTTCTATTGACTGTTATTATAGGCACCCTCGCAGGGCTTTATCCCGCACTCTTTTTATCTGCTTTCCGGCCCATAAAGGTGCTGAAGGGCACGATCAGCGGGGGATTTCAAAAAAGCAATCTAAGGAGCTCGCTGGTCATTTTCCAGTTTATCACGACCATCATAATCATCGCTAGCACGCTAATTGTCTTCCGGCAATTGAATTTCATCCAAAATAAGAAAATCGGCTTTGATAAGGAGCAGATATTGGTCATAAACGGAACCAATGCACTGGGCACCAAAACGGAATCCTTTAAAAACGAGGTTGCCAAGATGAATGGCGTTACGTCCGCATCTTTTGCGGGATTTCTCCCTGTGAGCAATTCCTCCCGAAGCGACAATTCGTTTTCAACGGATGCGGTAATGAATGAAAGTAACATGTTCAACATGCAGATATGGGATATAGATTACGATTACATTACGACGCTGGACATGCATATATTGGAAGGAAGAAACTTTTCGCCCGATTATGGCACAGACTCGACCGGTATTCTCATCAATGAGGCTGCCGCAAAGTTGATCGGATATAGTGACCCCGTAGGACGGACGATTTACATGCCGAACGATCTCTCATCGCCCCCGACAGCATATACCGTTGTGGGAGTGGTCGAAGACTTTCATTTTGAATCCTTGCGTCAGCATATCGGCCCGCTGAGCATGCGTCTGGGAAATAACAAACGCGCTACGGCGTTTAAGGTCGATGCCAATGATGTTCACGCGCTGGTGAGCAGTATTGAAACTCAGTGGAAATCCATGGCTCCCGGGATGCCATTCAGTTACCAGTTTCTCGATGAATCCTTTGAATCTATGTACAGGGCTGAACAGCGCGTGGGCAAAGTAGCGCTTTCCTTCTCGATCCTTGCCATCATTATTGCCGCTTTGGGTCTCTTTGGGCTAACGACTTATATGGTGGAGCAACGTACCAAAGAGCTCGGTATCCGTAAGGTATTAGGGGCCTCGATCTCCGGCATCGTAGCGCTGTTGTCCCGGGATTTTATCCGGCTGGTACTGCTGGCCATCTTGATCGCCTCCCCAATCGCCTGGTGGGTAATGAACCGTTGGTTAGAGGATTTTGCCTATCGCATCGAGATACAGTGGTGGATGTTTGCTGTGGCAGGCCTCGCTGCCGTGGTGATTGCCTTGTTGACCGTGAGTTGGCAAGCCGTGAGGGCCGCTGTCGCCAATCCGGTGGATTCGTTGAGGGACGAATAGCAAAAATGCCCCGAAACCTTATTTTTCATTATATTTGACGGCAAGTTAATTTGCATTACTATTAATCTTCGCGCACGAATATGAGCAATAATGATATCATGAAAAAACTCCGGGTGGCAATGAAATTCACCGACGATGACATCATCGAAGTATTAGCCCTAGCGGATTTCAGAGTGACAAAAACAGAATTGGCAGCTATTTTTCGCAAAGACGACCACCCAAATTTCAAGCCATGCGGTGACCAGTTGCTCCGTAATTTCTTAAATGGACTCATCATTTACCAGCGTGGTCCACGGCCTCGCAAATAAGGCTTTACTGCTGTCCGCAACTCTTCGAACCATTTTGATTAGGAACTGTTCGAGGTGGATGCGTCTTACCTATTTAGAATAATCCCGCAGGGTCAATTTGTAGAAATTCGGGCCATGGAATACCCTCCTGACCCA
>CAYNZH010000039.1:0-15682 GCA_964401685.1 uncultured Sphingobacteriaceae bacterium
AAAACCCCGCACATCGTTGGATGCCGGGGCTTTAGTGATTTGTAAAAAATACCGTTCCTCAAAACGGTTCCTAATTTCAAGAAAAAATAAAATTAACCCAGGTAGGATTTTAAAATTCTGCTTCTGGAAGTGTGACGTAGCCTTTGCAAAGCTTTGTCCTTGATCTGTCTTACGCGTTCACGGGTGAGATTGAACTTTTCTCCAATTTCTTCCAATGAAAGCTGGTGGTTGACTCCGGTCAAACCAAAAAACAGAACAATGATCTCGCGCTCTCGCTCGGTCAATGTGGCCAAGGAACGCTTGATCTCCTCGGACAAGGATTCGTCGATCAAAGAGCTATCCGTATCCGGATCGGAGTTTTCCAATACGTCCAGCAGCGTGTTTTCCTCACCTTGGACGAAAGGAGCATCCATGGATACATGGCGACCCGAATTGCTCAAGGTATCGGACACTTTGTCAACAGTAGTTTCCAAAGTATCTGCCAACTCCTCGGGCGATGGTTCACGCTCGTACTCTTGTTCCAGTCTGGAAAAAGCTTTGCTAATTTTGCTCAGCGATCCGACCTGGTTCAAGGGAAGCCTAACGATACGGGATTGCTCGGCAATAGCTTGCAGGATCGACTGACGTATCCACCAAACGGCATAAGAAATAAACTTAAACCCTTTGGTTTCATCAAACCTCTTAGCTGCTTTGATCAGTCCTAAATTGCCTTCATTGATCAGATCCCCAAGGGTCAAGCCCTGGTTCTGATATTGTTTGGCAACTGAAACGACAAAGCGTAAGTTGGTTTTGGTCAATCGCTCGAGCGCAGCCTGATCACCTTCTCTGATCTTTTGGGCAAGAATCACTTCCTCCTCCGCAGTGATCAAATCTACCTTACCTATCTCGTGGAGATATTTGTCCAGGGATTGTGATTCCCTGTTGGTAATGGATTGCGTTATTTTAAGTTGTCTCATCTAATTATATAAGTCCCTTTCTCTAAAAAAGTTTTGCGAAAATACATAAAATTCTCCTATCAATAACTGATTTTATGTGAAAAAATTGTCTGAGTGTGAGGATTTTATCAAATTTTGTTGCTCACTCGTTTTACCGCAAAAAGTGTTCCAATCCTCCATTTGTCATGCCAGATTCAGCAGGTATTTACAATTCTGTGTCAAAACACGCTCAATCTCATACCCGCGTAGAACATACGACCTGACAATGGCGCCCACAGCATTGACGTGTCAAAGTACTGTCCGAAAGGCTGATCGGCACCCAATATCGGGTTTTTCTGATAATAGTTTGTGAGATTTTCAGCTCCAAGGTAGATCGTGATCGGCCGGACCTTTCCAAAGTCCTTGCTTAGTTGTGCATTCATAGTCACGAAACCTTTGGAATAGTCGGGCATTTGATACTTAGCTGGGTTTTCCGCGGTTGATGGTAGTCTTTTTTGTCCGGTGACATTCAGGGTGTAATCAAAGCGCCACTCTGGCCCCGGAATGTGATAGCCCAAATTTAGAAAGCCCCTATGCTTAGCGACGAGCGGCCTTTCCTTGAGCTCTCCGCCAAAGGTTGTCTGCACATCGAACAGTCTATACGCAGTTCTGAATTCCAAATGGGGGACAGGCATGAGCCTGAGCTCTGTTTGAAAGCTGTTGGCAAAGGATTTTCCATCACCCAGGTTGTAGATTTTCAGCTCTCGAGGATTCTCAAAATCAGCAATTACTTGATCGATAAAGTCATTTCGGTGAAATTCGGCACTCAAATATGCTGCTCTCCCAAATAGCTGGATTTCCTGATCCACGCTGATACCCGTATTCCAGGTGACCTCCGGACCCAGCCCGTAAGCCCCTGCAGGATGGTTGGATGCCTGAATCCTGAGCATTCTGGAGCTCGCCAGCGCGGCTGTGTTTTCGGCAAAGATATTGGCCGTCCGCTGTCCACGTCCTGCACTGAAGCGAAGGGTCGTTCCGTAAACCGGTTGGTACCTCAGGTGCAGGCGCGGCGTGCCAAACCACCCATAAAGATTGTTATAATCCAACCGCATCCCAGCTACTGCGTCAAACTGGGCCGACGGACTGAAGGTATACTCGGCAAAAGCACCTGGCACTACCTCTGTTCTCTGGAAATTCTGGCTGATGTAATGCTCGTTGTAATTGTCAAACTGCGTACTCAGACCGATCCTGTATTTGTGCATGGTGGTTCCGATGATATCCTGGAAAATCAGATTGGCGTAGGATCCGGTCTGATCAGCCATATAATCTCGCAATCCATAATAGGAGTCCTGGTCAAAGTAGGAGGCAGCCAGCTGCAGTCCCAGGCTTCTGTGTCGGTGACTGGGGAAAATATAGCCGAGTTTGGCAAATAGTTCGTATCTGGAGATCTCAAAACCAAGTCCATATTTGTTGGTTGTCCCCTTGTCGGTTGCAGGATCAAAGCCTAATTCGCCTCCACGGCGATTGTCTTTGAGGACTTTCAGCCCAAATTGGGCGATAAAACCGTCTCCGCTTTCATATTTCCAGCGGTTGACTGCGGAAAATACATTTCCCACCGGGATGTCCAGGAATCCGTTGTTGCTAAAATTGACATGTGAATTGTACATGAAGTTGTCATGTAAGAGCACGCTGCCAGACCATCTTTCACTGAACCGGTGCGCCAGATTGAGGTTGATATCTGAGCGTCCCATATTGTTTGCATAAATGTTGAAAAACAGCGGTTCAGCGGTCTCCGGCTTTTTGAGTTCGACATTGATCTGGCCGGTCATGTTCTCGAATCCGTTGGCCACCGAACCTATACCCTTGCTGATTTGGATAGATTCTATCCACGAGCCGGAGATGCTATTCAGACCCAAGGGAGTAGCCAGGCCCCTAGGTCCTGGAAGGTTTTCCACCGTCAGCTGCGTGTAATTTCCGCTCAGCCCAAGCATTTGAATTTGCTTGCTTCCAGAAACAGCGTCGCTATGAACAACATCCACGGAAGCGTTGGTCTCAAAACTTTCACTAAGGTCGCAGCAGGCCGCCTTAAATAGCTCCTGGCTGGTCAGTATTTCCAGCCGATTGGGGGTCAGGGAGGAAATGAAGTTCGACCCCCTGCGGGCTGTGACTACCACTTCCGCGAGTCTTTGATCCTTTGCCGTCACGACTATCATTTCTGAAGGGTCTCTGACCTCTATGGTATCGGATTGCATCCCTGCGAAGGACACGATCAGGTGGGAGACTTCGCTATCATAGAAGATCTCGAAGACGCCCTCCTTGTCACTTACCGCTTTCAGGCGGGAGTTTTCCAACCAGGTAATGTTGGCGTTTTCAATCGGGGTCAGATGTCCTTGTTTATTTTCTTGCATGACTACCCCGAAGACGCGTTTTTCCTCTAGGGAGTTCTGGTGCAAATGTGGATTGTTCTCATCCTTATAGAGACAGCAGGCAGGCAGCGCATGATAGGCTTTCTGATCCGCCTGGCGGTCTTCGACATCGTGTCCGGCCGCCAGAATTCTGTCCACAGCTTTTTCCGGGTCAAAAACCGCGGGATCGTAAACGAGGGTCAATATTTTGGTTTCGACATCCCAGCTTGCTTTTTCCAGCCCGGGACCTTGGCTGGTTTTTTCGATTCGGTTTTTGCACGAGCCGCATACGCCAGCCACCTTGACCTGAGTGGTATCGGCGGGCAGTGCGTGATTTCCCATAGCGGGTATCGCCAGGGACAAGTATATAAATAATATGCCTAAAATTTTCATGATTCAAACAGTATATAAAAGCCTATAAATAAAATTCAGCAGAAACTAAACAGGAGCTGAAATTTATAGCCTATATATACAATGTTTGATAAAAAGTGGTAAGTCAGCGGGGAGGGGAGGAGCATGCGGCTGATAAAGGAGAGCCTCACCACCAGGTACACTGGCAAAAAACCAGTCGGGGGTGAGCACACTCACTATCATTGCCTTGATGCTCAGCGAAGCATAGGGCTGGGTGGCCTCCTCGACCACAGCGACGCCATCTTCAGAGCCCTTGCCAAAATCCAGTAAAGTGGTCTCGCATGATGGGACTCCATCGGCAAGGCCCATGGGGCAGTAGTCATCCGTATTGCAATGATCTTGTTCAGCACGCTGCTCTTCGCAAAGGCTGCAAGCGGCAGGGCTAGGATCGGTGCTCACAGGGCCACAACACTGCACAATGTCTATGGTCAAGCCAAAGACTGCAATGACGTAGAACTGGAGCAGCAAATATGACAATGCCTTTTTCATGTACCTAAACGAAGTGCCTAGACAAATATAATGAATTCCTATGGCTTGAGCAAAAACTCTTGAATATTTCTAGCGATCGTGGCCACCGAAACTTTAGCGTTTGCAAGCACGACGACTGCGATTCGCTTGTCCGGGCTGAAAGCGGTGAAACTATTGCTTCCGCCGGTCTCGCCATTGTGCCAGTATACAAGGTCTGACCCTCTCAATTCCATGTGCCATCCCAGGCCGAGGTCGGTCTGAGGCGGGTCAAAGAAGGTGAATTCCCGGGTACGCGCCATCGCATTTTCCAATGCCGTTTCTGGCCGCTCGAAATGCGCACCTACAAAACTGAGCAAGTCGCCCAAACTAGATTTTAAGGAGCCTGCGGCCGAAAATGCATCAAAGTCCCAAGCTGCAACCAGGTTTCCTGCCTGATCATGTACAGGAAGGACATCCATGGAGTCCGTAGGATGCTCTGTAAGTAATCGCAATTCCAAGGGGACAGCGATCACTTCCTGAACCATCTCGTCAAAGGTTTGTCCCGTTAAAGTAGACAAAATACTACCCAGCACGGCATAGCCCAGATTGCTATAAAGATATTGGTTGCCCGGCACAATTTCAGCTTCATACCCCGCCAGAAAATCATAAAGCATCTCTGTTGAATACCCGAAATAAGGATTCTGTGGGTTCTTGGCTGCATGCGCAATAATATTGGTAGGAAGCCTTGGCAAGCCAGAAGTATGGTTGGCCAGCTGTTCCAGAGTTATTTGCCGAAGATAGGGGTTGGAAGCAAGGGAATCGGGGAGGAAGTTGACGATGGGATCCTTAGTCGACAGCACACCGGTCTCTGCTAAATACGCCAATAAAGTCGCAGCGAAGGTCTTGCTAATCGACCCAATCTCGAAAAGAGAATTGTCATCCGGAAGACGAGAATCCTCCCGGGAAACATTTCCGTAGAAATAGTGTGTGCGTTTCCCGTTTTGGAGAACACCGATCGCCAGCGCCCGGGCCGCAGAATTCTTGGTATAGGAAAAGGCTAAGGAATCGATAAACTCGTCCAGGGATTTTTTAGTGGACCTAATCACAGGCAGGGGATCTTCCTGCTCGACGGGCTGATAGGGTTGAAATAACAGGGTGTTGAAGCGTCTGTTGGCATCGGTTCCCAAAACCATTTGTAGGGTCGCACCCTGAAAATCCAGCCGGTAGATGCCCGTAGCGTCAGGTTCATTGAAGGAAAGCATTTCAGCGGACTGAATTTGTCCCAAAGCATATAATTGCTGGTCCAAAACACTAGTCAACGCCTCCTTGGAGAGGGCTTTTTGAAAAGCCGGGGACGCCATGGCATAGATAGAATCCGTCTCCCTCTGATTGAAATGGTACTCGATTTTGTTAAAAACACCCTGATTGATCTGCCGCGTATCGGCAGCATCCTGTCTCGCCTGTGAGCTTGGCACCATGGCCAAAATCCAGCAAAGTAACATTAGCGTTCTTGTGATCACCATCTTGCAAAAGTAATCAAAAGATTTTTACATGCCCAATACTTGCTTGAGTTTCGCATAGCCGGTTCTGCTGATCGAGACTTTTTCCCCTGATTTGAGCAATGCAATATAATTTTCTTTTTCGTAGGGTTCCAACCGGTCAATTTGCTGGATATGAACTATGAAAGACCTATGTACGCGTACAAAGAGCCTGGGATCGAGTCGCTGTTCGCAATGCGTCATGGTTTCCTTTTTCAGGAAAGAACCCTCGTGGGTCACTATCTGTATGTAATCGTCATCTGCTTTTAGGAAATGGATGTCTTCCACCGGAATGACTTTAATATTGTGTCTCTGTTTGACCAGGATGCGTTCCCAGTAGCGAGTTTTCCGACCCCACTCTGCCTGTACCTGATCCAGGACCTGAGGGCTGGTGGTCAGTCGTCCTGCTAAAAATTTTTCTACGGATTGATCAAAGCGCGCCTGGGAAATAGGTTTCAACAGGTAGTCCACCGCGTGCTTTTCGAAAGCCTTGATCGCGTAGTCGTCGAAGGCCGTCGTGAAGATGACGGGAGGCTGCTCGTCGAGCAATTCGAGCATTTCAAAGCCATCGATCTTGGGCATTTGCACGTCCAGAAGCACCAGATCTGGCTTGTGCTGAAAAATTGCTTTAGCGCCTTCAAAACCATCGTTGCACTCCGCTATAATCTCGAATTCAGGGTGTTTTTCGAAGTATTCTGCGAGCATACCTCTAGCGAGAGGTTCGTCATCAATCAATATCACTTTTAAAGCTTTCATCATCTCTAAGTTGGGGAATGCGCAAAATGCTGGTAAAGATCTTGTCCGAAGTCCGTGTTTCCAGGAGATCCGTGCGCCCGAAAAGCAAAAATAATCGTCTTTGCACACCTCTCAGCCCAAATCCGGTACCTCTTTTTGGGACGTTTTTCTCCTGATCATAGGGATTGGAAATCTGAAGCTCAAGCATACTTTCTTGCAGGAAGGCATCAATACTCACTTTAACCCTCCCGGTAGTGTCGTAGAGACCAAACTTGATCGCATTTTCAACAAGGGGTTGCATGATCATCACCGGTAGTAAAGCAGTTTCACAGACGTCATCGCAGCGTATTTCCGTTTCCAGACGGTGACCGAAGCGAACTTTTTCTATATCCAGGTATAGGCGTATATGATCTAATTCTTCTTTGAGTTCTATCATCTGCTGATCGTCCTTTCTCAGGGTGCCCCTTAGGAAATCAGAGAGCTGAAAAGTCATATTTCGTGCTTCATCGGGCTTTTTGCTGATAAGGGCGATAATGGAGTTCAAGCTGTTGAACAAGAAGTGGGGTTGCAGCTGCTGCCTGAGATTGTAGAGCTCAGCCTCCCGGGCGAGCCGTTCTGCGTCTGCTTTGCGTTGCTCATTTTCAGTATATTCCTGTTGAATATTCCAGAGTATGTGAATGGTAGCCATCCACGCGATGACCAACCCGAAGAAGATAAAACGCAAGGGGAGAGACTGATCCACCATTTTGAGGTACGCAGCATCACTGATAAAGTAAAACAGCAAGCTTCGCGTCAAAAACAAGGAAGCGATGGACATCACCACAGCCCAGATAGCGATCTGAAAGTATTTCCGCCGGCTGGGCAGGTAATAGTTGAGTGCATTTCCAATAATAAAACAGGTTACGGTGAGCACGGTGGCAGAAATCAAGCTGTCATTGATTGCCAGTTCAAAGTTGTAGGCGTGCCACCAAATCAGGGTCGTTTGAATCACACCAAATCCGGTCCAGATCACAAAGCAACTGATGTACACGAGGCGTTGCTGGGGCGATATTGTACTGGATTCGTTATTCATGTGGACGTTTACATGCTTTTTATGGTAATGCCGCCGAAGATGGAGGTTCCTTTCAAATATACAGTCTTTCTGGGATCTCTGGGGCCTCCGTGAGTAAATCTTCTGTCATCCACCTCACCAAACACTGAAACGACCTCTGAAACCACGGCCCAGTGCGCAGGGACAATCAGTTTGGTGCCGGCAAAAATCTGGAACACATCGATCACAACAGGCTCTTGTATATCTGCCTGCATAAGATTGATATCAGTTCCGCCAAAAATATTCACGATCTCACCACCGCGGAAATTTTTCGAGAAAACCTGCTTTTTTATTTCACTGAATACGGCTGTCGAGGTGACAAATTCGGATTCACCGCCGGTTTTTCTATCCCAGTCAGTAGCGAAAAGGGGCTCCTCCTGATCCATATCCTGCCCTGAAAATGCATTCTCATCGCCCGCAAGTGGATCGGTGGCGTTTGGACGGCCGCCCCCAGGCATAGCCGATCTCCGGTGCCGGGAAACGCGTTTTCTATCCGTGAGCAACCACGCCCCTAACCCAATGATGAGTAGCGGGAAAAATAGCTTCCAGACGTTGTAGGACACTTCGCGCTGCAGTATAAAGAACACACCGAGTCCGATCAATACATAGGCGGACGTGTTGCGGAAGCGCGAGGTAGCACCAAGGATGAAGCCCACCACGATCAGCGCCATGGGCCAGCTCACAAACCATGAGGGGAGGTGTAAATTGATATCCAATTGATCTGCAAGCAGTATCGAGCCAAAGAATATGATTATCAGGCCAACCCAGATCCGCGCCGAGTCCCGTTTTGGTGATTTGACTTTGTTATTCATGAGGATGCAAGTTTAGTGTTAGAGTGAAAGAATGAGGAATTGTTACGGATTTTGTTTACTTCCGACGAATAAAGTTCCGGCACAGATGAGCAGAATGGAAATGATCAATTCTGCAAAAACCAAGGGCGAAGGAACCAAAAATAGAAAGAAGAACCCAATAAGCATCAGAACGATTCCCGCCGGATGCCGGAACCTGGAGAAAATGCTAATTGTCAAACCAAAAAACACTATCAGGACTGGCCAGTTCGCCCATGGTGCGGGTAAGTTCAGTTGGAAGCCTGCGTGCAATGCGAGCAAAAGCACACCTGTCAGAATAAAGAGGAAGCCCGCGATTTTTTTTAGATCTAAATACATATCCATCGTTATTGAATGCTAATTGAATGCCTAATTTCTTCAACAAAGATGGGTTCTTTCAACACACATGTAAATATCTATTAGGTGATTAGCCTGTTTAGTGTCGGTGAATGCCCCTATTTTGTCGGTAAAACGATTGCCCCGGGCCATTTTGAACTTTATTTTAGCAAAGTGGGTTAAAACATTTGTATTAATCAAATGAAATCCTTTATTTTATCCCCAATATTATAAATATAAATAAACTGACAATGGGAGATTTTGACAACAAAGAGCGTGAAGAGGTATTTTCAAAGAAAGTAAGGGCGGGGAAAAGGACTTATTTTTTTGATGTAAAGGCAACGAGGTCCAACGACTATTACGTCACCATCACGGAAAGCAAAAAGAGGTTTGAAGACGGTGTGTTCATCAAACACAAGATATTTTTGTACAAGGAGGACTTTGAGAAATTTGCCGAAGGGTTGAGCGGAGTTGTCGACTATATAAAATCAAACCAGGAAGTTATCGAAAAAAGATATGACCCAAATGCCGAGCACTTAAACAATTCTGAAACGTTTACAAACGAAAAGGATGACTATTCATTCTAAGTGCAAATAAAACACCTTTAGACTTAAAAAAAGGTTCGAAAAAAAGCCGTCTCAGTCAATTCTGAGGCGGCTTTTTACGTTGGCAGCGTATCCTGCCGTGATTTTTGTTATTTGACAGAAGTCGCTGCTTTGGCGTGATCGTTCAGGAACTGCGCCAGGCCGCTGTCCGTCAGCGGGTGTTTTAGCAAGGCGAGGATCGCTGAAAGCGGCCCGGTCATCACATCAGCGCCGATCTTGGCGCACTCGAGGATGTGGGTGACGTGGCGGACGGACGCAGCCAAAATTTCCGTTTCAAATCCGTAGTTGTCGTAGATCAGGCGGATATCCTCGATCAGACCAAGTCCATCGGTGGAGATATCGTCTAGTCGGCCGATGAACGGCGACACGTAGCTGGCGCCCGCCTTTGCGGCTAGGAGGGCCTGTCCTGCGGAAAATACCAGTGTGCAGTTGGTCTTGATGCCTTCGTTGCTGAAATATTTGATTGCTTTGATGCCCTCCTTGATCATCGGCACTTTGACCACGATCTTGTCGTCCAGTTTGGCCAAAGCAAGGCCCTCTTTGACTATGTTGTCGTAGTCAGTCGCGATCACCTCGGCACTGACATCGCCGTCCACGATGTCGCAGATAGCTTTGTAATGCGCGATGACACGCTCCTCTCCACTGATCCCTTCTTTGGCCATTAGACTCGGATTGGTAGTTACTCCATCCAGAACTCCCAGGCCCTGAGCTTCCCGGATCTGATCCAAATTTGCTGTATCGATAAAAAATTTCATTTCGTGTATGATTTGTATAAATTATAATTGTTTCAAAATTTCCTGAACGGCTCTCTCAAGCTGAGGATCCTTGTCCTGTATCCTATCCATAAATGTGTTTTTTACATAGATATCCGGCGCCACTCCTGTCAATTCGAGGTTTTCACCGCTCAGCGTGTACGTTCCCCAACCCGGCACACGGTAGGAGGACCCGTCGACCAGCCCCTTGGCGGAGGTAAAGATAATCCACCTATAGGTTTCGGTCCCGATGATCGTTCCCAGACCCAGCTCTTTAAAGCCTGCTGCCGTCATTTCGGCGTCACTCAATGATTGCTCATTGATCAGCAGAACAATAGGCTTGCCCGAGGGCGCAAAATTGCTCTGAGGCGATCGCTTCCCTCCACGGTACTGCCATTGCAGGTAGGGACGCTGCGACAAAAACTTGAGCACCTCGTCGTGAACATTTCCACCCGTGTTGAACCGCAAATCCAGGATGATTCCATCCTTATTGTTCTCTTGTTCAACCATGTCCAGCAGGAATCGTTCCAATTCGCCACCAGACATGTTTTTCATGTGTGAGTAGGCGATACGATTATTGCTCAGGGAATCCGTCCGTTTGCGGTTTTTCATGATCCACTCATCGTAGATGAGATCCCGCAGGGCAGCACTGCGCTGGGTTCTGAGGGTGGTTTCGACTTTCTGGCCGCCCCGGGAAAATGTCAGGACCATTTCTGGGGCAAGGGAGGGCTTGGTAAAGTAGTAATCTCTATCTTGAGCAGGGTCTACGGCCTCACCGTTCACAGCCGTCAACACATCACCAGGCTGTATGTCTACGCCCAATCGGGCCGCCGGACTTTCATCCACTATTCTGTGAACGCGGAATGGTTGGAGCCGATCAAAAATAATACCCGTCTCATTTGTCACATAGCGCAACTGCTTTTGCTCTTCTGGTCCGGAGCTGTTGAAGCCCAAATGTGAAGAATTGAGTTCTCCGAGCATATCATTGAGCAAAATCCGTAGATCGCTTCGGTTGTTGAGATAGGGCAAATAGTTTTCGTATTGCTTTTTTACTGCGGCCCAGTCCACGCCGTGGAAATTCGATTCGTAAAAATTCTCCTCCAAGCCAGCCCAGGTTTCGTAGAACATCTGCTGAAACTCTGCATTGAGGTTGCGCTGAAACTTATGGGCAGCATCCACCTTGTCCAGTCGATTGTTGTCGATGTTGTATTTGTGTATCGCTCCGCGCTGCAAGGCAAAAAATCGTCCCCCAACCTCGATCAGATTGCCAAGGACACCGTCAGCAACCTTCTCCGTTTTATTGTCTTCGAAATCCTGTTTGATCGTCCGGTAGGTTGCCATTCGCCCGCCTTCATGGTTGGATCTGTAGTAAATAAATTCTTTATCACCCTTTTTGATAACTGTAGGACCGAATTGGGTGCCAAAAGCCGGACTGAGTCGCGTCACGCGTGTCCTGATGTTTTCTGTGTTGATACGTATAACAATAGGCTCATCCACGTTTTGCTTTTTGGTCGAATCGGCAGTTTTGACCTCGAAGAGCTCGTCAAACTTCTCAGTGCGGTAAGGGTCATCGAAATGATCTAGTTTCAGTTGATATACGCTGGCGTCCTGCATACCGAAGGGGTAGGAGGGCTTGACTGGGTTACTGGTATAATAGATGTATTTCCCGTCTGTAGACCACGCCGGATTGGCTTCGGTAACCCCCGTGTTGGTGAGGTTGATAGTCCGGTTGTCTGCCAGATGATGCACGAAAATGTCTTGTTCAAAATTGCGGACAGCTGTAAATAGCACGTACTCGCCGTTGGGCGAAAACGAAGGATCCGAGTTTTGGAAGCCCCAGATTTCGTCCTGAACCAAAGTTCTGCTTTCCAGGGTTTTCAAATCGATGATGCGGACTTCATCCCTGCCGCTCAGATACACACCCTGTGTGCGTTTTCCATTGAGCGTGAGCGCTCTGTTGCTACGCATATCCTGGGTCAGGGCTTTTGCTTCGCCCGAGCCATCGGCAGCAAGTGAAAACCAGTTCGGATAGCCTTCCCAGGTTTGGTTAAAGATCAAGGTTTTGTTGTCCGCGAGCCATTTAACTTCGAAAACCCGCTCAGGAGACGAATTGACCTGTCGGATGAATTTCCCGTCAATGTCACTGACGAAAAGTGTCCCCCGGGAAACGAAAGCAAGTTTTTTACCATCGGGTGAAACGTCAAATTGGCTGATATTATCTTTGACATCAAACTCTGATTCCTTTTGGAGGATGGGATTTCTTGTCACTTGAATCGATAGCTGGTTGGCTTTTTTGCCTGCGACGTCATAGACATATAACTGATAATCCCGCTCAAAAACTACGTTTTGCCCATCTGCCGAAACAAAGGGACGCTTGATCGAAGTTTCAAAAGCAGTGAGTGCGGTTTTTTGGCCATTCTGAAAAGTGTACAGATTGTATTCGCCGTTGTTTTCGTCGGATACGAAGTAAATCTGCCCGCTTTTGTCGGCGGAAGCCCAGAAATCCTTGCCCTCATAATCCGTGTATTGTTTGAACTGTTGTGTCACGGGGTGAATAGAAAGAAGGTCTGGATTGAATGCCCCCTTATAGCGCTTGCGCTGGGCGGCCGAATAGCTTTCCCAGGTATTGTTGAAAAGAAGCTCGCCATTGGGCAGTTCCACGATATGATGCGTATTGTTGAAATAATGTGGAAATAGCTTGGTGGCGGTGCCCCCGCCTACATTCACCTGATAGCTTCCAAAGCGGTTGTACCTGCCAGATGTGAAGTAGATGATCTGGCTGTCCCAGCTCCATCCGTCCACTTCGTCATTGGCATCGTGGTGGGTGAGCTGACGGATCTCTCCTCCGCCGATAGGCATCAGGAACACATCGTAGTTCCCGAACTGATTGGAGGAAAACGCCAGCCACTCGCCGTCGGGCGAGATTCGTGGGTTGATTTCCTCGCCTGCAAGGGCCGTGATCCTCGAGGCCTGGCCACCGCGTGCGGAGACCTTCCAGAGATCGCCCTCAAAGCTGAATACGACAATTTCACCGTCGGGACTCAGCGTCGGATGCGATGCGAAATAGGGTGCGTTCTGCGCAACGGCCGCCGCATTGCAGAAAAGGCTCGCCAACGTGAACAGGGTAGGGACAAGGTATCTTTTCATAAGGTTTTGTTTTTCTTAAATTTTGCGTCCAGGATATGTTTCCAGCCCTTTGCGGAGGCATGTCAATGCTTGCTCCAGGTCGCCGGTATTTAGAACATAAGCCAGTCTCACTTCCTGTTTTCCTGCTCCCGGCGTGCTATAGAATCCTGTAGCTGGAGCCATCATCACGGTTTGATTTTCATGTGAAAAGTCCTCGAGCATCCACTGGCAGAATTTGTCTGCATCATCAATAGGGAGCTGAGCCACCACATAAAACGCTCCGCCAGGATTGGGGCAGTAAACTCCTTCGATGGCATTCAGCCCTTCCACCAACAAATCGCGTCTGCGGGTGTATTCTTCGTTGACCTGATCGAAATAACTCTGTGGCGTATCTATTGCTGCGGTCGCGGCAATCTGCGCTACACCCGGAGGACTCAGCCTCGCCTGCGCAAACTTCAAAGCTGCCTGCCAAACCTCCTTGTTTTTAGTCACCAAACAGCCGAGGCGCGCGCCACAGGCACTATACCTTTTAGAAACCGTATCCAGGATAATAACATGATTTTCCATGCCTTCCAGATGCATGGGTGAGATAAACTCCCGGCCATCATAGCAAAACTCCCTGTAGGCCTCATCTGCCATCAGGAACAAGTCATATTTCAAGCAAATTTCCTTCAAAGCCTCCAATTCCTCCCGCGAGTACAAGTAACCCGTGGGATTGTTTGGATTACAGATCGCTATTGCCTTGGTTTTTTCAGTGATCAATTTTTCGAACTCAGAAATTGGGGGCAGTGCAAACCCCGTTTCAATAGACGAAAGTATAGGTTTTACAACCAAGCCCGCAGAACATGCAAAGCCATTGTAATTGGCATAAAACGGTTCTGGAATGATGATCTCCTCGCCAGGATTGAGGCAGGTCTGCATCGCAATTGTTATGGCTTCAGAACCTCCGTTGGTAACGAGGATATCACTAGGCTGGATATTGTAATCCAGGTTGTTATAATATTCGGCCAACCTATTTCGGTAGCTAGCCGTGCCTTCTGAGGGTGTGTAGGCCCACACTTTAAAATCAATATTTTTTACGGCGTCCAACATGATTTGAGGCGTCTCAATATCCGGCTGTCCTATATTCAAATGAAAAATATGTTTGCCATCTTTTTTCGCCTTGTCGGCAAATGGCGTGAGTTTACGAATAGGAGAGGCGGGCATTTCGTGCCCCTTTGCTGAAATTTGTGGCATAATGGATGAAAAATCTACGTGTTAATATTGTGCATGTTGCTTTAATGCATGCAATATTACTAAATTTTACGCAAATTTTCGATGAGGTAGCTTTTTATGGATTTTCGAGTCCTGTACAATCTTTTGCCGGGCATGAGTTCGTATTTTGGCGGTTTTGCTATGGCGTTAAAGTATTAACTGAGTGTACCCTACCTGTGGCCCGGGTTTAGGGGAGTATTACAATTTATCTTCCGACAAACAATAAAATGAACAGGATTGGTCAAACCAAGCCAGTAATATCGCTAGCACAAGTTGCACATAATGTTATAAACAGCTTTTTTACCATTTTGGTCCATCGGATAAGGTGTAGTTATTCTATTCCATTTTTTCTCGTGATTCCTTTGCCGGAAAATAGCAAATCCTACAGTGTGCCCGGCCCTCTGGGCAAGCTATTTTGGTGCGCATCAATTAATATTTTGTTCCTTTATTGCTACAAATATGGTCTCACCATCAAGATTTTGCTCTTCTACTAAAACATATGTACCTGGTGGAAATTCCCAAACTTCATCTTCTGGCTCATAAATTTCAAAACCTCGCACCTCATAAATATTGTTTTCAATTTCTATCGCTGGAACAGGTCTATAAACTTTAGTTCCCTCTTCTAATAACCGGATATAAATATTCCTTTCCATATGTAATCTTCCCCAAAATTAGCTACGATTATTAACGTAGTTTTTATATTTTATGACCCCCTCCCAAACTCCGAGTCATTCTAAAATAGAAAATTCCGCTGTTTTGACTTGGCTTTTATTCCAACAATCTAACATCTCCCCAAATACGTATTATCTCATTATATTCAAAACCAATAGAAAAACAATTCGTATCATTAAATCCCTTAGTATTTGGTATTTTAACTGATGCAGACTCATCATACGGAAAGTGATCAACAAAGGTATATTGAGCTGTATCTAACTTATTTTCAAGTGTGATCACGTTATCCATCCTTATTTCCCACTTTTTCTTATTCTTATTCCAGCACCCAATAATTTGATCACCAACAATTCGGTCGACCTTCGATAAATCTAATTTAATATAACCCATATCCTTTTCCCTTGCATTTCCATCCATAATAACCCTAATATTGTCATTGTTTTTAACTGTAAACCACTCGGTTCCATCACTTGAACAGAACGTAAAAGAGCGATCATTTGAGCATCCTATCAAAAGGTTAACTAAAACGAAAAGAATAAGTTTATTTATATTTTTGAATACCATATATAT
>CAYNZH010000040.1:0-9644 GCA_964401685.1 uncultured Sphingobacteriaceae bacterium
ATATACAGTAAAAATACAAAAAATGTTCCAGAATTGCAACGAAATGCCAAATATTCCGACTCTTAAATGAATTGGTCTCCAAATTCCTCCCGAACGTCGGCCACTATTTTTCGCACTTCCTGCTCATCTTCCTTGGGGCAAATAAGTAGGGCGTCGTCGGATTCGGCGACGATAAAATTCTGTAAGCCTTTAAGTATGACTAGCTTGCCTTCTGGCATACGGATCATGCAATTGGAGGTGTCATAGGTGATCACGTGACCGGTGTTGGAAGCGACATTGCCCAGGTAATCCTTTTCGGCAACTTCGTAGACAGAGGACCAGGTTCCCAAATCGGACCAGCCGAAATCGACGGGTAGCACGTACACGTTGTCCGCCTTTTCCATGACCGCAAAATCTATGGAAATGTTGACGGACCGCACAAAGGCACTGCCGATAAATTTGCTTTCGTCTTTGGTGTTGTAGGCTGCGCTTCCCTCAGAAAACACGTCGTTCATCTCGCCTTGGTGTTGGGCCAGAGCCGAAATAATCGCACGGGCAGACCATATGAAGATACCGGCATTCCACACAAAATCTCCGCTCTGCACGAAGGTTTTTGCCAATTCCAGGTCTGGTTTCTCGGTAAAAGTTCTGACTTTTTTGAAGCCGCATTCGGTGCCATTCGTACCGTACTGTATATATCCGTAACCTGTGTCTGGACGCGAGGGTTTTATCCCCAGAGTAATCAGCCAGTCTTTTTCAGCGGCCATTTTTAGGGCTTTTCGTACTTCTTCGCCAAAGGTGTCGCCGTCCATAATGAGGTGATCCGCCGGTGCAACGACCATGACGGCGTTTTCATCCAATTGACGTATTTTGTGGCTGGCATAGGCAATGCAGGGCGCAGTATTGCGCATGATGGGCTCAATGATCAATTGGGATTCAGGCATGTCCGGGATTTGAGTCTTCGTCAATCCCACGTAATTTTCGTGAGTGGCGATAAAAATGTTTGACTCGGGAATGATTTTCAGGAAACGCTCGTAGGTCGATTGCAAAAGTGTTTTTCCCGTACCCAGCATATCGATAAATTGCTTGGGGTGTTTGGTGCGGCTAACCGGCCAAAACCGGCTTCCGATTCCTCCGGCGAGGATTACTGCATAAAAGTTATTAGCCATCTTTATATAATTCCCTCTCTGAGCAAATCTTGTATGTGAATAATGCTATTGTATTGGCCATTTGCAGTGACTAACAACTGACTGACGTTGTTGGTTTTCATTTTTGCCAACGCATTGATCGCGAGTTCGTTTGTGTCAATCGTTTTCGGATGGGCACCCATTATTTCTTTGGCAGACAGCTGTTCGACGGGATCATTTTTCTCCAGCATTCGCCTGATATCCCCATCGGTGATAATGCCAACAAGGATACCCTGTTCCTCCACACCCACAGCTCCGAGCCGGTGTTTGGTGATCTCTACAATGATTTCTTTGACGGTTGCGTCAGGTCCTACTTTTGGTGCGCTGTTCTTCTCGACAAGGTCGCCCACGGTCAGGTAAAGCCGCTTTCCCAATGCGCCACCAGGGTGATAACGCGCAAAATCCCTATCGGTAAACTGCCTGGCTTCAATGAGGCATACAGCGAGGGCGTCACCCATAGCCATCTGTGCAGTTGTGCTGGTGGTGGGCGCCAAATCGAAGGGGCAAGCCTCCTTTTCGACGGTGGTATCCAGAATGTAATGGGCGTTTTCTGCTAAAAAAGAGCTCATATTTCCGACTAAGGCTACAATTTTATTGTTAGTTTGCTTTAAAAGTGGTACCAGAACTTTTATTTCCGGCGTGTTGCCACTCTTAGAGATAACGATAATCAGGTCGTTTTGTTGTATCATCCCCAAATCCCCGTGAATCGCATCGGCGGCATGCATAAATAGGGAGGGTGTGCCCGTTGAATTGAGGGTTGCCACAATTTTCTGGGCGACGATCGCACTTTTGCCAATCCCGGTGATAACGACTCTTCCGTTGAGTCTAAGTATCTCATCAACAACATGATAGAAGTCGTCGTCGAGTTGTTCGCCGAGCTTCAAAAGTGCCTGTGCTTCCAGCTGGAGTGTATTAATAGCGATATTTTTTATTTCTGACTTGGTTTTCACAATTTATTATTGTACTTTTATGATATTGATATGCGCAAAAATAGGTTATTTTGAGCATTATTGTTGTATTGATCTGTGTTATTTTTGCGAAGGACGCAATGGAAATCGAGAAAACTTTATTTGAAAGCCTCCAGGATTTTTTTGGCTTTGATACGTTTAAGGGAGAACAGGAAGCTATTATCAATTCAATCCTGAAGGGTAGGGACACCTTTGTTATTATGCCGACAGGCGGAGGAAAGTCTATTTGTTATCAGTTACCCGCACTGATCAACGATGGTACGGCAATTGTTATTTCACCGTTGATTGCCTTGATGAAAAATCAGGTGGATCAGTTAAGGGCCTTTGGTGGCAATGAGAGCATCGCGCACTTCCTTAACTCTTCCCTGAATAAAAGTGAAATCACCAAGGTAAAGCAGGATTTGCTGGATGGAAAGACGAAACTACTCTACGTAGCGCCAGAGTCCCTATCCAAGGCCGAAAACATCGAGTTTCTGAAGCTGATAAAGATAGCTTTTGTGGCCGTGGATGAGGCGCACTGTATTTCGGAATGGGGACACGATTTTAGACCTGAGTACAGAAAAATCAGGCAGGTAATCAATAATATAGGTGATAATATCCCAATTATTGCGTTGACTGCGACTGCCACACCCAAGGTTCAGTCGGATATCAGGAAAAATCTGCAGATGAATAATGCTCACCTTTTCAAATCTTCTTTTAACAGACCAAATCTATACTACGAAGTTCGGCCAAAAAAGAATGTGGCAAAGGAAATCGTGCGGTTTATCAAGAATAATGTGGGCAAATCAGGCATTATCTACTGTTTGAGCCGCAAGAAAGTCGAGGAGATCGCTGAGATTCTCAATCTCAATGGTATCAAGGCTTTGCCTTACCACGCTGGTCTGGACGCAAAAACCCGAGCCGAAACCCAGGATAAGTTTCTGATGGAGGACGTGGATGTGATCGTTGCGACGATCGCCTTTGGTATGGGTATCGATAAGCCGGATGTGCGCTATGTCATTCATCATGACATTCCTAAAAGTATGGAAGGCTACTATCAGGAGACGGGAAGGTCCGGCCGTGATGGTGGAGAAGGACATTGCCTTGCATTTTACTCTGAAAAAGATATAGAAAAACTAACCAAGTTCATGAAAGATAAGCCGGTCTCTGAAAGGGAGATTGGGACGCAGATTTTGAAGGAAGTCATCGACTATTCGGAGTCTGCGGTCTGCCGGAGAAAGCAGATCCTGCACTACTTTGGGGAGGACTATGACGAAGACAATTGCCAGAATATGTGCGATAACTGCAATTCTGAGCGAACTTTCTTTGAAGCTAAGGAGAGTTTGCTGCAGGTCTTGAAGTTTATCGCTGAGCAGGGAGATAAGTTTGATGATCATTATATAGTCAATGTGATGACCGGGCGAAGTACCCAGCAGATCGTTTCTTATAAGCACGATGAGCATACGCTGTATGGTTCGGGCAAGGAAGTGGGCGAAATCTACTGGAAATCGCTACTTCGACAGGCGGTATTGGACAATTTTCTGGAAAAGGATATTGATAATTATGGGCTGCTGGTGCTCACGCAAAAAGGGAAGGATTTTATTGCAAATCCCTATGGCATCAAATTCATTATGAATAAGGAAATGGCCGAAGCGACGGAGGACGGATCGGATGAGCCGGTTCAGCAAGCCGGTGGCGCGGTAGATACGCAGCTGCTAAAAATGCTGAAGGATCTTCGGAAAAAGATCGCTAAGCAGAAGAATCTTCCTCCCTTTGTCATTTTTCAGGATACTTCTCTGGACGAAATGTGTACACATTATCCGATCAGTCAGGAGGAACTGAGACAGATACACGGGGTAGGTAGCGGTAAGGCGATGAAATTTGGGGCGCCTTTTCTTGATCTGATTCAAAAATATGTGGATGAAAATGAGATTGACAGGCCTCAAGACTTTGTGATCAAAAGCACGGCAAACCGCTCGGCCCTGAAAATCTCGATTATCCAAAATATAGACCGAAAGATCGGTTTGGAGGATATCGCTGCGGCGAAAGGCCTCACTTATGAGGAAATCCTGAAGGAAGTCGAGTCCATAGTCAATTCTGGAACAAAGCTCAATCTAGGTTATTTTGTGGATGAGGTCGTCGACTCCGACAGGCAGGAAGAGGTTTATGATTATTTCCGTAATGCGGAGATTGACTCCATCGACAAGGCTCTGCTGGAGCTTGGTCCGGACGATTATACGTTTGAGGAAGTGCAATTGATGCGCGTAAAATTTATCTCTGAACTGGGCAACTAATGGGTGAACCAATAAACATAGGCAATATGCTGCCTAATATCAAACACAGAGACTCGGGAAACTTTTTTCTGATGGCGGGTCCTTGCGCAATAGAGGGTGAGGATATGGCTATGCGAATCGCGGAACGTGTCTTGGAAGTTGCTGAAAAATGGCAGATTCCGACGATTTTTAAGGGTTCGTACCGTAAAGCAAATCGATCTCGTTTGGATTCTTTTACGGGAATTGGCGACGAAAAGGCACTAAATATTTTGCGTAAGGTCGGCGAAGCCTTTCAAGTGCCGACGGTGACAGATATACATGAGGCTGGTGAAGCTGAAATCGCTGCAGCCTATGTTGATGTGCTTCAGATTCCTGCATTTTTATGCAGGCAAACTGATCTTTTGGTGGCCGCAGCTGCAACTGGAAAGGTGGTCAATATCAAGAAGGGGCAGTTTCTCTCGGCAGATGCAATGAGGTTTGCCGTGACCAAGGTGCAGGAAAGTGGCAACGACAAGGTACTCTTGACTGACCGCGGCACCATGTTTGGCTATCAGGATCTGATTGTGGATTACAGGGGTATCCCTACCATGCAGAGTTTTGGTGTGCCGGTTGTAATGGACTGCACGCATTCGTTGCAACAACCCAACCAGACATCGGGGGTGACCGGTGGGCAGCCGGCCCTGATCGAGACTATTGCCAAAGCGGCAGTCGCAGTCGGCGTCGACGGGCTTTTCATCGAAACCCATCCCGAACCGGCTACAGCAAAGTCCGATGGGGCAAATATGCTGCCTTTGGCTATGCTCGACGGTCTGATTGAAAAACTGCATCGGATACGACAGGTATTGTAGCATATTTTAGCTATGGAGGTTTTTTTAAACCAATCATGGGAGGTGGTCAGGCAGTGGTATTGGTTGCCGCTTGCCTTCGTGTATATAACCATCATCCTGACCATTCTTATAGAAAACAGACAACCCGCCAAAACTATAGCCTGGATTTTGGTCATTCTTCTTTTGCCCGGCGCGGGCATTGTCTTTTATTATCTGTTTGGGCAAAAGTTTAAAAAAGTCAAGATATTTAGAGGTAAAAACAAGGAGCAAAACCTAAAACTGGTTCAGCGTTGGAATGAACTGGATATCATGCTTGATGCCAATCTGGAGGCGATCTACAAGGACATTGGTTCTTTGGCCAAAGTATTTGCTTTTATTGATAGCCAAAAAGTGGCCCCCCCGCTGCTGGGTAACAAGGTTGAACTGCTGATCAACGGCGAATCAAAATTTCCGGAAATGCTTGCGAGCATAGAGGGAGCGCGGCACCACATCCACCTGGAGTATTATATTTTTGTTCCGGATGAGATCGGCAGCCGGATTATGGACCTGCTGATCCGTAAAGCAAGTGAAGGGGTGAAGGTGCGAATGATCGCCGATGCCTTTGGTTCGCCGAGGATGCGACGGTACAAAAAAAGACTTGAAAAAGCTGGTGTACAGTTTGTAAGTTTTTTGCCGGTGACCATTGCCTCCCTCGCGAACAGCAACTACCGCAACCACAGAAAAATTGTCATTATCGACGGACAAATAGCCTTCGTAGGAGGAATCAACGTGAGTGATTATTACATAAATTCGCCCCGCTCCAAACGCTATTGGCGGGATACTTCGGTGAAAATTGTTGGCCAATCTGTCGATATTCTACAAGTCTATTTTTGGCTGGACTGGCGGTTTGGAAAAGGTGAGGACTATGAACTGAGCGTGGACTATCTTTTTCACAAAAAAAAGGAACGCTACAAAAGTCTGCCCGCGCCTACAACCATGCCTGCACACTCGGCGGTGAGTTTTGTATACAGCGATCCGGGATCGCCAGCGCCATATAATATGGAGGCGCTATTGATTGCAATCGCGGAAGCAACCGCGTCGATAAGGCTCTGTACGCCCTATTTTATCCCTAGCGACGAACTTAGTACCGCTCTCCAATTGGCAGCCGCATCCGGCGTACGTGTTGAGCTGATGATGCCCTCGAAAGCGGACTCTTATATTGTACATCATGCTTCTTTGTCTTTTATCAAGCCTCTACTGCGCCGGGGGGTCAAGGTCTATTTGTATGAAAAAGGCTTTATGCATGCGAAAACAGTCTGCGTGGACGGAAAACTTGCCTTTATTGGCACAGTAAATCTGGATATCAGGAGTTTTTACATCAATTTTGAGGCTACTGCCCTTATCGTGGACACGGTTTTGTGCGCTGAACTTGATGCACAATTTGACCGGGACAAGGAAGTCAGTACGCTGATCGATCTGGAGAGGTGGATGCTCAGGCCAAAATGGAAGCGTGGTCTGGATTCATTGTGCAGGCTTTTGGCTCCTCTCTTATAGATTTTCCGGTTAAAATCGCATTTTTCCTTCGAAAAACCCTATATTTAGGGCATTAAAATTCAATAATATTCATGAATCGATTTAATAAGTGCGTAGGTCTGTTCCTGTTGCTTTTTTGCCTAGGTCAGTCCGGTCATATACATGCAAGTGCCTTCCAGGAAACTAGCCCAGGGGACACCATTGTTCCTATTCAAACTGTCGTTGAAAGGACGCAACTCTATTTGGATCATTATCCTATAGAAAAAGTGCACCTGCATTTTGATAAGCCCTACTATTCTGTAGGCGACACCGTGTGGTTCAAGGGTTATCTGACGAATAATCTTGTACAATACGCACCAAGTGAGATTATGTACGTAGAGGTGATGAACAGCCGCGATTCACTGATGCAGACCCTGAAGATGCCACTTGTGGGACAGACAGGCAAGGGACAGCTGGTACTAGATCCGCAGTGGTTCGGGCGGGACAACTACCGTATTCGCGCCTATACCAAGTGGATGGCCAATTTTGAATCCGAGTATTTTTTCAATAAGATAATTCCGGTGGGCGATGTCATTAACTCCAAATTGCAAACGACTATTGCTTTCCAGGATGAGAGCAATGACCGGGCGGCGAGGTCCGTTGCTGTCCTGCAGTTTCAGGATGCAACGGGGAATGTTCTAGCCAATCGGAGGGTCAACTGGGAGGTGATATCCAATTTTCAGTCTCTGGATCGTGGGCGGATTGACACCGATGCTATGGGAAATGCGCGTATTACGCTCACTGCGAACGACCGTGAGGCTTGGGAAAATGGGCGTTTGTTTCTGTCTGTGCAAGACTCCAGGGGAAGCACGCCTTTGGTTGCCGATTATGCGTTGAAATCTGCTTTTTTTGATGCGGATGTGCAGTTTTTCCCTGAAGGAGGCGACCTATTGGAGGGTGTTGCAAAGAAGGTGGCTTTTAAAGTCGTGGGAACCGATGGGAAAGGACTGGATGTGAAAGGTGAAATTTTGGACAATGATGACCAGGTGGTGACTACCTTTGAGAGTTTGCACGCCGGAATGGGTTATTTTGCGATTTATCCCTTGGAAGGTAAATCCTACAGAGCGAGAGTAGCGTTTGAAAATGGCCGCACCAAGGAGGTAGATCTTCCCCCAACGGTCAAACAGGGAATGAATTTGATTTTTCATGCCCGAGATAGCAACCATGTTCAGCTCGCCTTGGTCACCAACGAAAGCTATTTGCAGCAAAATATGGGCAACAGCTATTATTTGATGGCCACTAGCAATGGTTTTCTGGTTTATGGCGCTCAGGCGACCCTGAAAGCCGAATCCATGCTGATCAATATTCCCCTGGAGAGATTGCCTACGGGTTTGATGCAGGTAGCCGTCATGACCGATAAGGGTGTTCCTGTAAGCGAAAGGACAATTTTTGTGGAAAACCTGGCACCCTTGCACATAGATATTGCGTTGAATAAGACCGAATTTGTCCCTAAGGAGAAGGTGGAGTTGGAGATGGCCGTAACGAATAACGATTCTACATTTATAGGCGTATATTCTATGGCCGTTGTAGATGAGAGCAAGGTTCCCTATGATGAAAATGACGAGATTACTATACTCAGTAATTTTCTGCTGACTTCCGATTTGAAAGGCTACGTGGAGCGTCCTAACTATTATTTCAACAGGGAAAACGAAAATAGGATACAGGCTTTGGATGCGTTGATGATGACTCAGGCCTATAAGCGTTTTTCCTACAACAATATGATCAGCGGAATTTATCCTGAAGTGGTGTTTCTGCCCGAACAGGGTATAGAAATTTCGGGAATTCTGCGTATGAATGACGGAAAGCCTGTTGCGAATGGAGGCTTACTGCTTTCGATCCCGGACAGAAGTTTCCGAACGGATGTCTATACGGATGAATACGGTCGGTTTTCTTTTAAAGGCCTGGTGTTTACGGATTCTTCGCGGGTGACCATCAACGCCCGGGGCAATGATAATTACCGCAATATGGTGATCTACGTGGATCAGACTAATTATCCTCTTGTCGATGAAAATCAGCACTGGGCGGATGGAATCCTAAATATTGAGGTGGCGATGAAGCCCTATCTGAATCATAGCAGGAACATTTACAGGACGGAGCACTTGATCGAGGAGGTTGTGGTCACTGCACCTACGCGGGCGACGCGAAATCATAGAGAGTATTCTTCCCTCACAGGATTGAGTATGGCCGATCATCAGATTTCGCCTGAGCGGTTGGCTGGCTGTACGAATCTGTTGATGTGTTTCCAGACTGTGTTGACCGGTATCACCTACGATACGCAGACGCGCTTATTTTATATTACGCGTGATTACAACGCGGGAGGGAGGATTCCTGTACAGTTTTTTATGAATGGAATGCCTATAGACGTGGTTTCTATCAATGCCATCAATCCGGCTGATGTAGAAGGGGTAGATATATTTCTGAAAGATGAACTTGGTACGGTTAGCCGTATTCACCAGAACAATGGGGTGGTTTCGATTTATACCAAGGAGCAAGCGGCGCCTGCACCTCGGATGTCACTTGCGGAAATCGAACGTATGTTGCCTAAAAGCAATGTCATTGATTTGACTCCGCTTGGCTACTTGAAGGAATATACGTTTTATGTTCCGAAATATGATACTCCTGATTCTCAGGCTGTCAAGGATATTCGTTCTACGGTGTATTGGAATCCAGGTATTGAGACTGGAGATGACGGTAAGTTCAAGGTGGAGTTTTACAATGGGGATGATCGCGGTCCTTATAGGATTGTGGTGGAGGGCATGGATGCGACGGGGAATTTCGGTCGGGCTGTGTACCGCTATCATGTGCGTTAGGTTTTAGGATCCCCTTTTGGGGCTGATTTTTTTCCTTTGGGAAAAATAAAAAATCAGCCCCAAAAGGGGG
>CAYNZH010000040.1:9744-15602 GCA_964401685.1 uncultured Sphingobacteriaceae bacterium
GGGATTGACTTAAGCCTTAGAGCATCCCGCCACAGACCGGTAGCACCTGGCCGTTGACATAGGCGGAAAGATCCGACGCAAGAAACACGCAGGCATTTGCGACATCCTCAGGCTCGCCCGCGCGCTTGAGCGGTATGGCCTGTTCCCAGCCTGCAACAACCTTTGGATCCAGAACCTCGGTCATTTCCGTTTTGATGAAACCCGGAGCGATAACATTGGTACGGATATTCCTGGAACCAAGCTCCTTTGCAATAGACTTAGAGAAACCAATAATTCCGGCTTTAGATGCTGAGTAGTTGGACTGACCAGCATTACCCTGAACACCAACGACGGAACTCATATTGATGAAAGAGCCCCGACGATTTTTCATCATAATCCGGGACGCAGCTTTTGTGACGTTGAAAATAGACTTCAAATTGATATCCAAAACTTGATCCCAGTCGGCCTCAGACATTCTCAAGAGCAAATTGTCCTTGGTAATACCGGCGTTGTTGACCACTATATCGATGGTTCCAAAATCCTGGACAATCGCGTCGATAAGTTTCTCCGCTTCCTCAAATTTGGATGCATCAGAACGGTAACCTTTGATTTGGGTGCCATAGGAGCCCAATTCGACTTCCAGGGCCTGACCTTTTTCTACAGACGACAAATAGGTAAAGGCAACATTAGCACCGTGTTCCGCAAATTTTTCGGCAATTTTCCGTCCAATTCCTTTGGATGCACCAGTAACCAATGCGGTTTTTCCTTCAAGTAGTTTCATGTTTCGTTTTTGTGATTTAATTACAAATGTGTCGAAATGCCGGGTAATTTCCAAAATTATCTCTACATTCGTGTCTTCCTAGAGGTTTTATTGAACCAAAATGATTGCAGAGACGTTTAATCTTTTGTGGGAACAGCTGCTCGAGTCCTCACTGTTGGAGTGGATAGGCGTGGGGCTGGCTGTCGCACAGGTTTTACTGGCCAAGGCCAACAAGGTACTACTGTACCCCTTTGGAATCGGGAGTGTATTGATCACCATTTATGTCTTATATGGTGCTGGCTTGTATGCCGAGATCTTGCTGAATCTGTACTACCTGGTCATGAGTATTTATGGGTGGTACTATTGGATACATGGCAAGGATAGGGGCCAGGTGCCTATTACTTATGCAAGTAGACGGGATTGGTCGATCAGTGTAGGGATTGTGGTTTTGGGTTTTCCATTACTTTATTTTGCTTTAGTTGGCTTTACAGATTCCGATGTACCCTGGATGGATGCCTGGGTGACCGCAACGGCATGGGCGGGCATGTGGCTGCTTGCTAAGCGGAAGATGGAAAACTGGATCATGCTCAATGTGAGCAATGCGTTTGCAATTCCTTTACTTTATCACAAGGGGTTGCTGCTATATGCGCTTTTGACCTTATATTTGTTTATTGTTGCCATTTTTGGATATATCGCATGGAGAAAAATAGTGAATACACCGTCCCCGGCCACGAACGCCTGAGTGCTGATATTGTTCTCGCGGAGAAGCAGCTTGGGCTGACAGCGCAGCAGCTGGAGGTGATTTATGACCAGAGGTGGTTCAAGATGTTTGTGCCCCGCTCCCTTGGAGGTTTGGCTTTGGAACTTCCCGAAGCCCTTCGCCTACAGGAGGATCTAGCCTATCTGGATGGGAGTTTGGGGTGGACGGTTACCCTGTGTGCCGGTGCCGGATGGTTTTCTGGCTTTATGGATCCGGGCATGCTCGAGACAGTTTTCCTCAGGCGTGACTGCTGTCTCGGTGGCAGTGGTCTGCCGAGCGGGACCGCCGAAAATCTGCCCGGAGAGGGCTATCGGGTCAACGGTACCTGGCGCTATGCGACCGGTGCACCCCACAATACGGTTTTCACCGCAAATTGTGTAATCACTCAAAATGGGCAGCCGCTGCTCGATGAAAAGGGGCAGGCACAGGTCCGGTCTTTTTATTTTTACCGAGACGAAGTTGAGCTAATCGATGACTGGAATACAATGGGCCTACGTGCGACCGGCAGTCATTCCTTTGCGTTGAACCAATATGTGGTCTCTACACATCGCTGTTTTGATATAGACGCACTGCACCCGTTGATCAATGATCCTATCTACAGGTATCCTTTCGACTTGTTTGCTGAAGTTACCTTGGGGGTCAATCATTTGGGTATGATGAGGCGTTTTCTGGATTTTCCCATTGACGGGGTCGGGTCGCAGCGCGTGCAATTAGCGCAGTTGAAAGGGGATTTTTACGAAATGGTGAGCCGTACGTGGGAAAGCCTTCAGACTTTTGGTCATCTCTCGCCCGACCTAATACAGCAGATGCATTTGAGAACCCGCGCAATGGTGCATCAGGGTCAACTGATGGTTGCAAAGGGATTTATCAGGTCGGGGATGAAGGGGGCGCAAAACGATTCGGCCATTAATAGGGTCTGGCGGGATTTATTTACGGCCAGCCAGCACCTCATCTTTCGCGTATAATTTTTGTAGTTTTGGGGAATGATTGCTTTTGCCAATGCCAAAATAAATCTGGGTCTTCACGTCTTGAATAAAAGACCTGATGGATACCATAATCTGGAAACGGTGTTCTATCCAATTCCCTTATTTGACGTGGTGGAAATGGTCGCCTGCGAGGGTTCGGACGTGCGCTTTTTTTCTTATGGAAAGGAGATTCCGGGAGAGTCGCAATCTAATCTATGCATTCGTGCCTACGAACTGTTGCGGCAGGATTTTGATTTACCTGCGGTGGAGATTCATTTATTGAAGAATATTCCTATTGGAGCGGGTCTGGGTGGTGGCTCATCCGACGCTGTCCAGGTGTTGAAAATGGCAAACTCCTTCTTTGACCTGAAAATTTCCGATTCGGTGCTGACTCAATATGCACGCGGCTTGGGTGCGGATTGTGCATTTTTCGTTCAGAATATTCCCTGCTTTGGCAGAGGAAAGGGCGATGAGCTTTCTCCGATAGCTATGGATTTATCCTCTTACAAAATGGTATTACTGACACCCGATATACACGTGTCAACGGCAGATGCCTATGCGTCCGTTAAGCCCGATCCCGGAAGCAAGGGCTTGGCACATGCTGTGCTTCAGGATCCTGGACTGTGGAAGAACTGTATCTCCAATGATTTTGAGGGACCTATATTTGCTAAGTACCCAGAATTGGCAGGTTTGAAGAGACGGCTCTACGATGACGGGGCCCTCTATGTTTCGATGAGCGGAAGCGGCCCGAGTATTTTTGCCTTATTTAAGCAAGATTTCCCTTTGAACTTGGAAAAGTTTGCCTGCAGTATTCACCAATTTGATTTATAAATTTCAACTTCATGTATAAACTGGTAAAACCCTTGTTTTTTTCTTTGGATCCTGAGTCTGCACACCATTCGGTCACTTCCGGGTTGCGCACTTTTCACAAAATCTGGGGTGCACCTGCTCTTTTAAGAACTTTTTATTCTCTTAATCATCCGTCGCTTGAGCGGGAAGTGTTTGGGTTGAAATTTAAAAACCCAGTCGGGTTAGCCGCTGGTTTTGATAAAAATGCTGAGTTTGTCCGTGAACTTTCTTCTTTTGGCTTTGGCTTTATAGAAATCGGTACGCTGACGCCGAGGCCTCAGGCTGGAAATCCCAAGCCGCGAATGTTCAGGTTGCTTGAGGACCAGGCGCTGATAAATCGCATGGGTTTTAATAATAAAGGAGTGGATGTCGCAGCCGCGGAACTGAGCCATCTGAAAGACAGGAAGGGGATTTTAATAGGGGGTAATATTGGGAAAAACAAGGATACACCCAATGATCGTGCCGTCGAGGATTATATTTATTGCTTTAATGCGCTTTTTGATGTTGTTGATTACTTCGTAGTGAATGTAAGCTCGCCTAACACGCCGGGGCTGAGAGACTTGCAGGAAAAAGGGCCGTTACTGGAAATTTTGAATGCACTGCAACAGCGGAATGAAAAACAAGCTGTGAAAAAACCGATTTTACTCAAGATTGCACCGGATTTGACGAATAGCCAATTGGACGATATTGTGGACATTGTGCTGGAGTCTAAAATTGCCGGAGTGATTGCGACCAATACTACGATCTCGCGAGAGGGCTTGAATAGCAGCCACAGACTGGTGGCGGAAACAGGTGGGGTGAGCGGAAAACCGGTGGGTAAACGCTCGACGGAAGTCATTAGGTATCTCGCAGAACGTTCTGGTCGCGCATTTCCCATCATTGGGGTAGGCGGCATTCATAGCGGTGATGATGCGCTGGAGAAACTCCGCGCCGGAGCCTCTTTGGTCCAAGTGTATACAGGTTTTATCTACGAAGGGCCAGCCCTGATCAAAAATATCTGCAAGTCACTGATCGGCGCGCAGCCCGACTAAGGTTGCAGCCTGTTGATTACTACCCAACGGCCGCTGTTTCGGGCTTGCACCCTGTTGTCGTACATCGCCTCAACCGCAACTGCCGGTAAAAAGTACCGACCGGCATAGGCCGCATTGAGCTGAATGCGAAATCTCTTAGTTTCCTGTTCCCGCAGGCTGAAATAGGTGAGGACCCGGTCGTCGCGAATATCCTGATAATCTATGGCTGGGTTATTCGGGCTGGATGCGTCTGTGGCTGCCATCCTCGTATTGATGATCTCCCATCCCGGAGCCATGATCTGCGTCAGCGCTAGGTTCTGTAGGGTGCCGATATTTCCTGTGTTTTTGACCACGATTTCAGCAATAAAGTCTGTCCCCTGAAGGAGGTCCCCAGGATCCAGGGACTGCCCCTGGTTGTCGAAGTAATTCACAGTCATTTGTAAATACGGTGATTGGGTAGCGGGGAGATTTTCTCCTGCGGGCAGTTGCCCTTCTCTCACGATTCGCAGGAAGAGCCGATTCGACCCTGAATTTTCCAGACTTAATGCATAGCCCTTTTCGCGCGGATCAAGTTCGATACGGTGCAAGTAGCTTTGCATGTTGATTTTTGTTGCTTTTCCATCGACGCTGTAAGAGAATGTGGTGGGTGTACCTTGGTCGCCTCTATATTTAGCTATGGCCAGCAATGCGTATGCTGTCGTTTGCGTGCTGTACCATTGCTGGCGACCCAGGGCGGAGGCAACAGCGCGGAGCATGGATTCGCTTTCTTGCTCGTGACCCAAAAGGGTGAGTGTTTCCAATATCATCGCTTGATCCCTGAGCGAAGAGCCGAAAGTCCGGCCTGCGTGGTTGTAGCCAGGTGTTTGCGTCGATCTTCCGCGGATCAGTTGATTGGCGACTACCTGCTGGCCGATCATTTGGTAGGCTGCCGCGAGCCTCCAAGCGGCTTCGTCCGAAAGTTGCGGAAATTCCTTGAGCCGGTTCATCGCTCCTAGCTCAGCGGATTTGTTGAGGGCGAGCACATACAGACGGTAGGCCTGCAGGAGGTCGCCGCCCCGCCAGTTGTACTGGGACGGAGTCCACTGCTGGGCTTTTTCCTGTTGAAATCGTAACCAGAGCGGCATGATTCCTTCGGGGATTCGGTAGCCCTTTGCTTGGGCCTCGATTAGAAAATGCCCTGCATAGGTGGTCGTCCATTCGTCGGCATCTCGGGCTCCCGGCCAGTAACCCAATCCGCCCGAAGGTACGATGAACCCTTTGATCCTATCTATGCCGGTCTGTACGTTGCGGCTGATCCTGGCCTTGTCCGTTTCGCTGAGTATGGTCAATCCATCCAGAAACAATTGAGGAAATACTCCTGAAACGATTTGTTCCAAGCATCCGTGGGGATAACGTATCAAATAGTTGAGTCTCTGAGTGAGATTGATCGCTGGGAGGGTAGATACCTCCAGGGCCATGGTTTCGTGCGAACTGTTGCCCAAAAATTGGAGGTTCCCGATCCAGGTGCTGTTAGCTGTAATTTCGTGCTGAGCCAC
>CAYNZH010000041.1:0-15371 GCA_964401685.1 uncultured Sphingobacteriaceae bacterium
CCTAACTCTTCCAATGCAACGGGATCCGGCAATTTCAAGCGCGTCCAAACCGGATGTCCGAAAAGCTTCACTTGATGTTCCAATTCTTGCTTGAGATGAGCCAACTGCTTGACGATTGCGGTTAGTTGGTAAGTATTATCCGATCCGCAGATGACAATATTTTTACCCGAAATATGTGCATTTGCATGCAGCTCCTCTTCAGTACTCACTTCACGGACGTTGGCATTACGGTTTGAAAGCAAAAGTTGCTGCTTCAAAAGCGGCAAAAATTGCTTACTGGAAGCGTCATTGGTTCCATACAAGATGATGACATCGCCGTTTTTGTATTCGTGCAAAACTCTTTCCGCCATGGCTTCGATGTGAGTCGTGATCGGAGCGGTTATGGTGACGAGGTTGCTTAGATTAAACTCAGACGGCCTGCTCGCGGCCAACGGTGAAATCTGGAGGACTTTAGATCCTTCCTTGCCAGCCCTCATGCCGAATGCAGAAATTTCCCGCGGAAATACAGGTCCCACGATCAAAGTGGCGTTTTGAACCTCTGGGTTTTTGGCCAGAAGACTGGCGTGACTCTCGTCATCGCGGCTGTCCAAGACGTGTAGATCGAAGTGATTACCTTGGGCCGCCAGTTCATTCATCGCCAGTTCAAATCCTTGATAGAAGTCAAGTGCGAGCTCGGATCTCTTCAAGTCAGCAGCTGTAACGTTATTTGGGCGCACCTGGTGTAGCTGGAACGGGAGCAACAGGGCGATCGATTCAAATTCCCGGGTAATTACATCTGTTTTCAGGGGAATCTCCTCCTCTATTTCGACCGGCATTTCTTTGGCAGGAGTACTAGGTTCGAGCACGATTTTCCGCGGCTTGCAACCCGAAAGAAGCAGGCTCGCTCCTAGAAAAATAAGTACCGTAGAAATGCTATTCCCATTCGATCGTAGCAGGCGGTTTGGAACTGATATCATAGACAACCCTGTTTATTCCTTTGACATGATTAATAATTTCATTGGAGATTTTCCCCAAAAGCTCGTAAGGAAGATGAATCCAGTCAGCCGTCATCCCATCTATAGAGCCAACTGCCCTGAGACTGACGACATTTTCGTAAGTTCGCTCATCTCCCATGACTCCCACAGACTGAATTGGCAGAAATATCGTGCCAGCTTGCCAGACTTTGTCATACCAACCTGATTCTCTCAGATTTCTAATATAAATATCATCGGCTTCTTGCAGAATGCGTACTTTTTCCGCCGTAATATCACCCAGAATGCGTATGCCGAGCCCCGGGCCCGGGAAAGGGTGCCTACCCAAAATACGTGGATCTATCTCCAAAGCAGCGCCAACCTTGCGTACTTCATCCTTAAATAGTGCCTTTAGGGGCTCTACCACCTTGAGTTTCATAAAATCCGGAAGGCCGCCCACATTGTGGTGTGATTTGATGGTCGCTGAGGGTCCTTTGACCGAGACGGATTCGATCACATCCGGGTAGATGGTTCCCTGACCCAACCACTTTACCTCTATGCCGTCGGAAAGCTCGTCTTGCACAGCCTTTGCAGCCTGGTCGAAAACATCTATAAACGCTCCCCCTATGATTTTACGTTTTTGCTCGGGTTCAACTACTCCCGCAAGTCGCTCATAAAAAAGGGATTTGGCATTGACTCCTTTGATATTCAATCCCATGTGTTCATAGGATTTAAGAACTTGCTCAAATTCGCCCTTTCTCAGCAATCCATGATCAACGAAAATACAGTGTAGATTTTCACCTATGGCCCTATGAAGCAAGATGGCGGCAACGGTCGAATCGACGCCACCAGAAAGGGCCATGATCACGTGGTCCGAACCTAAGGACTCCTTCAGGCTTCGGATCGAATTTTCAACAAAGGAATCCGGCGTCCAATCCTGCTTGCATTGACAGATTCCGACAACGAAATTGTGAAGGAGCTGCTTGCCGTCGGTACTGTGCGTGACCTCTGGATGGAACTGCAACCCATAGATCTCTCTGCCTTTGACTTGATATGCAGCAACCCTGACAGCATCCGTGCTCGCAATCACTTGAAAATCATCAGGAATTTCTTCGATTGTATCACCGTGCGACATCCACACCTGGGAATCTTTAGGTATGTCAGTAAAAAGTCGGCTTCCCGCATCAATAGACCTGATGTTCGCACGGCCAAATTCCCGGATCTGCGCGGGCAAAATAGTGCCACCAGCCTCATGAGCAATAAGTTGTGCACCGTAACAAACGCCCAAAACAGGAACTTTTTCAAAAAGATTTTGCAAATCCAGTCTCGGAGAATCATCTTTCAGCACTGAAAACGGACTGCCAGACAATATAATGCCTTTGATATCTTGGTCGATATCCGGCACTTGGTTGAATGGAAAAATTTCACAATAAACATGTAGTTCTCGGACGCGTCGTGCAATCAACTGCGTATATTGAGAACCAAAATCCAAAATTATAATTTTGTCTGGCATGGGTCAAAGGTACGCATTCACAAAGAAATATTCATAAAGCCTGATCTATTTTATCAAATTTAAATCGGAATCCGGCAGCTCTCAATTTTTTGGACGAGAGTCGCATGCTATCCAGCACCAAGGCACTTTGTTCGCCGAGCGCCAACCGAATCAGGAAAGCGGGTATGTTGGGCACCCATATTTTTCTATCCAAATGCCTACTTAAAGCATTCATGAAATCAGATTGTGTAATCTGCTGTTCAGCAGCTACATTATACACTCCATTGATATCTTCGTTTTCGATAGAATAATGGTAGGCATTGACAACATCGTCCAAATGAACCCACGGCATGAACTGCCGGCCCGAGCCCAGTTTAGCAGCGATTCTGTATTTAAAAAGCTGTCCCATCAGATGCAACAGGCCCGTGTGCTTTGTGAGAATAACTCCGCACCTCAGCGACACCGGGCGTATCCCCATTTTTTCCGCTTCATCCTGGACGACGTCTTCCCAGGCCGCACATATGTTCCCTAAAAAACCCGTACCCTGTTCCGCTTCTTCGGTCATGACCCCCGTCTGATTGGGCGAATAATAGCCGGAAGCAGACGCTGAAATCACGGCTTGTAAATCATGATCAGATGGATTTTTGCGAATCAAATCCCAAATGAGTTCCATGGCGGTTACCCTACTGTTATAAATGGCCTTTTTTCGCTTTTTTGTCCAGGGTTTCGCACCGATGTTTTCCCCTGACAAATGTACGATGCTATGGATTCCGATTACACTTTGGGGATCGATATATGCGGTATCAATATTCCAGTAAAACCATCGTAGACCAGGTTTTTCGCTGGCTCCGTGGGAAAGAGAAGGTGATCTTGTCAATGCATTTATTTCATATCCAGATCGCAGAAGTTGGTCGATCAATTTTTCGCCTACTGCGCCTGTCGCTCCACTCACCAAAATCCTTTTGCCGTTCTTCATCAAATTGTATTTATATTGTAATAATTCCTCTGGAAAGACCCTCAATGTGCCTGTAATATCCAAATATACCCATTTTTTTGTATCTTTGGTATCATCTATTTTTATATAAAATGAGCAGTAGAACTATATTGGTTTGGTTCCGGAATGATTTGCGCACCCACGACAATGAAATCCTGACCAGTGCCTTGGAACATGGCAATAGAATTGTTCCGGTTTACTGTTTCGATCCAAGACACTATGCATTTACTAGCTTTGGAACTCGAAAAACAGGTGCATTAAGGGCTGAATTTGTGCGGCGCAATTTGGAGGAGCTAAAACAGACGTTTAAAAACAAAGGTGGTGACTTGCTGACGTTTTTTGGCGAGCCCGAAATCGTGCTCCCTGAGCTTTGCCGCAAATATCAAGTGGACGAGGTTTTTCACCATCGGGAGGTGGCTTTTGAAGAAACCGAAGTTTCAGCCAGGGTAGAGAGCGCTTTGTGGAAACTCGGAATCAATTTGAGACACTTCATCGGACACACCCTCTACCACAAGGAGGATCTTCCTTTCCCGATTAAAGATATTCCCGACTCCTTTTCTGTTTTCAAGAAAAAAACAGAGCGGGAAGCTCAGGTCAGAGCGCAATTGCCGGCGCCTGAAGCATTCAAATTTCATGAAAACCTGGAAGACACTGACCTGCCGGAGTTGAGAGTGCTCGGATTTTCGGACGAAGAAATAGACAAAATCGTGACCCTCACCCTTTCAGGTGGCGAAAACAAAGCTTTGAAACTAATGGTCGACTATCTGCGCGTTCCTTCAAATGCCTTTATTGATAGCCAGCTCTCTCCCTATATTGCCAGCGGCGCACTTTCACCCAACACCTTTTATCATGCCATTTTAGATGCTCATCAACAGCATCAGAACAAAAAATGGACAGAGCGTCTGATTTTGAATTTGATGTGGCGCGATTACTTCCGTTTTATGTTCAAAAAACACGGTAATCTGTTTTTCCAATATGACGGATTTAGTGAACAAGCACCCCAAACAGCACCAAATGAGGAGGAGATTTTTGAAAAATGGAAAAATGGCGAAACCGGTGAACCTCTGATAGATCAGAGTATGAAGACATTGCGCGTAGATGGCTACCTCCCAAAGCGGATGCGCTTGCTGGTATCCGCATATCTGATCTCAGCGCAGGGGAACTGGCTCAAGGGCGCAGCCTGGTTTGAGGAAAATCTTGTCGATTATGGACCTTCCAGCAACTATGGCAACTGGGCTCATGTCGCAGGCGTAGGATCAAGCACTAAGGAAAATAAGCCCTTAGATTTGCAAAAATTGATGACACAAGTTTAGTAAACTTCATTTTAATTTCTAACTTTGACACGTTACTTTTTTACACAGTATTTTAAATGAACAAACTTTCATATTTAAGCAATGCCGATGCCTCTTACATAGACGCATTATATCAGGAATATTTATCTGACCCTGAATCGGTTGAATTCGGTTGGCAGAAATTTTTCGAGGGCTTTGATTTCGGGCAAAATGGCGATACTGTCGCTTCCGGTAGCGGAACAAGTACGCCAGAACATGTGCTGAAAGAAATCAATGTACTCAACATGATCAATGGGTACAGGGACAGAGGGCACCTTTTCACCGCGACCAACCCGGTGAGAGAGCGAAGAAAATATTATCCAGGTAAAGAACTGGAAACCTTCGGTCTGGAAGAAGCAGATATGGATACCGTTTTTAATGCAGGTATTGAAGTGGGATTGGGCCCTGCGACCTTGCGGGACATCCGCCAACTGATCGAAGACACCTACTGCCGCTCGATAGGTGCAGAATTTAAATATATTCGGAATCCAGAGAAAATCAAATGGTTGCAGGAGCGCATGGAATCAGAAAGGAATACTCCGGATTTTTCTACCGATAGAAAAAAGCGTATTCTTAAAAAACTGAATCAGGCGGTAGTTTTTGAAAGTTTTCTAGGGACAAAATTCCTTGGACAAAAACGCTTTTCCCTTGAAGGTGCAGAAAGCATGATTCCTGCCCTGGACTCCGTGATTGAAAAAGGTGCGGAACTCGGCATACAGGAGTTTGTTATAGGTATGGCACACAGAGGACGTCTAAACGTCCTGACAAATATTCTGGGCAAGTCCTATGAGAGTATTTTTTCCGAATTTGAAGGTAAATTATTTGAGGAAGATCCGGAGCAGGATTTTGGAGGCGATGTAAAATACCACATCGGCTATTCGACAGACATTAAAACTGCAGATGACAAAGATGTTCATCTGAGCCTGGTCCCCAACCCTTCGCATCTGGAAACGGTAAATCCGGTCGTAGAAGGGATCGTGCGTTCGAAGATCGACATGAAATATAACGGGGATGCTGGAAAGATTGCACCGATATTGATTCACGGTGACGCCGCGGTGGCGGGTCAGGGAATCATGTATGAAGTCATACAAATGTCTAAGCTCGAGGGCTTCCGTACCGGAGGAACCATTCATATTGTGGTCAATAACCAGGTGGGATTTACCACCAACTTCAAGGACGGCCGTTCCTCTACTTATTGTACTGATGTAGCAAAGGTCACCTTGTCTCCTGTATTTCACGTCAATGGAGACGATGTGGAAGCCTTGATTTATGCAATTAATCTCGCTGTAGAATACAGGCAAAAGTACCACACAGATGTGTACATAGATCTCCTTTGTTTCAGGCGTTATGGACACAATGAGGCAGACGAACCCAAATTCACTCAGCCAAAATTGTACAAAATCATAGAAAAACATCCGAATACTCGGGAGATTTACAATAAAAAATTGCTTGAACAGGGCAATGTGGACGCTAACCTTGCCAAGGAGATGGAAAAAGATTTCAGAGATCTCCTGCAAGTCCGCCTTGAAGAAGCAAAAACAGGGGACCATCATCCCATCAAACTGGATAACCCGATGTACTCCGGCGCCTGGAAAGGCCTGAGAAAGGCCAAGTATGAGGATATTTTTGCACCGGTGAATACCAAGGTTTCTGAGAAAACCTTCCTGTCTCTGGCACGTCAAATCAGTGAATTACCGAAGGACAAGGCATTTTTCAACAAGATTCAGCGCTTGTTTGCGCAACGCCTAAAGATGTCCGAAACGAAAAAATTCGACTGGGCGATGGGCGAATTGATGGCTTATGCAACACTTTTAAACGAAGGTTTTCGTGTTAGAATTGCCGGCCAGGACGTGGAAAGAGGCACATTTTCCCATAGGCATGCGGTCTTAAAGCTGGAAAATTCCGACGAAGAAGAATACGTTCCGCTACGAGAGATAAAAGGAGGTGAGAAATTCAATATTTACAATTCCCACCTTTCAGAGTACGGAGTTCTGGGATTTGAATATGGCTATGCCCTTGCCAATCCGCATTCTCTGACTATATGGGAAGCGCAATTCGGTGACTTCTACAATGGTGCGCAGATTATTGTCGATCAATATATCGCCAGTGCCGAAACAAAATGGCGTAGGTCCAATGGCCTGGTCATGCTATTGCCTCATGGTTTGGAAGGACAGGGCCCAGAACATTCATCCGCAAGGATTGAGCGGTTCTTGGAGCTATGTGCTGAGAACAACATGCAGATTGTGAATTGTACAACACCCGGAAACTTCTTCCATGTGTTGCGCCGGCAGTTAAAAAGAGACTATCGTAAACCCCTTGTCGTCTTCAGCCCGAAAAGCTTATTAAGGCATCCCAAAGTCGTCAGCGACCTGGAGGAATTTACCAACGGTGGTTTTCAGGAAGTCATTGACGACAGCTACGTCAAAACAAACGAGGTAAAACGTGTGTTGTTCTGTACAGGAAAGATTTATTTCGATTTGCTTGAGAAACAGTTGAATGACGAACGTAAAGATATTGCAATAGTGCGCGTAGAACAGCTCTACCCTACGCCTATGGACAAGCTTCGGGCGATCAAAAATAAATATAAAAATGCGACCCAATTTTTCTGGGTTCAGGAAGAGCCCGAAAATATGGGTGCCTGGCCATATATTTGCAGAAAATTGAGAAACAGATCTATTGAATTGGAGATCGTTTCAAGGAAGGAAAGCAGCAGCACGGCGACAGGTTATCTTGCACAACACTTGGTTCAGCAAAAGAATGTTGTAAACAGAGCTTTTGAAGGCAAGAAAAATGCCTAGTAATTTTCGAATTTGACACTATAAAAAGATATACAGAAAACAAAGCGAGCATGAGCATAGAAATTAAAGTCCCCACGGTTGGTGAATCTATCAACGAAGTGACCTTGGCCCAATGGTTAAAGCAGGATGGTGATTATGTAGAGATGGACGAAACTATTGCAGAACTTGAATCTGATAAGGCTACGTTTGAACTCCCGGCAGAAAAGGCGGGCATATTGCGAATCATTGCCCAAGAAGGTGATACGCTTGAAATTGGAGCCGTTTTGGCCAAGATAGAAGAAGGTGATGCACCCGCTGCTTCTTCCACGCCATCGGAAACTAAGGAAGGATCGGCGGTTGCATCAGCCGCGGAAAGTTCCCCGCAGAGGCAAGAAGATGATGAAGACGGGCATTATGCCTCTGGAACTGCATCGCCTGCAGCGGCAAAGATTCTAAGAGAAAAGGGAATAGACCCATCCTCGGTGAAAGGCACGGGTAAAGACGGCCGCATTACTAAAGAGGACGCAGAAAATGCAAAAGCACCTTCTGCACCGGCTAAAGGCCAAAGTACTCCGTCTGCCTCGTCCGCACCAGCAGCTTCATCAGCTCCGACCCCGGTAGCAGGTGAGCGTAACGAGCGTAAAGTCAAGATGACGTCGCTGAGAAAAACCATTGCTCGTCGCTTGGTGACCGTCAAGAACGAGACCGCAATGTTGACCACCTTTAATGAGGTCAATATGAAACCAATCATGGATCTCAGATCAAAATACAAAGACCAGTTCAAGGAGAAGCATGGGGTGGGTCTGGGCTTTATGTCCTTCTTTACTAAGGCAGTGACCACTGCGCTGAAGGAATGGCCGGATGTGAACTCACGTATAGAGGACGATCAGATTGTTTACAGCGATTTCGTCGATGTTTCTATTGCAGTTTCTGCACCTCGGGGACTGGTTGTGCCTGTGATTAGGAATGCGGATTCGCTAACTTTCCATGAAATCGAAAAGGAAATCGTACAGCTTGCAACTAAAGCTAGAGAAAACAAGCTGACACTTGAAGAAATGACCGGCGGAACGTTTACCATCACCAACGGTGGTGTTTTCGGTTCACTTATGGCGACACCAATCATTAACGCACCCCAATCAGCGATTCTAGGTATGCATAATATCGTTGAGCGGCCCGTTGCGGAAAATGGTGAGGTGGTCATCAGGCCGATGATGTATGTCGCGCTTTCCTATGACCACAGAGTCATCGATGGTCGCGAGTCCGTTAGCTTTTTGGTCAGAGTCAAACAACTATTGGAAGATCCTGCCAGATTACTGTTAGAAGTATAAGCATTCAGAGACTTCGGTTTATCTGTAAGTGCACCATACACACATAAAAAACCAAGGGCTGGTCTTCTTTCCGTAGATCAGCCTTTTTTTATTGGTATTAATTTAGGCAAATGAATTATATCTATCTCGACCATAACGCAACTACCCCGCTAGATCCACGCGTGCTCGCCGAAATGATGCCCTATTTCCGCGATTTCTATGCCAATGCTTCTAGCGTCACGCACCGGCCTGGGCGAATAGCAGCCGAAGCAGTCGAAAAGGCAAGAACTCAAGTAGCTGATTTGATTGGGGCAAGGTCTGAAGAAATTACTTTCACTTCGGGCGCCACAGAAGCGATAAACATGGTTTTGAAGGGTATTTTTCATCGCTACCAAAGCAAAGGCAAGCACTTTGTGACGTCCCGAACTGAACATAAAGCCGTTTTAGACACCTTCAATTACTTGGAACAGTGCGGCGCGGAAGTAACCTATCTATCTGTAAATGCCTCCGGCCAGATTTCACTGGACGAATTAGCCGCTTCTATTCGTGTAGATACGGTTATGGTCGCACTCATGTCCGCGAACAACGAGACCGGAATTTTACTTCCTCTCGAAAAGATCGCTGAAATCTGCCAGCAAAAGGAAACCTTATTCTTTTGTGACGCCACCCAAAGCATAGGGAAATTGCCACTTGATTTGAACCGCGCACCCATTGATATCCTTTGCCTGAGTGCCCATAAACTATATGGGCCAAAGGGTGTGGGCGCGCTTTACGTCCGCAAGAAGAATAAAAGGGTGCAAATAGATCCACTTCTACATGGAGGTAAGCAGGAACAAAGCTTAAGGGCTGGAACACTCAATGTTCCGGGGATAGTGGGACTTGGTACCGCAGCCGAAATCGCCGCGTCAGAGATGAAGACCGAAAGCCAGAAGTTGGAAAACTTGAGATTGTTGATGGAATCCAGGCTAAACTCACTTCCCGAAATCAAAATACAAGGGCAGAATGTACCTCGATTACCAAACAGTTCGAATATAGCCTTTAAACATTTGCGTGCAAGTGAAATTATGGTCAATTTGCCCGAGTTGGCTTTAGCCTCCGGCTCGGCCTGCGTAAGCGGAACTCGTGATCCATCCCACGTGCTTCTGGCGATGGGGCTATCGCCCGAAGACGCTTTTGCCTCGATCCGAATCAGCATGGGAAGATTCAACACGGAAAAGGAAATTTTAGATGCGTCCGACCTGATCATTGAAACAATCAATAAATTGAGATCCGAATCTCCGATCTGGCACCTTTATAACAAGGGCTTGATAAAATGATGGAATTTTCGTATTTTTGTATAAGAGACAGGGATTATTATGGTAACAATCACAGAAAAAGCAAAGCAACGGGTTCTGGAAATCATGACGCAGGAAAATTATGATTCCAATTATTTCATTCGCGTCGCGGTCGAAAGCGGAGGCTGTTCGGGTTTGAGTTATAAGCTTAGTTTTGACAATGTTGAGCAAAAGGGTGACCAGATTTTTGAAGCAGACGGGATTCGTATCTGTCTGGACATAAAATCTTACTTGTACCTCGCTGGCACAGAATTGGATTATTCAGACGGGATCAGTGGAAAGGGGTTCGAGTTTCACAATCCAAATGCTTCGCGCACCTGTGCTTGCGGCGAAAGCTTCGCAGTTTAAAAGCAAATTTTACAACGTATAAGTTTTGAGTAAGCAAAGAGGCCGCTAAAAAAGCGGCCTCTTTGTTGTTTGCTATTATAAAACTCGATTCTTACATATGAATAGCGCGATTGTCAGTCGCAGCCAAGGCCGCTTCTTTCAACGCTTCCGTATAGGTCGGGTGCGCATGACAGATTCGAGCGATGTCTTCGGCGGAGGCACGGAATTCCATAGCAACCACTGCTTCTGCAATCATGTCAGCCGCTCTAGGCCCTATCATATGAACACCCAGAACTTCGTCCGACGATGCATCTGCCAAAACTTTTACAAATCCATCCGTGTCGCCGCTGGCTTTCGCGCGCCCGCTGGCTTTGAATGAAAAATTACCAACTTTGAACTCTTTTCCTTCGGCCTTAAGTTGCTGCTCGGTCTTACCGACGCTGGCCACTTCAGGCCAGGTGTACACGACACCAGGAATCAAGTCATAGTCGATGTGAGGTTTCTGACCTGCGATATACTCTGCGACATAAACACCCTCGTCTTCCGCTTTGTGAGCAAGCATCGGGCCTTTTATAACGTCGCCAATGGCAAATACCCCTTCGACGGGAGTTTCCATGTGCGAATTGACCGGGATTTTCTTGCCTCTTTCTTCTAGGGTGATTCCAATGTTTTCCAGACCTAGCCCTTCAGTGTAAGCAGTTCTTCCGACAGCAACTATGCAGTAGTCACTCGTGACCGTCACTGGATTGCCTTTGGCATCGTCCGCCTGCACCGTCACAGTCTTGCCTTTCACGGTAGCACCGGTCACCTTATGCCCAAGCAAAAACTCCATACCGACATTTTTCTTCAATACCCGTTGGAGCTCTTTACCTAGTGCCGCGTCCATCGTACCGATGATAGATTTTTCGTATTCAACGACCGTAACCTTTGTGCCCAATCGTGCATAAACGGATCCAAGTTCTAAACCGATAACTCCCCCACCGATAACTGTCAGTGTTTTTGGAATTTCCCTAAGGCTTAACGCTTCGGTCGAGGTGATAATACGTTTCTTGTCGATTTTTAAGAATGGAAGTGAAGTCGGTTTTGAACCCGATGCAATGATAACATTCTTTGCAGTAATCTCCTGAGAACTACCATCATCCTTAGTGACCTTTATCGTATTCTTATTAATAAATGATCCCACACCCTGTAAGCTCTCAATTTTGTTCTTCTTGAACAGGTATTGAATGCCGGCAGTATTCTGGGCAACTACATCATTTTTACGGTCTATCATTTGACCCATATCCACCTCAACCGTCCCCACCTTTATACCATGACCTTCAAAATTTTTCACAGCATTATGGTAATGCTCAGAAGAATCTAAGAGGGATTTTGAGGGGATACAGCCCACATTCAAACAAGTCCCTCCAAAGGTAGGATACTTCTCTACGATTGCGACTTTCATTCCAAGCTGTGCGCATCGGATCGCTGCTACATATCCCCCTGGACCACTGCCAATTACTATTACGTCGTATTGCATGAAACTATTCTTTGCTACTTATTGTGCGACAATCTGACCTTGCATAATTCCATAATGCCCTGGGAAGCTACACACATAAGGGTAGACACCTGGTTCTAGCGTAAACTCGATAACATCGGTCTCACCGGGACCCAAAAGCTTGGTATGAGCGATAATGGATGACTGGAACGTCAACGGAATATAATCGTTGTTTACTGCTTTCACCGCCTCGCCACCAAAGGTAGCAACATCCGTCCCCGGGGTCAGAACCACCACATTGTGTCCCATGGACTCTTTAGGCATTTCGCCAACGTTTTCAAACGTAATTTTTACGGTTTCTCCAGCTTTTACCTTGAGTAAATTCTTGTCAAACTGCATCAAATCATTGCCTTCCAACGTTATATCGTTGTTCAATTCTACCTCATCAAGCCCAGGAATATCTGGAGTGACAGTGTTTTGACTTGCTGCCGTTTCTGTTGCCGCCTGGTCCGCAGTATTGTCTTGATCAGAACTCTGATTGCCTCCGCAAGCCCCGACTAAGAACAAACTTGCCAACGCAGGGATGATAAATAATTTTTTCATTGTGTCTGTTTTTTATGTTAAACGAATAGTATATATTAGTAAATCTTACTACTAACTATAGGCCAAAGTTAACGTATTTAGGAAAGAATATCAAGCTTAATGATCAGTATTATGTCAAAAGACAAAACCCTGATGATGGGCACCAGGGTTTGTCACTAACCAATTATAAACCTAAATTATGAAAAGACTAAATTAACTTTTAAATTCTTAAATACCCCTCTTTTGAAGTACACTGCAAATATAATAATAAAAATCAAACTTAGTGTACTTTTAACACTTATTAACAAATCCCATTACTAATTGGGAGACGTTACAATTTTAAAACGGTATTTTTCCCAAACTATTGTGTAAAGTCTTATTTTTGAAAAAAAAACTGATGTCTGTATTTGAGCACTATAAAAATGTAAAAGGTTTTGTATTTGACGTAGACGGTGTACTTACTGATGGTCGCGTTCTGGTCAATGAGCTCGGTGAACAGTGGAGAGCTTTCGACATTAAGGACGGTTATGCATTGAGATATCTGGTGGAAAATCATTTTCCAGTTGCCGTGATCAGTGGAGGACGATCCGAAGGTGTACGCAAACGAATGGCCTATTTAGGTATTGAAGATGTTTTTCTGGGAGCCCATGATAAAATGGCATTGATGAAGCAGTGGGCGCTGTCCCGGGACTTGAAATTGGAGGATCTACTTTTTATGGGCGATGATCTGCCTGATGCTGAATGCTTGGAGGCCGTAGGACTTCCGACCTGTCCAGCCGATGCGGCAGAGGAAATAAAATCAATCGCTAAAGTGATTAGTTCAAAGAAGGGTGGACAGGGAGCAGCGCGCGAGTTGATCGAACACATCCTAAAAGTACAGGGCAAATGGGGATCTTTTTTAAATTCGGCCAATGGGTAGCACTCAGAAAATCCAGCCGCCGATTTTGCTGGCTTCGCAGTCTCCGCGTCGTCGGGAATTGCTCCAGAGAATGGGCTTTTCATTCGACACTATCCACAGGGAGGTAGATGAAACTTTTCCCTCTTCCCTACCTCCAGAAGAGGCCATAGGCTTTGTCATTCGCAGGAAAGCAGAAGCCTTTGAGCTTGAATCACAGGAAAATATCGTCATCGTGGCTGATACAATGGTCTGCCTGGATGATGTCATTATGGGCAAGCCAACTTCAAAGGACGAAGCGTTCCATATGTTACAAACGCTTTCGGGCCTTACTCATCAGGTTTTGACCGGGGTGGGCTTGAAATACCAGTTCGAGGAACTTTTTTTCATAGAGGAAACGAAAGTTACCTTTAATGTTCTTTCCGACAATGAGATTGCGCTTTATATCGAGCAGGGTCACTCGGCAGATAAGGCCGGAGCCTACGGGATACAAGATTGGCTGGGTCTCATAGGTGTGGCAGAAATTCATGGCTCGTACACAAATGTAGTCGGGCTGCCCACCGCGCGGCTTTATCGGGAATTGCTCGGATTTTTGGCACGGTGTTAGGTCGAACTCACTTATAATTTAACAGAGATGAATAGATTTAAGCATATATTAATGGCTACGGTAGCTTGCTTGGCCGTAATGTCCTGGGTTTCCTGCGATGTAGACCGACAGGCCCGCGAACTGCGTGCACTCGAAAAGTGCCGATACGAGTTAATCTCCGCAGATAATATTGTTTTGGCCGGAACAGACATAAGCGCCCTTGTGAATGAACGAAACATTGATATCGCCCAAATACCAGGAATAGCGCTCTCATTCTTAACTCAGGAAATTCCGCTCAGGGCTGACCTCCAGATACGCATTACCAATCCGACCTCGCGCCTGGCCGGGATCAATGCATTTGAATATCAGATTCAAGTTGAAGGCAAGGATCTGTTGGCAGGGGTTTCGGACTCTCCAATTCGTGTACCTGCTAACTCTACAGTGACGATTCCTGTTCACATCAATGCCAATATCTTTAATGTATTGAACGACAAACAGACAATCCAAAAGGTTCTGGAATTTATTGAGGGGCGAAAACCGGCCGCCAGGGATCACATTCTCCTGACTTTCAAAATAAAACCTACCATTGCGCTGGGAAATACGGCGATCAACTATCCTGGATTTATTAGTATTGACAAGAAAGTGAGCCGATCAATGTTAGAAAAACGACAGGGAATTAGCTTATAATTCCCTGTCGTTTTGATTATGCGTTGAGGTTATTTCTTGTTCGACGGATTATTACCCGGCTTAGCAATGGACGATCTCATGTCCGTATCTGCCTGAATGTTTTGGAACTTATAGTAATCCATTACCCCAAGATTTCCGCTTTTAAACGCTTCAGCAATTGCTAAAGGAACCTGAGACTCTGCCTCAATTACTTTTGCCCGTGCCTCCTGTGCTTTTGATCTCATCTCCTGTTCAGATGCTACAGCCATCGCTCGCCGTTCCTCTGCCCTGGCGTTGGCCACTTTCAAATCAGCCTCTGCCTGATCGGTTTGCAACTTCGCACCCACGTTTTCACCGATATCCATATCCGAAATATCAATAGAAAGAATCTCAAACGCAGTTCCACTATCCAAACCCTTAGATAATACAGTTTTTGAAATTCGGTCTGGGCTTTCGAGCACTTCTTTATGGTTGGTGGAGGAACCGATGGTGGAAACAATTCCCTCTCCTACCCTTGCTAGAATGGTCTCTTCGCCGGCACCTCCGACAAGTTGGTTGATATTGGCACGAACTGTCACCCGCGCACGTGCAATCAATTGTATACCATCCTTAGCGACGGCCGAAACCGAGGGTGTATTGATCACGCGGGGATT
>CAYNZH010000042.1:0-15195 GCA_964401685.1 uncultured Sphingobacteriaceae bacterium
ACCCATGACCTCTTCCTTACCAAGGAAGTGCTCTACCACTGAGCTACATCGGCTTTTTGTTCATAACTAAAGTCTCTAAATCAACAGATTCTGCTGATAGAGACTTTAGAGCGAACATCTTTTTCGAGCGGAAGACGGGCTTCGAACCCGCAACCTATAGCTTGGAAGGCTATCGCTCTACCAATTGAGCTACTTCCGCTTAACCTTTAAATCCACCCACCCAAGCCTTTCGGGGATAACACCCGTTGCCCAGAGCCTGATTTAAAATAAAATTAAGTGGGGGGAGAAGGATTCGAACCTTCGAAGCCGAAGCAACGGATTTACAGTCCGTCCCATTTGACCGCTCTGGAATCCCCCCTACTTTTGAGCCCCCTGCCGGGATCGAACCAGCGACCTACTGATTACAAGTCAGTTGCTCTACCAGCTGAGCTAAGGAGGCGAAAAAATGCATTTCAAGAAACACCTATAGAAGATCCGATGATCTCTTGCACCCCCAAACTTTAAATTTTAACCCGTTTGCGTTGGGACTGCAAAGATATACAAACTTGCATTAATTCAAAAAAAAAAATAAAAAATATACCGCTAAAAGATTTTTGTATATTTGTATTGGGCAGTTGACGGAAATTCACTGCCTGAGTTTAAGAATTTTAGGGAGTAGGATATGGACAATAAGGAATTGAATTCACTGATAAAACTTCTGGACGATCCAGACAGCGAAATATACAATCATGTAGAGGCAAAATTGATGACCATGGGCTATGAGGTGATCACGCACCTCGAGTCGGCCTGGGAACAATCCTTTGACGCCTTGGCTCAGACACGTATAGAGCACCTTATTCACAAAATACAATTCAATAACGTGAAGCAGGAACTGACGCTGTGGAAATTAGGAGGGGGCACCGATTTGCTCCGAGGACTCCTGATCATCAACAAATACCAGTACCCCGATCTGGACGAGCAGAAAATCATCAATCAGATTGAAGAGATCAAAAGGGATGTTTGGTTGGAAATGATCTACGACATGGGGGCGGTCGAAAAAGTCAGGTTGATGAATAACGTGATTTACAACGACCATCACTTTTCAGGAAATACCAACAATTATCATGATCCTCAAAACTCCTACATCAGCCAGGTATTGGAGACGAAAAAAGGGAATCCTATCTTGCTGGCCTGTATATATAGTATAATTGCCCAAAAATTGGATATCCCGATTTTCGGCGTCAACCTTCCCAAGCACTTTATTCTCGCATACACAGAGAGTCATGCCAAAGTCCAGACAAAGGATGATATACTTTTTTATATCAATGCATTTAATAGGGGTCAAATTTTTGGCCGGCACGACGTGATCGCCTTTTTGAAGCAGCTGGATATGCAAATGGAAGATCAGTTTGTGATGCCTTGTACCAATATAGAGACTATACAGCGGGTTCTTCGCAATTTACACTCTTCTTATACCCATTTGGGAAATGCCGAGAAGATTGAAGAAATACAACAACTACTGACGCTAGCACTAGAGGATGCGTAGGGTCCCTCTCAGGGAGTTGTCAATACCCCTCGCGCATCCAAAAAGACGCTTTCGGGTGTGATGTCAAATTCTGCGACCAACTGCGGGGCCACATTCCCGCTGCTTTGAAGATCGAATCTCAGCACTGCTTTGCGACCTCGATCGGCTACATAGAGTAAATGTGAGTTGTCCCTATCGTCGATTGCGACGTCTACAGGGCTTACGAGTGCAGTTTGACTCCCCTGAAGTATACGATCCGGACTTGCAGTTATGTTTGGTTGTTGGAAAAGGGAGCGTGCGTTTTCAAAAAATAAAATTCGACCGGTACTAAAATCGGTCACTACCAGGAGGTCCAGTTTTGAAGAATAAGCAATCCCCCGAACGGACTGCACCCCAGGAATTGTCAGCCTCGAAACAAGATTCAGCGCTGTACTGTCTGCAATAGATTGTCTTACATCAGTATATAGATTGATACCACCCTCGGTGCCGGTTCGGGCGACCATGAGACTATCCTGATAAAACACCAGACCCCAGGGCCGGATGCCGTCAATAGGATAGTAGCGAAAAGGAGGAATCTCGCCATTTCTATTCATGGGATTGTCGAAAACATATATCCCGCTGGGAGACTGAGTATTGGCTACTAGTAAATTGCGGCTGCTGTGGTCATAATGCAGCCCCCGAATCCCTGTGAGGTCTTGGTTCTGAATATTTCCTGAACGGGTCGGCACCCCCACATCTGACACAGATAGCAAGACTATAGACCGATTGTTGATGCTGGCTTGAAATATTCTACTTGCTTCGGGACTAAAGAAAACCGAGCCTCCCCCATTTACCTGGGAATTATAGAACACACCTCGAACCTGGTCACTATCAGCAGGATCCAGCACAGCAAGATTTTCATAGGGATCCTGTGTGTCGTCCTCTTGAAATTCTAAAAGAGACACATAAAGCCGAGATATTGGCCGAGTCGGAATCAGAGGCTCGTCGTCATTTCGCTTACATCCTGAAACCATCAGGGTAAAAACACCAAAAAGAAAAAACCCGATAACAAATTTCTGCATACCTCGCTGAATATGGTTCAAAATTACGAATTATTCCCCAGTACCTGAAGTTAAACGGAAATATTTCCGTATTTTCGCATCAAATAGATGATAATGGAAAAATCGACTTTTCAACGTGAACGAATTCAGAGGGATAAACTAGAATTACCTGAGGGTCAGGACAAGTTGCTATTGCACTCCTGCTGTGCACCGTGTTCAGGCGAGGTGATGGAAGCATTGATTGCGTCCGATATTGATTTCACTATTTATTTTTATAATCCAAACATTCACCCTAAAAAAGAATACGAACTACGCAAGGACGAAAATATTCGTTTTGCAGAAAAGTATAATATACCCTTTGTGGATGCGGATTATGATGTAGATAATTGGTACGAACGCGCCAAAGGCATGGAGTTTGAGCCTGAAAGGGGCATTCGATGTACCATGTGCTTCGACATGCGCTTTGAGCGTACAGCTTTATATGCCTATGAAAATGGGTTTCCCGTGATTAGCAGCTCCCTGGGGATTTCCAGGTGGAAAAACTTCGATCAAATCAATGATTGCGGCGATAGGGCGGCTTCACACTACCCCGGAATCAGTTACTGGAAATACAACTGGCGTAAAAAAGGTGGATCGGCACGCATGCTGGAAATCAGCAAAGAAGAGGAGTTTTATATGCAGGAATATTGCGGCTGCGCGTATTCTTTGAGAGATACCAATCGGTGGAGGCTGCAAAATGGACGTGAAAGGATTCAGATTGGAAAAAATTACTATGGCAAAGACTAATTTTGCTTATTCACGCTGGAAAACTCGGGAAGTAAATATTGGTGACGTACCCATGGGCGGTTCCCATCCCATACGGATTCAGAGTATGACGACCGTGGACACTATGGACACCAAAGGTTCGGTTGAACAGGTGATTCGCATGGTGGACGCAGGCTGCGAATATGTACGAATTACAGCACCTAGCATCAAAGAAGCCCAAAACCTGGGCGAAATAAAGAAGGAGTTACGCGCACGGGGATACCACGTGCCTTTGGTTGCCGACATTCATTTTACGCCAAATGCAGCCGAAGTTGCTGCCCGTATTGTAGAAAAGGTTCGTATCAATCCCGGTAACTACGCCGATAAGAAGAAATTTGACTTTCTGGATTTTAGTGACCAATCCTATGCGGAAGAACTGGATCGAATCTACACGAAATTTTCCCCGCTGGTAAAAATCTGCAAGGAGAACGGCACAGCAATGCGGATTGGTACCAATCACGGGTCTCTGTCCGATAGGATTATGAGTCGTTATGGAGATACTCCCGAAGGAATGGTCGAGTCCGCGATGGAATTTATGAGGATTTGCGAGGACTGGAACTTCCATCAATTGGTGGTCTCTATGAAATCCAGCAACCCAAAGGTGATGATCGAGGCCTATAGGCTTTTGGCCAGAAAAATGGTTTCTGAGAATATGAATTACCCGCTGCATCTCGGCGTAACCGAAGCGGGAGACGGTGAGGACGGACGCATCAAATCTTCAGTGGGTATCGGAACGCTCTTGGAAGAAGGTCTGGGAGATACCATACGTGTTTCCCTCACTGAAGAACCGGAATACGAGGTTCCGGTCGCTCAGGCAATGGTGAGGCGCTACCAACAGCGGTATCTGGATTCAGGGAGCCTGCTCAGCAGTTCGCTTGCCGGTGACGATACCCAGATTTCCTATTCAACTGTCGAGCGGAACAACTTCGTCGGTGGAGCCATGGTGCCCAGGGTGGTGGTCGACATTCGGGATGAAAATTTACGGGATCCCTTGGTACTTACCCAGGTCGGTTACAGATACGACATGCTGCTCGACAAGTTCCATATGGGCGATCAATCCGTCGACTTTGTCTACTTAGGAAAGGAATTGCCGTCATTTACCATGCCGGGGAATCTAAAGCAAATTTACGATTACCCGACCTGGAAGGCACTTGCCGACAAAAGTAACTGCCATCCCCTTTTCAATTTGGGCGAATATCTGGAAAACACGGATCGGGACGGTTCACTAAATCTCCTCGAAATTTCACTTCAGGAACTGCATAGCGACTCCTTTTCGCTGCTCAGGCCAGACCCAAATCTTGTTTTCGTGTTAGCGACCGACGATACGGTTGGAGTTGCTGCGCAGAAGTATGCATTTCGCATGCTTTCCGAACTAGGCCTGGACATTCCTGTGATTTTGAAAAAATCCTATCCAAGGGAGCTCTTTTCGGGACGCCAGGGCGACCTTTCTGATCCAGAGGAGCCACTGTCCAAACAGCAGATTTACGCAGCAACTGACGTGGGCGCCCTCCTTGTCGATGGCTTGGGCAACGGCGTCTGGATCGATTCGCCAGCACTTTCGCCCCAACGTCTCGCATCCGCCTCTTTTGCAATTTTGCAAGCCACAAGATCCCGAATTTCCAAGACCGAATACATCTCGTGCCCCAGTTGTGGCCGGACGCTATTTGATCTTCAGGAAACCACGCAGATGATCCGCAGCCGAACAAACCATCTAAAAGGACTAAAAATAGGGATTATGGGGTGCATAGTTAATGGCCCCGGCGAAATGGCAGATGCTGATTATGGATACGTCGGCGCAGGTCCGGACAAAATCACCCTTTATCGAGGGAAAGAAGTCGTCAAAAGAAATGTCGCCTCAGCGCATGCGTTGGACGAGCTCATAGGCATTATACAGTCAGACGGAAAGTGGATAGAACCCTAAAGTACGGAAATTCGTTTGATTACGGTCTCCGCGTCTGAGGTCAGGCGGATAAAATACACACCTGTCGCCAGGCGATTTTGGATTTCAAAGGAATGATTTTGCACCCCAGCTTCCAAATTTTCCTGCAATAAAACCAGCAACTCGTTGCCGAGGGCATCCATTACTTTGATTGTCACCTCGGCACGTTTTTCCAGGCGAAAAGACAAATTTATTGTTTCAACGGTAGGATTGGGAAAAACCTTTACGTTGCTAAGAATTTTTTGATTGTCCCTAGGAGAATTTTGCCTGAAGGGCTGTAAGAACCAATTGGAAAAAAAAGACCGCACCGTACTGGACTTCGCAGGAGGATCCTGATTTTCAAAGACATGAGAAACTCTCCCATCACTTGGCAAAGCAAAGCTATCTGCACCTCCTAGGAGCAGGAGCGCAATCGTAGCTGAGACCAATATGTTTTTGAGTAAGTGTTTTCTCATATTTAATGTAAAAGTATCAAAATATTCTATTAGTTGGACAAATATACTTAAAAAAAGTTTAGTCACATGTCAATTTTCATAATTTCATCCTGCCTTTAACAAACCTTAACATTCCTCGCATTTGAGCCGAAGATACAGCCAGGCTTGTGAAATTTCGCCCTTGTCCAGGCTGCGCGCGGCTTTTTCGTGGAGGATTGTCCGCAAAGCCTCCCTGTCATGCCCTTCTTCAAAGAGCGCAACGATTTCAGAATTTTGGGCAAATTCCGCAACCTCCTGATCTGAAGGCACTGCCTTGCTATTACCCAATAGCCCCAGATGATTGCCCGTCAAGATACGTGAATTCCGAATTTCAGTGGGTAGATTATCTACGCCAATGCCGATTTCCGCCAAGGGTTTGGGCACTTCGAAAAGATTGGCCTCTGTCACGCGGCAATACCAGCCCTCTCCTAGCCTGGCCACCAGGTCGAGACCAGCTTGAGACAATTCACCCTTTCCATCCAACTGTTCTTCCCTGATATGCATGCGGAGTATCTCGGCGAGCACAAGACTGCCGTTTCCGGGCTGTTGACCGAGGTCAATGATCTGCGTAACCTTACATTCCAGTTGCACGGGAGAAACCGCAACCCTCGGCGGCCGGACGATTTCGGAGGCTAGCGGTTCGAAACCAGCCTTTTCAAACTCGTTTATCCTGAAATCAAATTCTGTACTGGCGAGGGACTGCTGCTGCACCATAGCGTAATTCACAATATTGATAACAACTTCAGGCACTTGGCGCAAATTCTCCAAGGTATGCTTGGTCGTACCATCGCGCATACGGCGAACCGGTGAAAACACGCAGACAGGCGGATTATGCGAGAAAATATTGAAATAACTGAACGGACTAAGATTCACATAGCCCTCAGCATCAATGGTACTAGCCAGGCAAATTGGTCGCGGACCAATGGCAAACTTGATCAGGCGATCAAACTTTCGTTGATCTGACGGATCGAAGGGAATCGTTTTATGACTGCTATCCTGCATCGTTGCGAAATTTATAAGTGATGGCCTTTTTCTTCCAGAACCACGCGATTGTCCAATTGGCCGAGGCCGCTGATTTCCATTTGAATATAATCTCCCGGCCGAAGCCATTGGGGTTGATAGTTTCCAGGATTTTCTCGGGACCTGGTCCCATTTATTTCTAAAAAACAACCTGTTCCCACCGTTCCGGAGCCGATCATATCTCCGGGAAAAAGGTCTACACCGTAGGAGACACGCTCAATTATTTCCGCAAACGTCCAGTGCATGCTTGAAAAATCCCCTGACGAGACGAGATGCCCGTTGACCCGGCACTGCATACCCAACTGAAATGCATTTCCGACATGGCCTGCAGGTGCGGACGTTCGAAAAGGCTCCAGCTCATCCGGCGTCACCAGCCAAGGCCCCGTGGCCGAGGCAAAATCCTTGCCTTTGGCCGGCCCAAGATTGAGTTTCATCTCATCGCGCTGTAATTTCCTTGCACTAAAATCATTGAGGATCATATATCCTGCAATGTATTCGTCCGCCCTCTCCGCAGGAATATTTCTGCCTTTTTTATGGATAAGAACCGCCACCTCCAGCTCAAAATCAAGTTCTTGAAAATGACTCGGCATGCAAAGGACGTCTCCGGGTCCTTGTATCGATCGGTGATTGCTGAAATAAAAAACAGGAAAGTCGTCAAATTCAGGAATCATCGGCAAACCCCGGTTAAGGCGGGAAGTCTCCACATGCTGGCGAAAAGCATAAGCGTCCCTGAACGAACGAGGTTCAGGCAGGGGCGCCATCAACTCCCAGGAGGTTTCTGCCTTTATCACAGCAGGACGAGTAAACGCGTTCTCCACAACCTCCTTGACATGCTCCATCAATTCAGGTCCCCCATCAAGTAGGGAGATCATCGTATCCGGCAACCCATGCGCGACAGCTTGCAGGTCGTACACCCGTCCGTCGTGCCACAGTCCCAAAGCGGCGCGCTTGGTTTCATTTTGAAATGTCACGAATTTCATCGCTGTCAATATACATATAAATCCCTGAATTTTTTATATCTTTGTGTAGTTCTGCTACAGAACCGGCTGTCACTCAGCCCCAAATTATGATGCAGGGTCTCAAATTATTATATTATGCCAATCTACCATCAACTGGGAAATATCCCTAAAAAGCGCCACACGGTCTTTAGAAAGCCAGATGGTGAACTCTACGCCGAGGAACTGGTTTCTACGCACGGATTTTCGAGTGTTTATTCGCTGGTATATCACTGCTACCCGCCTACGCTTGTTAAACAAATCGGTGATCCCTATTCGGTGAAACCACAAATAGCGCGTGAGAAGCATTTGCGGCATACCAGTCTAAAGGGGTTTCAAATAACTCCCGAGGACGATTACTTGAAAAGCAGAAAACCTGTACTGGTCAATCAGGACCTACACATTTCCCTTGCGGCACCACGGCATTCTATGACGGATTATTTTTACAAAAACAGCCAGGCTGATGAGGTAATCTTTGTCCATAAGGGATCGGGAGTTTTCAAAAGCGGGTACGGGAAAATTCAGTTTGGTTACGGAGATTACCTGGTTATTCCGCGAGGTGTTATTTATCAGCTGGAGTTCGATTCTCTTGACAACAGACTAATGATCGTTGAATCCTTTTCGCCTATCAAAACGCCCAAACGCTATAGGAATGAGTTTGGTCAATTGATGGAGCATGCTCCCTATTGTGAACGGGACATCAAAAGGCCGCAGGATCTGGAGACATTTGATCAGCTCGGGGATTACGAAGTGTGTATCAAGAAACAAGAACTGATATATCCCTATATTTATGGGAGTCATCCCTTTGATTTTGTGGGGTGGGACGGCTATCACTACCCCTGGGCATTTTCCATTCATGATTTTGAACCCATCACCGGAAGACTTCATCAACCACCCCCGGTGCATCAAACGTTTGAAACTGATGCTTTTGTCCTATGTAGCTTTGTGCCGCGGATGTACGATTATCATCCGGAGTCGATTCCTGCGCCCTATAACCACAGCAACGTGGATTCGGACGAGGTACTATACTATGTCGCGGGGGACTTTATGAGTCGGGCGCATATCGAACAAGGACAAATCACTTTGCATCCCGGCGGCATCCCTCACGGACCTCATCCGGGGACAGTTGAGAAAAGCATTGGGCAGAAAGAAACGCAAGAATTGGCGGTCATGATCGATCCCTTTCGCCCACTGATGCTCACGACGCATGCGCTGGATATAGAAGACCCTGAATATTATCAATCATGGATCAGTAAATTCTAACCATTATGACACAAACATTTGCCGAAAAAATCGCACACGCGAAGGACTTTTTACCCATCAACGGGACGGATTTTATTGAATTTTATGTAGGAAATGCAAAACAAGCTGCCCATTTCTATAAAACGGCCTTTGGCTTTCAACCCCTCGCCTATGCGGGTCCGGAAACCGGGGTGAGAGACCGTGCGTCCTATGTATTGGTTCAGAATAAAATAAGACTGGTCCTGACGTCCGCTCTGCGTTCAGACCATCCAATTTCGGATCATGTGAAGAAACATGGCGACGGAGTGAAAATACTGGCCCTTTGGGTCGATGACGCGTTTAAATCCTATGAGGAAACCATAAAAAGGGGCGCAAAATCCTTTCAGGAGCCAAAAGTCAGTGAGGATGAATGGGGCCAACTAAAAACAGCAGGAATTTATACCTATGGTGAAACTGTTCATTTGTTTGTAGAGAGGAAAAACTACAAGGGATCGTTTATGCCCGGATACAAAGCTTGGGAAAGTCATTATCAGCCTAGCGAAACCGGACTATTGCATGTGGATCACTGCGTCGGAAACGTCGGCTGGAACCGAATGAACGAAACCATTCAATGGTATGAGGACGTGATGGGATTCGTCAACATTCTGTCCTTTGATGACAAGCAGATAAACACGGAATATTCAGCGCTCATGAGTAAAGTGATGAGCAATGGGAATGGCTACGTGAAATTCCCCATAAATGAACCAGCCGAAGGAAAAAAGAAATCTCAGATAGAGGAATACCTTGAGTTTTATGAAGGCGAAGGAGTCCAACATGTGGCATTGGAGACCCGCGACATCGCCCATACGGTTCGGGAACTTAAAAGTCGGGGCGTTGAATTCCTCGGCGCACCGCCAGAGGCTTATTATGAAATGCTGCCCGAGCGGATCGGCGAGATCCAGGAGGATCTGAACACCATCAGGGATTTGGGGATTTTAGTCGACCGCGACGAAGAAGGCTACCTGCTTCAGATTTTCACTAAACCCATACAGGACAGACCAACGTTTTTCTTTGAAATCATTCAAAGGCGTGGTGCCCAGAGTTTTGGTGCTGGAAACTTTAAAGCCCTTTTCGAAGCTATAGAACGGGAACAGGCCAAGAGAGGCAATCTCTAATCTTGGCTCGACGTCAGGGCCTCCAAGATCGTGGCCCTGAATTTTTCGTCCTTTTCCTGGAATTCAATGCTTCTCCTATAAGTGTCCAGGGTAAAAAACAATTCGCCTGGTTCGTCCAGATCAGGCTGGAAGAATAGTTTAAAATTGTTGGTCGACGGCGTTTGGTGGTCTACTGGATTTTTATTGGACGAAAAAGCCAAGGGCACCACAGCTTCAGAGGAGAAAGTCCCCGCCTCGAGCGACTGCCCCCATAAATCGGCTAGCGCGGCGACGAACGCGTCGCTTTGCTCGCCGGAGCTGAGAAACTTGACCGTTCCGGTTTTGAATCCGTCGCTCTCATTGACCGAGCCGTCATCGTTGATTCCGGCAGGAATATCGCGGTCAAGGGAAACCAAAAAACCCACAGTGTCCTGATTGAACAAGCCTTGTACCTGATAGAGAATCGCAGTATCCTGCTCCGTTTTCTCGGTAATAGACAAAAATAAAGTTGTAGGCTTGGCTTGATTGCTCGTGATCTGGTGTAGCGACAGGCCCTGCTCTCCACTCTGGCGGTTGCAAGAGGAGGCCAATAATGCAATGACCACGATCGTGGTCGTAATAAACGTGCGATTCATCATGTTTTTACTCATTTGTACTTTCAATATTCCTAGGGTCTAATTTCGATTTGCGGTAGCCATAAGCAAAATACACCACCAGGCCAATTACCAACCAAATCAGAAAAATAAACCAATTACTTGCGCCTAGCTCGGACATCAGATATAAATTGACCAGAATCCCTGCTACCGGCAACAAAGAAAAATTTAATTTAAAACCCATTACCGCGAGTATCACCCAAACGATCCAGAAAATTATCTCCAGAATTTTTTCTTCAAAAACCCCCTGAAATGACAAGCCTCTCCAATCGGCGATGTACTCTGGGTCATAAGTATACAGCAAATAAACGGCCAAGACCAATGCAATACCGATGATGTACTTGCCATTGACATAGGGCACCTTGAACCGTGATTGCTTGGAAATCCCAGAATAGTCCATATAAAGTACGCCTGCACACACAAGAATAAACGCAAAAAATGTCCCCACGCTGGTCAGGTCTACAAAAAAGTCCATCTTGAAAAACAGGGCCGGAATAGCAACAACCAATCCTGTTATAATCGTCGCAAAGGAAGGAGTCTTGTATTTGGGGTGAATTTTAGAAAATTTCTTCCACAAAAGTCCATCACGTGACATGGTCATCCAAATCCTGGGTTGAGCCATCTGGAAAACGAGTAGAGCACTGGTGATCGCGACAACGGAAGTCACAGAGACGATTCCAGCCATAAAATCCATTCCTACATAAGAAAACACATAGGAAAGTGGATCTTTCACGTTCAATTCTGTGTAGTTGACCATTCCTGTGAGCACCAAGGTGATAAGAACGTACAAAATCGCACAGATCAAGAGAACCATAATCATCGCTCGGGGCAAATCGCGCTGGGGATTTTTACATTCTTCGGCCGTCGTGGAGATAGAGTCAAAACCTATGAAAGCGAAAAACACGGCGGCCACACCGCCCATTACTCCGTGAAGACCGTTGGGTGCAAACGGCGTCCAGTTTTCAGGCTTGACAAAAAATGCACCGCCAATAATAACAAACAGAATGACCCCAACTTTTATAATAACCATTATATTGCTGGCATTGCGGGATTCACGAATTCCTATATAGACTAGCCAGGTGACAAAAAACGTAATCAGTCCGGCAGGGAGATCGAAAATAATCGGTATATCTCCCACCCTTGGAGCCTGTTCGAAGGCCTGAGCCGCGGTTCTTTCGATAGCAGAAAGAGATTCAATGCCACTTGTTTGTATCTTTTCAAATGCTTCCCGAGCATAGGCTGGTGCCATGGTCAACCAGCCCGGCAATACAATTCCGAAACCGGCGAGCATACTTGCAAAATACTGAGACCAAGCTATAGCGACAACCATGTTTGACACCGCATACTCCAGAATCAACGCCCAGCCTATAATCCACGCGAACAGCTCACCGAATGCCACATACGCATAAGTATACGCACTGCCAGAAACCGGTACCGTACTAGCGAACTGCGCATAGGAAAGCGCTGTAAACACACAAGCGAAAGCCACAAAAACAAAAAGCATGGAAATAGCCGGCCCGCCGTTATAGGCGGCCAGCCCAATCGTACTAAAAATCCCGGCACCGATGATCGCCGCGATACCAAAAGATACCAGGTCCCGCACGCCCAAAATTTTGGCCATACTCTCTTTCCCGGAAACCCGCGAAGCACTTAAAATCTGTTCAACCGTCTTTTTACGAAAAAGTTTATTCGACATATCAAGGTTAGTATTTAGGTTTCAAACATATAAAAAAAACCAGCGATTATGTCAATTTTTGTTCAATTTCTTCGAAAATCACGTGAAATCTGCCTCTGATACCCTGTGCAAAGGTCCCGAGAGCAATCGTTAAAGCCGCCTTTCTCTGCAAGTCGCGTTCAAAGTCCCACAGCCTGCGGCAAATATGCATTAGCGCCTGACTTACCTGAGATAGATCCCTATAAGAACCTACATACCTGTGCCGGAGAAAGCCATCCAGGTAAGCAAAAAAGGGAGTGCCATCGCGAAACTCACAGATCTCCAGAAAACGACCTACCGCGGTGCGATCTACCTGTTCCAGAGCTAAATAAAAATCATTTTCGTCCACAATCCCCTCGACCAAAAGGAGATGGTCCAGCATAAGCTCCAAGGCAATATGCGATAAAAACGATGGCCTGATCGGCGTGCCCTCCAGGATAGACCCAATCAAAACTTTGAGTGTATGCGTCTCTTCATAGAAAAAATCAGCATTGTGAAACAGACGATCGATTTCCATGTGCCTCTGCCAACCTCTGTTGATTTGGGTCAGCTTTGGATTGCCCAGAAATTGGAGCTCATGTTTTTCGGGGTGCAAGTGAAAATCCCGGTCGGCATTTCTCAGCAGATCCGGGAAAACAGAGCCAAATATTCGCTCAGGATCCCGGTCATACCGCTCAAAATAATAATGGGAAAGAAAGTTCATGGTTCTCCCTTTGTTTTTGCTAATATAATTAACTTATCTTTATCTTTGCCGACTAAGTTAAAAAATCCGTTTAAAAATGAACTTTGTAGAAGAACTGCGTTGGAGAGGCATGTTGCAAGACATGATTCCTGAAACTGAAGAGATGTTATTGAAAGGGCCCACAGCGGGTTACATAGGTTTCGATCCTACGGGAGATTCCCTTCATGTGGGTCATCTGACTCAGATCATGACTTTGATTCATTTTCAAAACGCTGGACACAAACCGATCGCACTAGTGGGAGGAGCGACCGGAATGATCGGTGATCCGTCCTTTAAATCATCCGAACGAAATCTCCTTGACGAGGAAACCCTGCAATACAACGTAGATTGCCTGAAACGCCAGCTGGAAAAATTCCTGGACTTTGGCAAGGGACAGAACGCCGCGGAACTGGTCAATAATTATGATTGGTTTAAAGATTTTAAATTTCTAGACTTTATCCGCGACATAGGTAAAATGATTACGGTCAACTACATGATGGCAAAGGATTCGGTGAAAAGGCGGCTGGAAGGCGAATCTGGCCTTTCATTTACCGAGTTTTCCTATCAGCTGATCCAGGGCTACGATTTTTACCACTTATGGAAGCATCACCACTGCAAAATCCAAATGGGCGGATCGGATCAGTGGGGAAATATCATCACTGGCGTCGAATTTATCCGCAGACAAGCGTCTGAAAGCGCGTATGCCTTGACAACGCAGTTAATCAAAAAAGCGGACGGCAACAAGTTTGGTAAAACCGAAAGCGGAGCCGTCTGGTTGGATCCAAAAAAGACGTCTCCCTACAAATTCTATCAATTTTGGTTAAATGCTTCCGACGAAGATGCGAAAAGTTGGGTCAAAATATTCACGCTGAAAAGTAGAGCAGAAATCGAGCAATTGATCGCTGCCCATGATGAAGCTCCTCATCAACGATTGGTTCAAAAAGCGTTGGCGGAGGACATCACTGTGAGGACACATTCGCAGGAAGACCTGGAAACTGCGTTGAAAACCACCGACTTTTTGTTTGGAAACGGATCACTGGACTTCCTCCAAAACCTTGATCACCCAGGCGTGCTGGAAGTCTTCGATGGAGTTCCTCAATTTGAAATCTCAAAAAATGAACTCGATCAGGGGATTAATATTCTGGATTTGCTCGGAGCGTCGACCAGCGTGTTTTCGTCTAAAGGCGAAGCGCGAAAAATGATTCAGGGCGGAGGCGTTTCGATCAACAGAGAGAAAGTGACGTCCGTAGACGATGTTTTGGGAGCTGATCACCTCATCAATGGGAAATACCTCATCGCCCAACGGGGCAAAAAGAATTACTTCCTGATCCAGGCGATTTAATCATGTCCTTCTTGTAAAGATTCGTAAAATTTTTAGAAAGCTATAATCATACTTATAACTTTTGTATTTTTATACGAAAGTTATAAGTATGAATACATGATGCGGTCGGCAAAACACCACTAAATTGGCACTGATATCCACCTACTTGTCGATTTTGGAAAGAATTAAAGGAGATAAATGATGAGAAAGCTAAATACGTTCAAAATGCCTCAACTGATGTGGATCGCTTTAATAGCCCTTGTTATCGGCTGTAGCAAGGAAGGCGAACAGAAAGAGCCTGAAGAGTGGGTAGATGCTATTGTATTAGATTTGGGAAGTCCTTATTTGGATGGGTGTGGCTTTCTAATCGAAATCGAGCAAAAGGTCTACTATCCAATTCACCTTGCAGAAATACACCATATAGACAAAAAAACCGTCAAAGTACGATACAACGCCCTTGACAAGATGTATACTTGCGGATTCTCTCATTCCAATAATAAATTTCCAAAAATTGAGATCATCGCTATTAAAGACAGAAAAACACTTTAGGAGGGTCTTTTCAATAAATGCAATAACATTTGAATAAACTTATTTAAATTCTTCAGCTAGCATGATGCGCTCCTCCTGAATATATTG
>CAYNZH010000043.1:0-14869 GCA_964401685.1 uncultured Sphingobacteriaceae bacterium
GTGAGCGTATCCATGAAAGACGTGACCCAAAGCGTGTTGATATACTTGGGCATTCCGTTTGTGGCAGGCTTTGTAAGTCGCTATGTGCTCATCAGGGCCAAGGGCATCGAATGGTTTAACCGAAAATATATTCCAAAAATATCGCCTATTACCTTGTACGCCTTGCTGTTTACCATCGTATTGATGTTCAGTCTGAAAGGCGATAAATTAGTCGAACTACCGTTGGATGTCGTGAAAATTGCAATTCCGCTGATCATCTATTTTGTATTGATGTTTTTCATTAGCTTCTTTGTGAGCAAATCCCTAAATGTTCCCTATGACAAAAATGCATCTATCGCATTTACAGCCGCAGGTAACAACTTTGAATTAGCGATCGCCGTAGCCATTGCCGTGTTCGGCATCCACTCACCCCAAGCCTTTGTGGGCGTCATCGGCCCACTGGTGGAAGTTCCGGTATTGATACTTTTAGTAAGGGTCAGCTTGTGGTTGAAGAAAAAATACTATAAAGGATGACCTTTGCTTGTAAATTTTCCCTCTTGCGCTACCCTTGAGTATCAGGGCTTTACGAAAAGCGTGTTTTTGGGTTTAATTCTCTGACAATCAGTCACTTGCCCAAACATCATTGTACAACACTCGGTGCAAGCAACTGAAATACAGCATTATTCTCCATCATTGTACAATGATCCAGCTCATACCCCTAACAATGAGCTAGTTAGAATTCACACATTATAGCCCAAAAAAAACTACAAAAACGCACACCAGTTTTCGGGGCTTTCAAAGTTAATCGATTATTAACACAAGCCCAACATAGCTTCTCTAACATTGCACTCGATTTAATCATGCTAAAAAAACGAAGAAGATGACAAAAGAGATGCGAATTCCCTACCAACGGCAGAAACACCTATGCCTTTATCTGATTTTGATCTTATTGATGTCCACACAAGCGGCTTGGGCCTCGAAGACTTTGGGGACGATTTCCGGGACAGTGACAGATGTCGATGGCCGTCCCTTAGCCGGAGCCTCTATTGAAATTTTAGAATTACAGCAAGAGGCGGCGTCGAATGACTTTGGAGCCTATCAGCTTTCCGTGGCGCCGGGTACTTACACAGTGGAAGTACGTTTTATCTCTTATGGTTCTCAACGCGAGACAAACGTCGTGGTGGCCCCCAAGGCAACCACGACTATCGATTTTAAATTGGCCTTACAGTCGGATGTGATTTCTGAAGTCGTGGTGGAAGTAGGCTATGGTGTACAGAAAAAGGTGAATTTGACGGGTGCCGTCGGCCAAATCACGTCAAAAGAGATCGAAAACAGGCCGTCTCCTAGTTTAACCCGTTTATTACAAGGAACCATCCCGAACTTGAACTTGAGAATAACCGATGGAAGCCCCAACAGAGGAGCTAACTACAACGTGAGAGGAACTACTTCTATCGGAGCGGGAGGAAGTGCGCTGATCTTGATTGACGGGGTCGAAGGCGATCCGAATATGATCAACCCAAACGACGTAGAAAGTGTGACCGTCCTAAAGGATGCTTCGTCCGCAGCGGTTTATGGTTCTCGAGCTGCTTTTGGAGTCGTACTCATCACGACGAAATCGGCCGACACGGATCGGATACGAATCGATTTTAATTCCAATTATTCAGTAAATCGTCAGACCGTGACCCAAGATTTAGTTACCAATGGCTACCAATGGGCTCAAAACTTTGACGAAGCGTTCTCTTCTTGGTACGATTACAATTCGCGAGCGATTTCCGTGAACAGCATTTTCCCTTTTTCTCTGGAGTATTTAGACGAGTTAGGGCGTAGAGATGCGGATCCATCGCTTCCCAAAGTCGAATACAATGAAGCATTAGGCCGTTATGAATATTTTGGAAATGAAGATTGGTTTGATCTATTATATGCAGATCAAATTCCTTCCACCGAGCAGTCTTTAAGCATTTCTGGAGGAAGTGAAAACGTGAATTATTATTTGTCGGGTCGCTATTATTATCAGGATGGCGTGTTCCAATATAATCCCGATCAGTTCAATCGCTATAACCTGCGGGCAAAAGGCGATGTACGCGTCGCACCTTGGCTCACGGTCGAAAATAATTTTGAATTTACAAGCCACAGCTATTCCGTGCCCATGTTATCCGATCGCGATAATAATACCATTTGGCGAATGTTTGATCTATTGGCGTTCCCGATGGCTACCTTATACAATCCAGACGGCACGTTTTCACAAACCGGGGTGCATTCGGGTTTAGGTTCCTTCATCGATGGAAACAACAACTCCCAACAAGGGTCATCCTATGTTCGCAATACCGTAGGAGCGACCATAAAGCCTTGGGACGATCGGCTACGAATCAAGGCGGATTTTACGTACTCAAAAGAAAACGCAGATGAGCGCAGGGTAAACAATTTCGTGAATTTCAGCAATGCCCCAGGTCATACATCGCGCCACGGTCGCAGTTTGCTCCAGCAATTTACCAATGAGCGCAGCTATATGGCCAGCAATATCACCATCGACTATAACCAAGTGTTTCAGGATAAACACGATGTGAAAGGATTGGTCGGGTACAATGTGGAGTCTTCTACCTACAGCGTATTCAATGCGTCGCGTGATGGCATTTTGATAGAAGATAAACCAGATTTTAATTTGATGGATGGCCTAAACTACACCATCCAAGGAGGTGGAAACGAGTGGGCCTATCTAGGGTTATTCTACCGCTTCAATTACGCCTATGACAATCGATACTTGTTGGAGCTGAATGGCCGGTATGACGGATCGTCCAAGTTTCCTTCCAATCAACGATTTGGCTTCTTTCCTTCGGTATCTGCGGGCTGGCGAGTGGGAGAAGAAACCTTTATGGAAGGGAGTAGGAACTGGTTAGATGAGTTCAAATTAAGAGGTTCGTACGGAACCTTGGGCAATGGGAATGTCGCACCCTATCGTTATTTGGAACAGATGGGCGTGCTTCGTACCGGAGTGGTTATGAATGGCATTCATCCAAACTACACCCAAATGCCCGGGGTGATTCCTGATGGGTTGACCTGGGAAAAATCCACGACCCTGAATTTTGGCTTAGATGTGAGTGCGTTAAGAAATAGACTGGGATTGACCTTCGATTGGTACGACCGTAAGACACAGGACATGTTTACCGCTGGCCAACCCCTACCTGCCGTATTTGGCGCGACCGTCCCTTTTGGCAACTACGCAGACTTATCTACCCAGGGGTGGGAGCTCACCCTGTCATGGAGAGATAGAGGCAGCTTGTTTGGAAAGAATTTTGACTACGGCGTCAATGGGTCACTCTGGGATAGCCAATCCGAGATTACCAAATTCAATAACCCCAATGGAAACCTATCAGCGACCTATTACGTCGGGCATCAAGTCGGCGAAATCTGGGGCTACGAAACCCTAGGCTTATTCCAGTCATTCGAAGAAATCCAACAACATGCGGATCAAAACTTCCTTCAAAACTCCAATAATCGCCAGTGGTTCCCCGGGGATATCAAGTTTGCAGACTTAAATGGCGACGGCGTGATCAATGCCGGCGACAATACGATTGACAATCCAGGAGACCGCCGCGTGATCGGCAACAATTCACCGCGTTATCAGTTCGGCTTTACCTTAAATGGCCGTTGGAATGGTATCGGGTTGTCGGCCTTCTTCCAGGGAGTGGGCAAACGCGATTGGTACTTCAACGGGGACGCAGGTATGTTCTGGGGCTTGTACAATAGGCCCTACGGCTATCAGCCTAAACTCATGATGGAAAACATCTGGAGCGAAGAAAATCCGAACGGCTACTGGCCCCGTCTGAATGGATACATCGCCTTGAACTCTTCTCGTACCCTCGGTGCACCTCAGACCAGGTACTTACAAGATGCGAGCTACTTCCGTCTGAAAAATTTAACCGTAGATTATTCGCTTCCAAACCAATGGATTTCCAAGCTAAGTGTATCCAGAATCAACATGTATGTCACTGCGCAAAACTTGTTTACTTTCTCTGGCCTATTCAAGCACACCAAAAGTGTAGACCCAGAGGTGATCGAGAATTCAGTCGGCGATTTGATTAACCAAGGCGGCCAAGGCTATGCATATCCTATGCTTAAAACCACGACCATTGGCTTGAACGTAACTTTCTAAATTGACACAAAAGATGAAAAAGATAAATATAACATACCTGAGTTGGATGGGCGCTTTGCTGTTACTCTTGACAGCTTGTAGCGATCGCTTTCTAGACAAAGAACCCATGGATTCGCTGGTCCCAAACACTTTTTTCAACAACGAGCGAGATTTGAATTTGTATACAAATTCCTTTTATCAACGCATGCTTCCGACCGGTTTGGCCGTCGTCAGCGAAGACGGAATGGGCGACTATACGTCTAAAACCAGCTCACCGCAGTTCATCGCAGGATCCTATTCATCCGTGAATGAACCTAGTTGGAACTGGACCAATCTGCGAAACATCAATTATTTTCTTTCAAAAGCAAACAACCCGCAAATCGATGCAGAAATCCGCAATCACTACCAAGGGATCGCACGTTTTTTCCGTGCCTACTTTTACTTCGACAAGGTGAAAACCTATGGAGATGTGCCTTGGTATTCAGGAGTATTGGGTGTAGACGACGAAGACTTGTACAAAGGCCGCGATTCACGGGCCCTGGTGATGGATTCGGTTTTAGCCGATTTGAATTTTGCAGTAACGCACATTCGCAACACCAAAGACCAGACCTCTTCTACGGTGACACGCCAAGTCGCTCTCGCTTTTAAATCGAGAGTCGCCTTGTTCGAAGGCACGTTCCGCAAATACCACCCCGATTTGAACCTCTCTTCTTCCGCTGCACAATGGCTAAGAGAAGCTGCCGATGCGGCGAAGCAGGTGATGGATGAGGGACAGTATCGAGTGTACAACACGGGCGATCCAACCAGCGACTACCGCAGCTTGTTCACGAGCGAAAATCCAGTAGCCGATGAGATTATGTGGGCAGTCGTGTATAACAATGGATTGAGAAAGTGGCACGACATCACCTGGCGATTTAATAGTGCCACGTATGGCTCTCGCTGGGGCTTAAACAAGCAATTTATCAACACGTATCTCCAATTGGACGGATCTCGATTTACCGATGTCGCAGGATTTGATACCATTCAATTTGTCCGCGAAGTAGCGGGTCGCGACCATCGATTGTCCCAAACTGTGAGGTCTTTAGGGTATAAGCGCAGCGACGGTACGCCAGCCCCTCCAAATTTCGGCTACACCTACACCGGCTACCACATTCATAAATTTAGTTTGGATGAAAGACGCTTAGATGGTGCGGGAGAGTCCTATAACTCTGTATCGCTGATCCGCTATGCCGAAGTTTTATTAAACTATGCCGAAGCAAAAGCCGAATTAGGCGAAATGGACGCTCATATCTGGAGCCAAACCATCGCGCCACTTCGACAACGTGCAGGGGTCAACCCAGCGCCTCCCACCCAAGCGGACCGCTATTTACAAGAGGTATATTTCCCGGAAATAAATGATGCTTACTTATTGGAAATTCGCAGAGAAAGAGGCATAGAATTAGTATACGAAGGCCTTCGCTATGCGGACCTACTTCGCTGGAAAAAAGGCCATCTATTGGAAATGCAATGGAAAGGAATCTATGTGCCCGGCAAAAACATCCTCATGGACCTGGATGGCAACGGTACGCCAGATGTCACTTTTGTTGACAGCGCACCCACCGGCAACATCATCCCAGGAGTGGTCTATTATGTCGTGGACGGGAAAGCTTCGCGCCTGACAGAAGGCGATAAAGGACACATTACCTGGCGCAACGACGAAAATCGTCAATTTGATGCAAAAAAATATTACAAACCCATTTCCAATGCCGATCGGGTATTAAATAAAAACCTGACGCAAAACCCAGATTGGGATTAAGACATAAATGATGAAGCACTTACAAAGAATTATAACCACGGTGGCAGGCATTGCGCTTGCCACCTTAGGGATGACTCAACCGACTTTTGGAAGACAAGCTCCCCCCTTTAAAGTCATGTCCTATAACATCCATAGTGGAACAGACGCCAAAAATCAGGACCGCCTAAAAGAAATGGGTGAATTCATCCGGGATAGCGGCGTAGACATCGTCGGTTTACAGGAAGTAGACAGTGTTTCTACGCGCTCTGGAGGGATAGACCAAGCGAAGTATTTAGGCGAAATCGCGGGCTTGCACCACGCCTTTGAGCGCCATTTTGAGTTTCAAGGAGGGGCCTATGGACTCGCGTTGCTTTCGAGATTTCCGATCTTAGCCTTAGAGGCGACCCGCCTTCCTACCGACGCAGATCGCACTGATCCCACCGTGGTGCTCATGGTCGCCACCTTGGCCCTCTCCGACACCGACACCATTAACGTGGTCAATGTCCACCTGGATTATCGCGCACAAGCATCGCGTATTCGCCAAAGCCACATCCTAGTCGAGCGACTAAAGAACAGCCCTTATCCGCTGGTCCTTATGGGCGATCTGAACGCGAGGCCGCAAACACCAGAAATCGCCCACTTGCTCGACGGATTAGCCCTCGTCGACACCGATAGTCGTGGGGCATACACCTTCCCCGTGGACACCCCCAATCGGAAAATCGATTATATTTTAGTCGACTCCTCCTTCGCACCCCTCGAAGCATCCGTGCCGGACGTCCCCCATTCAGATCACCTTCCAGTAATCGCTACTTTACAATATAATACACAGAAAAACGCATTTCGAGTTACCCCCTACTTACTTCCATCAGCACCACAAGGCAGCCTAAGAATGACCTGGTTCACGGGAACCTCCGTACCCGGAGAACTTCGCCTTTGGCTGGCAAATACCCGCGATACCCTGACGATTCCGAGTAGCCCAGCCTATGCCCACGAGCTTAATTATTCCGACCTGGAAGAATCCGAACGGCCGGAATTTCCCGATATGTTCCACGGCCCCAACTGGAAACACAGCGTTCTCCTACATACATTGACCCCAGACGCCGTGTACCATTACGAAGTAACCCAGTCAGGACATACCTATCGAGACACCCTAAAGACTCCACCTCTACCTGGGAGCCGCCAAGCCGTGCGTTTTATCGCCATGGCAGATAGCGAAACCGACCCAGAAGGACGCGTTACGCATAGAGATTGGGCACCAGGACCCCAACACGCGCTCAGCACAGGACGCCCAGCTGGAAAAACCACCTATTTGATGACAGAGACAACAGGGTTTATCGAAAATTTAAAAGCAGTTCGCTCGCAAGATCCAGCTTTCATCCTTATCGCAGGAGACATCGTGCAAGGTGGCGGATATCAGCGGGCCTGGGACGAATTTTTCAGGCATACAGCCGGAGAATTCGATCATCTAATAGGAAGTATACCCCTATTGCCAGCAATCGGAAATTGGGAAAACTTTGCAGCGAGAAACGGAGGCTACCATCCGGATGCCATTCGGCGATCACGAGCCAAATACAAAGCCTATTTTCACCTGCCCGAGAACCAAAGCACCCGCTATCAAGACGTCTATTACCGGACAGATTACGGCCCTGTAACCATCTTAACCCTAGACTCATCAAATGGATTGCCCGACAATTCAGACAACGACACAAACATCAATATTGACGCAACCACGTACCCCGGTGACGACCTACCAGACCTCAATCCCGGTTCCGAACAGTGGCTTTGGGTCGAACGCGAACTAAAAGCCGCCCGGGCCGCCGGACAAGTCATTTTTGTCCAATTCCACCACATTCCCTATTCAAGCGGAGGACACATCCTTCCCGTCAGCATGGACGGAAGTTCAGGGCAAGCCGGCGTACCCATGCGCCAATACACATCACTCTTTCATAAATATGGAGTAGTCGCCGTATTGAGCGGACACAATGAATCCTTAGAACATTCCGTCGTCGGAGGCGTACACTTTTGGGATCTAGGCATTGCCGGAGATGGATTTGGAATACCAGGAGACGACAAAGATCCGCGACGCAAAAACCAATACAGCCAATGGATCGCCCACAAACACGCCGCCGAACATTGGGAAGGATCCCAGTTGATCGCCGGAGGAAAACACTACGGACACCTACTCATCACCGTCGTACCGGAGAACACCGGCTACCGTGTCACCATGGAACCCTATCATGTTTTCCCGATTACCGATGCCCAAGGCAAAGTGTCGAAAACTGAACTTCGACCATTCGATTATTCAGTAGAAGTGAATATTCGATAAAGTCTATTTTTGAAGCTTGAAAAAATTACTATTCACTATTATTTCATAGATATGCACCTGTTAGGAATAAACGACAGAAGGCCGACATCAAAGAATCTAACAACCCGGCAACTAGGCGTAGTCACTTTGGTAAATTTCTTTTTGCTTCTGTTGAAAATTTTCCCTCTTGCGCTACCCTTGAGTATCAGGCGGTTACGAAAAGTGTGTTTTTGGGTTTAATTCGCTGACAATCAGTATCTTGCCCAAAAATCATTGTACAACACTCGGTGCAAGCAACTGAAACAAAACATCATACCCCATCATTGTACAATGATTGGGCGTATACCCCTCATTATAAGCAACTTACAGAATGAGCTTTTTGGCCCAAAAAAAACTACAAAAACACACCCCCATCATTTACCAATCCAACCCAAATGAGTATTCTTAAAATTGTCCCCAAATTTCAGCCCATAACCAAACATTCGATCCATCGCCGAATGGCCAAATAAAATCACACCAGCCAAACTGAGCAAAGGGATATTCAGCCAAAACCCAAGAATTAAAACAGTGACGGCTAGAAATTTATGGTGAAAAACATTATAAAGCCACGCGCCAAACTTAGAATTAACCAAATAACCAACCATCGACAAATCCGGCAGAAGAATGCAAGCCGGAAAAACCCACCAAGCATACTCTAACTGACTAAATAAGAGTATTGAGAGTAAAAATTGCCCCAATTCCTCAAGTTTCAAAAGTCTATCCATCAAATTCTGTTTTTTGCATCGTCCTTAGAAGCTGAGGTGCATATTCAATTTATATCTGTATCTTCTTCAATAGCTTTTCTAAACAACTCAAAAGCTTGGACCCTAAGCTCCGAATATCTTAACAGTATCTTATTGCGTTGAATTAGTTCTGAAGGTAAATCCCGAATTTGGTTTATTCTATTAATAATCTCAATATTTTCCTCCCATATTGGAAATGAGTCCAATCCCGACCGTTCTCCAACCCGAAAAGAATCGATTTCCGTTTACTTTATGAGCTTTCAAGATATCGCCTTGTTTCCATTGAACGATCCCTGTTATAATCCCGATATATATCAGCGGAATCAAATACCCAGGCAGTTTGTCGACCGTCTTTTCTGAAAACATAAATAATCCTCCAAAAAGGACGATCGACGCTAAAATTGCGATTACTAAAGAAATTCGGCCTTCTTTAGGTCGGTCTAACGCGTTAAAATTTTCACTAATCATATATCCAGCAGCTAATGGCCCACCAATAAACGTCGCTCCCGTGATCGCTCTCGACGAGTATAATTTGATCTGCGCTGTGGCATTTTCTCTTTGACTATCTGATTCAGTCATTTTTGTGCTTGTAAACAACGGTAATTTACTAATTTTGATTATCCTTGTCGCAAAGAAAACAATTATTTTTCGCAACATGTGCTTACACACTTGATTTTTATTGCGGATTTTGCGGATTTTCTTTAATATTGATTTTCAACCATTTACGACAAAACATTGTACAACCCTCGGTGTAAACGGCTGAAAGAAAGCCTCATACCCCATCATTGTACAATGATTTCACACGGACACCTCATTATAAGACACTTATAGAAGCCATTTTTTAGCCCAAAAAAACAAGACAAAAATTCCGGCCGGCAAAAATCCTATATGCCATAAACACTTGCAAAAGTGTATCTAAATGAATACATTTGTACGTGTATTTTATTATAAAAACAATCGAATTCGACAAATGGCTCAAGAAGTTGAGAGACAAAACCGCTATTTCGAAAATATTATTTCGACTTCAGCGCGTTGAATCCGGAAATTTGGGGGATATAAAATCTGTAAGTTATGGATTAACTGAAATGAGGATTCCTCATGGAAAGGGCTACAGAATTTACTACAAAATAGTCGGAAAACAAGTAGTTTTATTATTAATCGGTGGTGACAAAAGTACGCAAGAAAAGGACATAGAAAAAGCCAAGAAAATTTGGGATAATTATCAAAAACAGGAATTATGAAAGTGAGTAAATTTGACATAGCGGAGTATTTGGATGATGAAGAAATGATTAGTGAATATCTGAATACCGTATTAGAAGAAGGTGACTCTAAAGACATTCAAGTGGCACTAGGACACATAGCCAAAGCAATTGGTATGTCGAAAATTGCAGAACAAACTGGCATGAGTAGACCAAGTTTATATAAAGCCTTAGCTGAAAATGCAAAACCACAGTTTGACACAATTTTAAAAGTTTTAAGAGCCATTGGAGGGAATTTGAATATGAAACCTTCCATTTAATTAGCTACTTACTCCCTCTCCACCATGGATAGCATTGATGATGAGGGAGCATGGAGATAATGTTCGCAAGCGAGCTTCGCAGTCGGCGATGTGCTTACACACTTGATTTTTTTTTGCGGATTTTGCGGATTTTCTTTAATATTGACAATCAATCATTTAAGACAAAACATTGTATGGGCAGCGGTTTTTCATCAGCAGCTTACTCGTTCTCAGATTAGATGTTCCGTTGGAGGACGGCAGGGTGAAGCTTCGCAAACCCCTGTATTGCTTTCCGTTGCGCCCCAAGGAAGTTTTGCACACGCTCTGTCCCGCATCCAGATTTCCCAAAAGTTGCCTATCTTTACGATGCGCCCGGCCGCAAGGTTATCACTGCTCTCGAATTATATTTTGAAATCTGTGCTGGAATCACCGAAGTGGCTGTTCGATCCCGTGTTCGAAACGATGGAATATTGGAGGTAATGTGTTTTTACACTTTTTATTTCACAGATTTCGCGCATTCTCTTTCCTATTGAATATCAGGATTCTACACCAAAACATTGTACAATGATTGAATGGAGACGCTGTCATCCAGCCCCTTGCACCAACATTGTACAACGTTTCAACACAATCAACAGATTATCAAACACTTTCAATTAGCGCGTTTTAGCCAAAAAAAAATCAAAAAAACACACACCCACATTTACCAGTCCAACCCAAACGAGTATTCTTTAAAACTCTTTTCCATCAAGTTCTGATTTTTCGTATCGTCCAAAATAATGCGATCAAATATATCATCGACGCCAGGACGAAGAGAAAATTCGTGAAAGGCTGGAACTCAATAGACTGATTTCGAGAGTACTCGGAAAATATAGTTATCCCTAGAGCGATCAATAACATCGTGACCGACAAAAATGAAATGGCCATTATTTTTGGATTATTGCGGAACCAAAGCATTAACACTGCTGGAATTGCAATACAAACGACCAGCCCGTAATTACAGTCGCGGCAATCAGGCTGAGATTGTACAACACCGCATACAATCGCCAAAGTATAGAAGTGGAAAACCTCATAATTAGGATATTTAGTTAGTAATTGACTTGCCTTGTTGCAAAGAAAACGATTATTTTTCGGAATAACAAGGTTGCATCATCTGCACGACACCATCCACATGTCAAAGCCCAAGTTTGGGAGGGGGTGTGTTTTTACACTTTTTTTTAACAGATTTCCCACATTCTCTTTCCTATTGAAAATCAGGCTAATACGCCCAAACATTGTACTATGATTGAATGGAGAGGCTGTCATCCAGCCATTTGCACCATCATTGTACAATGTTTCAGCACAACTAGCTGATTATCAACAACATTCAATTAGCACATTTTAGCACAAAAATAAAGAACAAAAACACAAACCAACATTCATGATTGGACTAAAAAAGACCATCTCTACACATTCAGCGAATAACTGGTGCTTCGTCCTCCTGCGGGATCTTTGGTCAAGATACCTTTAGCGACCAGATCCAGTATATCCCTAGTGGCCGTATCTTGTGAGCATTTAGCCATTTTTGCCCACTTTGAAGATGTAAGTTTTCCTTCAAATCCATCCATTAGTCTGTTTAGCATCCGCCGTTGGCGGTCATTGAAGGTCTTTGATACCGGCATCGTCCCTAGATTGGCTTTACGCATGACCGATTCCAGTACATGATCAGATGCATCAATTGCCCGTGACAGACACCCCAGGAACCAGTCCAGCCAGCCTGTGATATCCAAATCACCGGATTGTGTTTTCTCCAGGATAGAATAGTATTGTTTCCGGTCAAGCCGGATTTGGGCAGACATACTATAAAAACGTTGTGGACTTCCGTCGGCCCTAGCCAATTGCATATCTGCAATAGCCCTTGAAATGCGCCCATTGCCATCTTCAAACGGGTGAATGGTAACGAACCAAAAATGGGCTATTGCCGCTTTCAATATAGGATCTATCGGAGTTTCGTCATTAAACCAATGTAAAAAACGCTTCATTTCCGCAGGCAAACGGTCCGAATCGGGTGCTTGAAAATGCACTTTCTCCCTTCCCTTCGGCCCGGAGACGACCTGCATGGGATCATTTTTGGTATTTTTTCTCCAGTCGGCAACAACAATTGGATACATGCCACTCCGTCCGGTAGGGAAAAGTGCGCCATGCCAATCAAACAAACGCATTTCTGTCAACGGATCCCCATACTGTTGCGTAGCATCCAGCATCATCTGCACAACACCATCCACATGCCTGTCCGAAGGAATCAGACCCGGGATATCCATTCCAAGCCGACGGGCAATGGACGACCGTACCTCAGCCATATCCAATATCTCCCCTTCGATTTCACTGGATTTGACCACATCATAAGTGAGAATCTGTAACAAAGCCTCAGACCGCAGTTCAAATCCCAAGTGTTCCATATAGCCTAGCAGCTTTCCCTGCTTGAACCGGACTTCCGCTAATCGTGGAGATATCTCCTCCATATCCCACACGAAATCGGGCCATTGTCTTATCTGATGTATATACATTCTCCGCAAATTATGCGGTAAATATATACAGTAATCTCCGCAAATACAAATTATTCTCCGCAAATTATGCGTACTTTAGTGGGCTTAATCTCCGCAGAGTTTGGGAGGGGGCGTGTTTAAACGATTTCGCAGCCAAAAAAAAGCACAAAAACAAGCATACCCAAGAGGTGTGTTTTCAGACTTTTTTTTTAACAGATTTCACACTTTCCCCTTCCTACTGAATATCAGACACATATGCCCAAACATTGTACTATGATTGAATGGAGAGGCTGTCGGCCAGCCCTTTGCCCCAACATTGTACAATGTTCAAGCACAATCAACTGATTATCAGACAATTTCAATTAACGATTTTGCAGCCAAAAAAAAGTACATAAACAAGGCTGACCAAGAGGTGTGTTTTCAGACTTTTTTTTTAACAGATTTCACACTTTACCCTTACTGCTGAATATCAGGAACATACGCGAAGACATTGTACAACGATTGAATAGAGACGCTGACGGCCAGCCCTTTGCACCATCATTGTACAATGTTTCACCACAATCAACTGATTATCAGACAATTTCAATTAACGAATTCGCAGCCAAAAAAAAAAACAAAAACTACAACGAGAGAAAAGTTATTTTAATAAACGTGCGGGATTACCCACGACTGTAGCCCCGTCTGGAACGTCGCGGATCACAACCGCTCCGGCGCCTACAGTGCACCAGCGGCCGATACGAATGCCAGGAATGACTGAGGCTCCGATGCCGATGTGCGTGCCTTCGCCGACATGGACGGAGCCCGCTAGCGCCGAGCCCGGGGAAATGTGGACATAGTCCTCGAGTTCGCAGTCGTGGTCCACAGAGGCCATCGTGTTGATAATGCAGTGGCGGCCCACACGAACCGAGGGATTGATCACCGCTCCGGCCATGACCACTGTTCCTTCGCCAAGATCCGCAGCCGGCGAAATGACCGAATGCGGGTGGACCAAAATCTCAAAATACTTTCCAGCGAGTTCGGGCGACTCGGCAATCCGCCTCCGGATCTGGTTGTTGCCGATGGAGATGACAAACGTGTTGCCCGCATAGTCTTCAGCAGGCATCGACTGAGTGACCGGATGACCCAACAGCGCAGTGATCGCAGGATTGGCGTCGACGAGGCCGCCGATCACGTGACCGTTCATTTCTGCAATCTCCAAAAGGACTTTTGCGTGTCCACTTGCTCCGTATAAATATAACATATTACTCAGTTTCCTTTAAAAGCCTCGGCTGTTGCTTGGCCATCCGCCGAAATCCCCTCACGCACAACGACTTTCTTGATAGTCAAAAATAGGATTTTTAGGTCAATCGCAAAGGACATGTTATCCACATACCAGACGTCCAGCTCAAATTTCCTTTGCCAGCTAATCGCATTGCGCCCGTTAACCTGCGCCCAGCCAGTGATTCCCGGACGGACCTCGTGACGGCGCTTTTGCGTATCGTTATACAATTCGAGGTATTGGATCAAAAGCGGCCTCGGCCCGATCAGCGACATATCGCCTTTCAGCACATTAATCAACTGGGGAATTTCATCCAAAGACGTCTTGCGCACAAAAGACCCGATCGGCGTCAAACGATCAGCGTCCGGCAGCAACTCGCCCTGCGCGTCCCGGCGGTCATTCATGGTTTTGAATTTGATAATTCGGAAAATGCGGTGATGGCGACCAGGCCTTCGCTGGAAGAAAAAAGGTTTGCCATTGTTTGCAATCGCCAGCCCAAGCATTACCAGCAAAAAAACCGGACTGAGCACCAACAATCCGATTAATGCGGCGAAGAAGTCGATCAGGCGTTTGAAAAAGTTTCTGTACATCTGTCGTCAAAACTAAAGAATTATACGGAGAT
>CAYNZH010000044.1:0-14648 GCA_964401685.1 uncultured Sphingobacteriaceae bacterium
GCCAGCGCTGCCTGAATACTCAGGGGCGAAATCAAGGCATTCATCTGGGGCGTCAACCCTTTGTTCAGTTCCTTATAAAATGTAAACGCGAATTGATTGCTACGTTCAACCATGGCTCGCTGCCCGTCCGTCAGACTCAAATCCTTGCCCTTTCCATTTTCCATAGCAGCTTTGTCGCAGGCTAGCGCTGTCAGGATAAGCAAAGGGATGCTTAAAGCCCAGAGCAGCATACGTGTCTTTACTGATTTCATAGAATCTTGCTTTATTTTTCTTAAATTTGGAATTGTCAACGTTTGCTAAATCAAACTTCGTGCCTTATCTTAAAAAAACATGGATCATACATTCCAAAGAGTTGAAAACATCGCGGTCATTTTTGATATGGACGGTGTCATTGTGGATACCAATCCCTTTCACATTGATGCGTTCAAGAAATTTTTCACGAAGCATGCTATTTCCTTTGATGAAGCCGACTTTATTGACCATATGTACGGCAAGCATAACAGCTATATTTTGAGTCACTTTATGAAACGACCCATCGTTGGTGACGAGTTACGGGCATTGGAGGACGAAAAGGAAAGCTGTTTCCGCGATCTGTACGGGAGCCATGTTGAGCCTTTACGCGGATTTGAAGACTTTCTGGCTGATCTAAAATCCAGGGGCATAAAGACGGGGGTGGGCACGTCAGCGCCCCGGGCCAATATGGATTTGGTGGCTGCAAAGCTAGGGCTTTATAACAAAATGGAATCTTTTCTCGCCAGCGAAGATGTCACGCAACATAAGCCACATCCTGAAGTTTATCTCAATTCTGCTCGGAATCTGGGTGTAGAGCCCCAAAACTGCTTGGTTTTCGAAGACTCACATTCGGGCGTTTCAGCTGCCCTGGCCGCTGGTTGCAAAGTGGTCGGTGTGATGACTTCGCACACAAAGATGGAGCTTCCTCCCTGCGATGCTTACATTGGAGATTTCACCGAAATTTCTTTAGATAGGGTCCAGGAAATGCTGCGGTAAACTGCTGGAATAAAAAAATCCCGTCGTTCGATTGAAAGACGGGATTTCTCCTTTAGTATGAAACGTGGTGCTTAATATTCTTTGACCTCGACATGCTCGTAAGGCTCTTCGAGCATCTCATCAATAGATCTACCTTTCTTGTCCATGCCAAAGAAGTGAAGAATATTGTCCATGATCTGATAGATCACAGGGACGACTATCAAGGTCAAGAACAGGGAACTAATCAATCCCCCGATGATGACCCACGCCAGACCGTTTTTCCATTCCGCGCTTGGACCCGTAGCTATCGCAATAGGAAGCATCCCGAACACCATCGCGATCGTTGTCATCAGAATCGGGCGCAGACGGGCCTGATTGGCCAAAATAAGCGCTTCACGCGTAGATTTTCCTTCTGCCTTCAAGTGATTGGTGAAATCCACCAAGATGATGGCGTTCTTTGCAACCAAACCAATGAGCATGATCAGACCCAGAATGGTAAAAATGTTCAGGGTGTTGTTGGTCAGGGCAAGGGCGAGCAACGCTCCGATCACGGATAAAGGTATGGAAAACATGACCACAAAGGGATAGACGAAACTATCATATAGCGCGACCATGATAAAATACACCAATAAAACCGAAATCAGAAGGGCGATCCCCAGTGAGCCAAAGGCTTCGTCCTGGTCTGCCATGGTTCCACCCCACTCAAAACTCACACCTGCAGGTGCCTGTATGTCTTCGATTTCGACTTGCCAGTCCGCGATGATCGAGCTCGCAGGTCTTCCTACGGCTTGGGACTGTACTTTTACCGCGGTACTCTTATCGCGCCTTTCCAGCTGAGTCGGTCCCGAACTCTCAAAGATTTCCGCAAACTGGGACAGACGGATCTGCTGACCCATATTATTTACGAAAAGCAACCGACTCACGTCGTCCACGTTCTTTCTGTCGTAGTCGTCATAGCGGATGTTTATATCATATTCGTATTCGCCTTGGCGGAATTTACCATCCGTGTTACCGTTAAATGCCGTTTGCATGGTCCCTCCTACGGTCTGTAGATTCAGCCCGAGAGCAGCCATTTTATCCCGGTCAACCTCGACCGTTATTTCAGGATTACCTGTTTCAACCGATAGCTTGGCTTCCGAGGTACCCGGAATTTTCCGGAGTTCTTCCAACACCTGTTCGGCGTAAACCATGACACTATCAAGCTCCGATCCAAGGACGACCATTTCTATGGGAGCTTGCTCCGCAAACCCGACAATACTAATAGGCACGGTTTTCACCTTGGCTCCTACCAACTCCCTTTCCAACGCTCTCTTTATTTTGGCTGCGTAAATATTGGAGGGGTCGTCCCTGTGTTTTTTATCGACTAACTGAACGGTGATTTCAGACTTGTAGGCCGGAGCCAGCGAAGCCCCGAACCCATCACTCGATTGGCCCACAGTTGTGATCTGGTTGACAATCTCCGGCTGGGCAGCCAAAAAGCGTTCTGCCTTTCGGGTGATTTCGTTCGTCTGCTCGACCGAAGCGTCCTTTGGCAACTCGATTTGAACTAAGAATTCACCTCTATCCCCTTGGGCAAAAAACTCTCCACCGATAAAGCCGAAGCCGACCAGCAGAAAGGAGCTTAGGAACAGCACCCCGACGACCACCAGGGTAATCAGTTTGTGATTTAATGACCACTTTAAAATTTCGGTCACCCAGGCGGTAAAATCTTTCAATTGTTTTTCAAACCAAAGAATGAAACGGCCGCTTGGCTTTTTCTTGGTGATGTGTTCTAGTTTTCCAAAGCGAGAAGTAAGCAAGGGGACTATGGTAAACGAGGCGAGCAAACTGAGCAATGTGGCAATGACGACCACCACACAGAATTCCCTCAGGATATCGGAGACCATTCCCGTACTGATTGCAATCGGAAGAAACACAACCACAATAACCATGGTTATAGATACTACTGTAAATCCGATTTCGCGCGCACCGTCCATGGAAGCCCTCACTTTATTTTTGCCCATTTCCATGTGCCGGTAGATATTCTCAATGACCACGATAGCGTCATCCACCACAATACCGACGACCAGGGAGAGCCCCAAAAGTGACATCAGGTTGAGGGTAAATCCGAAAACTTCCATCCCAATAAAGGTGGCGATCAATGAGGCTGGAATCGCTACCATCACGATGAGTGCGTTTCTGAAACTGTGTAAAAACAGTAGCATGATGATTCCTACGAGAATAATCGCAAGTACCAGGTCAAAAACCACAGCATTTGCAGATTCCAAGGTGTAGATAGAACTATCATTTGCAACAGAAATATTGAGATTCTGTGCCGAATACTCTTCCATCAGCGCCGCGATCGTTTCATGCACGCCTTCACTCACTTTAACTGCATTGGCGTCGGATTGCTTGAGGATTTGTAAGAGAAGTGTACTTTGGGAATTCACGCGTGCCAACTTGTCCACATCTTTTTGTGAATCCTGAACATCAGCGATGTCTTTCAGCCGTACCTGGGCACCTCCTGGCAACGACATGATCACCAAATCCCTCAACTCGTCAACAGATTTGTATTTTCCGGAGAGACGTACAAGTATATCCTGATTCTCTGTTTTTACACTACCGGTTGGAAAATCCAGGTTGGAAGAAAGAATGATCTGCTGGACTTGTAGCGCAGACAAGCCATATGCCTCCATTCGGTCGGACAATAAGTTGACCTGAATTTCCCGCTCCTGTCCGCCGATGAGATTGACTTGGGCAACGCCCGCAATCCGCGAAAGGGTGGGTTGTATCCGCTTATCGATCAAGTCATAGAAACTGGCATCGTCCATGCTCGCTGTCGTCGACAGGGTGACAATGGGCAGGTCGTCCAAGGAGAATTTGGCCAAAGAGGGCGGATCGACATCATCGGGTAGGTCCGCGAGCACCGCGTTGACCTTTCGCTGCGCGTCGTTGAGCGCCAGATCGACATCGGCGTTATTGGCAAGCTCGATGATGACCAGCGACAAACTTTCGAAGGACGTCGCCTCCAGACGCTTGATATTCTCCATGGAGGATACCGCATCCTCAATCTTTTTGGTCACTGTGTTTTCCACCTCATTGGGTGAAGCTCCGGGATAAATCGTCGAAATAGACACAACTCCCGGGGTAAATTTGGGTAAGAGCTCGTAATTTAACGAGAAATAACTCATGATGCCAAGCAGGGTCAGTGCCGTAAATACGACAATGACAATGGATGGACGTTTTATTGATATTTCTGCAATCTTCATTTAGATAATTTCTTAGTTGATCTGTGCGTCTACTTTCACTCCTTGATTCAGATTGATTTGGCCGCTGGTGATCAATATCTCCCCTACTTCCAAACCTTCCAAAATGACTACCTGCTCGCCGATAACCTGGCCTGGAACGACATCACGAAGGGTCGCTGAGCTGTCTGCCGCCATGACGTAGACTTGATTGCTGCTCACACTTCCCAAAAAAGCGCTTCTGGGAACAACGATCTGTGGTTCGCGAGCGGGAAATGTGAAGTGAGCTGTCGCGTACATGCCTGCCTTCAGACCCGATTGGCCCGGATTCTCCACCTCGATTTCAATAGGGTAGTTCAGGGAATTGTCTGCTTTCACAGCGATAAAACGCACCGTTCCCTGAAAACGTGCCTCGGGGAAAACACTGCTACTGATCTCAATCCTATCGCCTGGCTTGATTTGGACGACCTGCGATTCGTTTGCTGTGACCTGCAATTTTAAGCGGGAAACATCAACGATTTCGAATAATTCGGTTCCCGGGCCGACAAAAGCACCGATTTCCACACTTCTCTTGTTGATGACGCCAGAAATGGGTGCACGTACCTCCGCATCCTGCAAACGGCGCTGCGCTTGCTGTAGCTGGTTCTCGGTGTTTCTCAGAGCAAGTTCTATTTCATCCAGCTGGGCTTTGGTCACACCGCCCGTTTCATAGGAGCTTTTGTATCGACCATAATCGGTACGCAGTTTCGCGAGGGCATCCTCCACACGTTGCACGTCCAGGGAGGCATACTCAGCGTCAATTCTCGCCAAAGTCTGACCCTTGGATACGAAAGCACCTTCGTCTACCAAAAGCGAAGTGATCCTGCCACTGGCTTCTGCCATTAACTTCAGATCCTGGTTTGCAACAAAGTTTCCGTTGGCCGTAAAGTCCAGATTTACCGGCTGCTCCTCGACTCGGATCGCCGTAACCACAACGGTTGCATCTTTTTGAGCCACAACGGCAGTTTTGGCTTCGTTTTCTTGCTTATTTTTGGTTAAGATCCAAGCGATCAAGGCTCCAAATCCTAAAATGACTACGATCGTTATTATTAGTCGCTTCATGAGTATATTGATATTAGGGTTATTTTATTAGTGAAGTAATGTTTCCGTTGGACTTAATCAATTCGATTTCTGCCACTTTAAAGTTCAGTAAAGCCTGATTATAGCTATTTTGTGCTGCTACTAGTTCTGTTTCCGAGTTGAGCAAGTCGGTAAGTGTTGCCAGCCCATTCTGGTAGTTGTTGCGCGTACTTTCAAATACTTCTTCCGCAAATTCCTTGTTGGATCGTTGCGCTTCTATGGTATTGAGGCTATTTTGGATTTGAATCTTGGCGTTTTCATAAGCCATAGTCAAGCCATTAGTTGACTGGCGAATATCCTCATTGACCTTTTGTATCTCTATATCGGCCTGCCTCACACGAGAACGACGCGCTCCACCGTCAAAAATCGGAATTCTGAGCGTCAGTGTTACTGCCGAGGCATCGTAACCCAAAGCCTTATTGGAATACAGATTAAACTTATCACTTTGAGAATTGTACATGTAATTACCACCGAGATATAGACTTGGGTAATATTCAGCTTGATAAGCCTCCTTTTGCAGGCCAAGTAAGCGTTCCTGTGTTCTTAAAATCTGGTACGCCGTCAAGTTCTCTACCGAAAAACGGGAAGCATCCAAGCGATTGACCGCTTCAGTCTCCAATTGTTCAACGGCATTTTCCGGGATGGTGATGGATGCATTAATTGGCATCCCCATGTAGTACTTAAGTAGGTTTTCCTGCTGAACCACACCCAGTTCCAACTCCTCACGTTGAGCTCTCAGGTTGTTGATATTGACCTTTATCCTGTCCAGGTCGATCTTTTTCGCCAATCCGACCTCATATTGGTTGGCTACCATCTTTTCCAGTTGCGCAAGTCTTTCAAGATTGGCGTCGATCACGTCCAGCTGCTGGCGTGTAATGATCACCATATAATAGTTGGTCGCAACTTGCTGTATCAGGTTTTCTTTGCTCAATTCAGCAGCCAGACGGTAATATTCTTCACTACCTTTGGCAGCTTTGAGCCCGGTAAACACCTGTTGATTGAAAATCTGCTGATTCACCTGAACCTGAGACATCGCATTCCAGGTTTGTCCGGCCTTAATCGCCATAAACTCGCCCGGCGCTCCACCGAAAGCCTCCGCCGGGAGGACAAACTGCTGTACGAGCAGGTTATTGGTCAAGGTACTCACGGCCTCTATTTGAGGAAACGCCGACGCGCGGACTTCCGATACCCTGTGAACACCACTCAAGATATCTAGCTGAGCCTTCCGGAGAACCTCACTATTTTCGAGAGCATAACTAATCGCACCTTCCAGTGTCACAGGCTGTTGCGCAACAGACACCTGGAACTGAAACAAGAGTACCACGATAAAGACAGCTAATTTATTCATATGATCTATTCTATTTACTTGTATTTATATATTATTTACTGCGAATTCCATTTACGAAAATATGGATGGCTTGCTTCTGTAATTTGTAAACCTGCTCCAGGAATTTTTCATCAGCAAATGGAAATGCACTTGATTCCGACATCGTCGAAATAGTCAGACCCCTTTGCATAGTCACATAAAGATTGGACGTTTCGTCCAGGGACATTGTTACGAGTTCACCCGATAAAACACCCTCTTCAAGGACATGTCCAATTTGCTCCAGTTCGCGGTTATACATGGTCTGTGCCAATGCATTTAGGCGAGGATCAATACCTTGAGCCTCATGGATCTGTTGAATCAATAGCTGATATTTCCGGAAATACTGAAACTTCAGGTCCAGCAAGCTGAGCAACCGGGTTTCCACGTCCTTATTTTTTTTGAAAATCACAGCTACTTCTCTGGCCGATTCCTCCACAAGCAGGCTGGCAATGGCCTCGATAAGAGAAACCTTGTCTGGAAAATAATAGTAGAGATTGGCTTTTGAAAGATGGGTATCCTCCGCAATCTCACTCATCGTTGTTTTAGAAATCCCAAAGTGTGAAAACCGGCGAATTGCGGCATTTATGATCTGGGTTTTTTTATCCTCTATACTATCCACTTTCAATTTTACTTATTGACTATTTTTCAAATCGGGTCAAAGGTAAAAACCAAAATGTTCTTATCCAAAGGAATCACTTTTTTTTCTTAAAGATTTAACAGAAATTTAACAGCTCACTTAGAAAAGGAGAGTTCATTTTGAAAGGTTTTGGAATATTGTCGTTTATCTAGGCGGTAAAGTCGCGCTGCACGGTAGGAAACGCCGCGCTGAAATTCGGGGAGTTCTTTCAATATGCCATAGTTGAGCATTTTCTTGCGGAAATTTCGCTTGTCCAACTTCCTGTCCCAGATAGCCTCGTACAATTGTTGGAGTTGAGTCAGTGTAAATTTTTCGGGCAAAAGCTCGAAAGCAATCGGACTATAGCTTATCGTCCGCTGGATTTTAGCGATGCTCTTGTCGATGATATTCCGGTGGTCAAAGGCCAGGTCGGGCAAATCCTTAAAAGAATGCCACTTGGCCTGCCGGACATAATCGGTCTGTGGCGAAGGCTCTGCTTTCAAGTTGTCCAGTCCGAGCAGCGCATAATAGGCAACCGTGATGATACGCCCTTGAGGATGGCGTTTCAGGTCTCCGAAGGTATAAAGTTGCTCCATGTAGATTCCCTTCAGACCGGTAAACTCATACAGAATCCGCTGTACCGCTTCATCAATAGTTTCATTGAACTCTACAAAGAAACCCGGTAGCGCCCACCAGTCCTTGAACGGATATTCGTTTCTTTCGATCAGAAGAACTTTCAGTTCGCCTTCTTGAAAACCAAAAATCACACAGTCGGCGGTGAATACCGAATTTAAAAGAGGTAATCCTGATCGCACAATAATACTTTTATTTTGATTACGCGATAAATATACGAATTAATGACAATATAGGCCATTTTTATGTAATTTTATAAAAAAAACCCCGCAAAAATTTAATAGTGTAAAAAATACACACTATATTCGTATATAGAATAGAGAGAGATGCCAAAAAAGATTGAACGTATCGGTGTACTGACTTCAGGAGGTGATGCCCCAGGAATGAATGCCTGCGTCCGCGCAGTGGTGCGGACTTGTATCTATGAAAACGTAGGAGTTACCGGGATATACCATGGGTATCAAGGGATGTACGAAGGCAATTTCATGGAAATGGACAGCCGCTCGGTAAGTAATATCATCCACTTGGGAGGTACCATTCTCAAGACGGCGAGATCCAAGGATTTCCTCGAGAAAGAAGGCCGGCAGCGGGCCTTTGAGAATCTGCAATCTGCTGGCATCGATGCTTTGGTCGCTATAGGCGGGGACGGAACCCTCCGAGGCGCTGAAATTTTCTCCAGGGAGTTCGAAATTCCAGTGATAGGTATTCCAGGCACCATAGACAATGATCTTTATGGTTCGGATTTTACGCTGGGCTATGACACTGCAACCAATACGGTCATCGAAGCAATAGACAAAATCAGGGACACCGCCGCCTCACACAATCGCTTATTTTTTGTCGAAGTAATGGGACGGGATTCGGGATGTATTGCCCTCCATACCGGGATTGCTGGCGGCGCAGAGGCCATTTTACTGCCCGAAAAACCCATGGACATAGACCAGCTGTGCAATCTTCTGGAGGACGGAGCCAAAAACAAAAAGTCCTCCACCATTGTAATTGTCGCTGAAGGTGAGGAAAACGGTGGAGCATACAACGTTGCGAAAATGGTCAAGGAGCGTTTCGATTACTATGAAACGAAAGTGACCATACTTGGACACCTGCAACGAGGTGGGACGCCGAGCAGTTTTGACAGGGTACTGGCCAGCCGATTTGGCTACGCCGCCGTCAAAGCACTGCTTTCGGGTCAAAACCGGCAAATCGTTGGCCTGAGGGGCAACAGAATCGAATTTACCTCGCTGGAGGAAGCGTTGAATAATAAAGAATTTAAGTTGAGTGACGATATGCTGGCAATCACGGAGGTGCTGGCCATCTAACTAAGACAAAATATGATAGCAGTCGTTTATAGCGGTTCCAGATTTGCGGATTGGCGGCTAGCCAACAAGGGCAAAATAGTGGCCGGATTTAAGACATCCGGGCTCAACCCAAATCTTCACGATGACCGGTTTATTTCCCAGTCCTTGCACAAGAGCAATCCACTGATCAACCACGCAGAAGCAATCAAACGCATCTATTTTTTTGGTGCCGGCGCTTCTTCAGAGGAAAGGAAGGAAAAATTGCGCAGAAACTTTGCCTTGTTTTTCACCCGGGCGAAGATTTATGTTGAGGAAGACACCAAAGCCTCTGCCCTATCGACTCTGGGCGATAGCAAAGGTATCATGGGCATACTTGGCAGCGGATCGAATGCGGCCTATTACAACGGGAAAAAGATCTTTGCCGGCAATTTCGGCTTGGGGTACATACTCGCCGACGAAGGTTCGTCCAACTGGCTCGGACGTCAACTTCTTAAGAGTTTTCTTACTGAAACCATGCCAGCGGATATTCGTGAGGCTTTCGTCATAAAACATCCACTGGACCGCAAACAGATACTAGATCGAATCTACATGCAGTCCCACCCCAACTTGTTTCTCACGTCCTTTGCGGATTTCATCGATGAGCATCAGGCGGCCCCCTTTATCAGCTCAATGATCAAATCGGGATTCGAACAGTTTGCGAAGACGTATATTCTTCCCTTGCACCAGGAATATCCCGATTTGCCCATACATTTTACGGGCAGCACAGCAGGCAACTACGAAGGCGTTCTCCGATCAGTCATGTCGGCACACGGCATACATGTCGAGAAGGTCGTCAAAGAGCCTATTCACAATTTACTTCATTATTATATCAACAAAAATTAACACACATGAAAATAGGAATCAACGGATTCGGAAGAATCGGACGACTGGCATTCAGGGTAATGGCAGAACGCGAAGATATAGAAGTGGTAGGAATAAACGACTTGATCGATGTAGACTACATGGCTTACATGTTGAAATACGACTCCAGCCACGGCAGATTTAAGGGAACCGTATCGGTAGAAGGCAATCACCTGGTCGTAAATGGCAAAAAAATACGAGTTACAGCGGAGAAAGACCCTGAAAACTTAAAATGGGACCACGTAGGTGCAGAAATTATTCTGGAATGCACCGGGTTTTTCCTGAGCAGGGAGCTCGCTGAAAAACACCTCAAGGCAGGAGCCAAAAAAGTTGTTTTGTCCGCACCCGCCAAGGGCGATGTCCCAACTTTTGTGATGGGAGTCAATCACGAATCCCTAAAAAGTGATCAGGACATCGTTTCCAACGCATCCTGCACCACCAACTGCCTCGCGCCTCTGGCAAAGGTACTCCATGATAATTTTGGCATAGAAGAGGCGTTGATGAGCACCGTACACGCGGTGACCTCGTCTCAGAAAACAGTGGACTCTCCATCCAACAAGGATTGGCGAGGCGGTCGCGGAGCCTACCAGAACATCATCCCGTCGTCGACTGGAGCGGCCAAGGCAGTTGGCCTGGTCCTTCCAGAACTGCAAGGAAAACTGACGGGAATGTCATTCCGCGTCCCCGTCTCCAATGTCTCGGTCGTGGATCTTACCGCAAGGCTAGAAAAGCCCGCAAGCTATGAGCAAATCAAACAAGCCTACAGACACGCCTCAGAAAACGAGCTCAAGGGGATTGTGGGCTACACCGAGGACGCCGTCGTCTCTGAGGATTTCAGGGGTGACCAGCACACGTGCACCTTTGATGCAGGCGCAGGAATCGCCCTGAACGACCGCTTCGTCAAACTCGTCGCTTGGTACGATAATGAGTGGGGATATTCAAGTAAATTGGTCGACCTGGCAGCGCTAGTCGGAACCAAACTATAGCTCCCAGTCCAGCATAAAATAATCATACCCAAACGGGTTCTGAGATGCGGATTTCCATTGCGGGATTCCGCATTTTTTTTTCATAGCTGTTTGGGGAAAATCCATCAAATAAATAATACCTAAATTTGCCTTGTACACTGACGAAAAAACATGAGAACAATAGCAGAACTTCCGCACCCGGATTTCAAGATTACTATCTTTGGAATGAACCAAAAATTTATCATCAAATTTGAACAAGGACAGTTGGAACAAACCTACAAGATAGGGGAGATGGACGTGACCGAAGGGGTCGACACCATCTTCAAGTGGATAGACGAAGAATTTACAAAGTCCGTCAATGACCAGTTTGCTGCGATGCGGCAAGCCTTTATAGGAACGTTCAATCGACATGAATAAAAACATTAGATGACACACACAATCATCTAAACATCAAAACACTAAATATACATAATCCCTTTATTTAGAATTTAATTTTGCTAAAGCAGGAATAATGGGGTTTCTCCGGATGATCGCTCACCCCTCACCTACAATAAAAATGAAGCTAAGCTATATATGTAACTGTTGTCAAGCAAAATATATTAGTGTGAAAAATTAAATTTGTCGGGATAGATGGCAGAATATAATTCTGTAATTCTGTTTTCAACAGTAATTTGGTGCAAAATCAAAATTTAAATTACCTTTGCGATTCATGATAGAAATTTTTACTGACGGTGCGTCAAGCGGCAATCCGGGACCCGGAGGCTACGGAGTCATACTCCGATCGGGACCGCACTATAAGGAACTTTCAGAGGGGTTCAGAAAAACTACCAACAATAGAATGGAGCTACTTGCCGTCATCAAAGGGCTCGAGTCTGTGAAGAAAATAAACCAACAAATCACCATCTATTCGGACTCAAAATATGTGATCGATTCGGTACAAAAAGGCTGGGTATTTGGCTGGGAAAAAAAGGGATTTTCCGGCAAGAAAAACCCCGATCTTTGGATTCGATTTTTAAAAGTTTTCCGCCTCCATCAAGTTCAATTTGTATGGGTGAAGGGACACGCAGGACATGCGGAAAACGAGCGCTGTGATCAGCTCGCTGTAGACGCCGGTAAAGACCGAAATAGCTGGAAGGTCGACGTCGGATTTGAGGCCTTGCAGGCACAATCTTGACGCACGGATCTACGTGCTCCGAAAAATCCAGCGAAGAGATGATACTAGCCAAATGTGTTCACTGATTTTTTTTAATACTCCGGCGACGCTCCCCTATAGATACCCTATAGATACCCTATGGATACCTTATGGTCGTCCTATGGTTTTCTTACCCATAGCTGCTTCACGTGAAAGTCCATATAATCGGCGCGGTTTCGGGCCTTGCGGCAGATCATTCGTTTATATACTCTTCTTTTAAAGCGGTCTGTTTTTTTTAGAATCGAGACATGCGTTTATACTTCATCGGACGTAGTTATTCCATGGGCAGCTTCATGTGCGTGCGGTTGTGATTCAGGAATACGAATACCTCCCCGGTCATCATTCTGCGCTGCATCTGCGAAGTCACTAGTCCGCACAGACCGTCGAATGATTTACGCATATTATGTAAAGTTTTAGATAATATGCGCAATGGCGAGAATACAGGCAAAACCGCTGAGATACCATCCACCATCAACAGCACCCCGTTGGGATAGATTATCTCAATCTCTTTCAAACTATCAGATCTGCGATCCAACACTATAAATCCACTGCCGCACTCCCGTATCTCACGGCTGCGAGGCACTCAGTAACCCAAAGTGGCCACTTTCAGCCCTTGTTGTTTATGACTGTCACCCATCGATGGGATTATCAACGCTACTAAACTGAAGAACGTCATTGCAATGTAGATATTAAAAAGCCCATTCCGATGAACTAGTGGGCTAGATGTCCATTGATAAAACAGGTACTAGGGTACCAACTGATACCCATCGTCACCTTTCCCGGCTTTAATTAACATAATCATGTATTCCTTATTATCAAGAGGAACATAACACAGTTGCACCGATGGCCTAACTAACTATTCAGTATGGAGATGCAAACGCACGGGGACAGATCGCGTCAGACGGTGTCAAGCACCAACAGTTCATCGGTCTTAATCCATGCGTTTATTATTATATTACAAACGTACAGCAATTTAAGTTATACTCTCCTGCATTGTAAATTTCTGTTAAAAAAATTTACAATGCAGCCTATAAGATACTTTTACTACTTATTTGATACTTCATAAAACAAAAACGCCAAGCTGTAAGCCGGTGTTTTTTGTTTTTATTGTTTTCTCTTTAAAACAACATCATCGAGCTTTAATTTATTTCTGTTTTTTATAAAACCCTTAAATTCTCGTTGGTTCATATAACTATTGGAGAGCATAATGGCAATGTCTTTTTCTTTGTCACATTTTAAAAATATAGTATCGCCTTTATGTTCCCATACTCCAATACATTCTGGTCGATAATCGTGTCCTTGTATTTTAAGCTTAAACACATTATCAGTTTTTAATTCCAAAGAATATTGGATTGATGTATTTGGCATTGAACCATTAGACACACCATAAAAACTACCAATCAGATCACTGCTAACAAACTCCCTACTTATAGAACAAGAGGAGATAAATCCGAATAATAATGCCATTAAAATATTCACTTTCATAATTATTAGTCATTTAGCATATATGGTTGGGACTATACTTCTTAATGTTGATCTTGCAGGTAAGGATTGCAAAGTGCTTCTTAAATGTGGATATGCCCTAATTAAAGCATCTCTGGTAGAATTTACATTAACAGGTGCTATCCCTGTATTTGCTGTTCCTCCTTGTCTATATGGTTGATTTCCCGAAGGGTCTGTTATTCCCTGAACCCAACTCGGAGTTATCTGATTAACCGATTTAAGTCCTCCTACACTTTTAGGGTCATAAGCCCATTGAGCTTTATAACCTGCAACCTCATCGTAAACGTCCTGTGCTAATGTTGATCCGCTCATTCTATCAAATGCAATATCCCCTGTTTCAAATTGTCCTGCGTGAGTTGTTTCGTGAGTAAACAAAGCTGTGCCATTATAACTGATTACAATAGTACCCGTAGAGGGGTCAAATGAAACTTCATTTTGTGTAGCTCCCGAATTAAGGCTGTATAATTGTGTACTTGCTTCTAAAACCAAATTACCAACAGCCGTATTTAACCCATCCACTCTATCCTGCATATTTCCAACTTTTCGTGCAAGTTTTGACGCACTCCAACCTTTTTCTATTGCTTTTGTATTTAATCCGTCTATCTTACTTTGTAGTTTGTCTCGTTGAGCTATTACTGCATTTTTTTGCTTCTCCCATTCAGCCTGACTGCCTGGTTCTATTTGCCTACCGTCTGGGTCGACAAAAACAATCGGATTATTAGCTACATACGCATACGGTGATAGGTCATAATATTTCTCCGCCAGCGGATCAGGCACATTCCACCGTCCGATCACAGGATCCAGCATCCGTGCCCCGTAGTCGTACTGGCCTCCAAGCTCGCCCTGGAGTT
>CAYNZH010000045.1:0-14398 GCA_964401685.1 uncultured Sphingobacteriaceae bacterium
CCGAATCGGGTTGGATGTTTTATCAGGATATATTTTATACATTCAGAAGTCTTCCGCTTTCCATCAATGCGCGAACTGCTTATTTCCAGACAAGCGGCAGCAATACCAGGATGTATGTATTTGAGAGCGATGTGATGTTTGCTAGTACGACTTCCTTTTATCAATACAAGGGTTGGAGGCTTTATATGAATGCCCGTTGGAGATTGTCCAGAAACATGGATTTTTGGGTCAAGTACGGGATTACAGGCTATCTTGACAGACAGGCAGTGGGCACCGGGCTCGATCAGATTGATGGAACAGACAAATCGGAACTAAAAGTGCAACTTCGGTTACGTCTCTGAGTAAATTAATAGACCTTTATATGGAAAACATAATCTTGTATCCGTTTGACTTGCTCTGTCCTCGGCAGCCGACTAAGGCTATTTCGTTTGCTCAGTATTACCCCGTCGGGAATGGAATCAGTAGGAATTTGGCTTAGGGTCTCCAGCAGCTTTTCTGTTTTTATGGCAAAGGAAACGCCGTCCAGGCCGGTCTGCTTTCCGCTGATAATTCCGATGATGTTACCTTTGCTATCCAGCAAGGGCCCGCCACTATTACCGGGATTCACGGGAATGGATACTTGGTATGAAGTGGTGTCTCCACCGTAGCCAGAGGTAGAACTCAGGTAACCTTGTCCAAATACAGATTCATCTCGGGGAAAGCCCAGGGTGAAAACATCTTCCCCGAGGTCGGTCAAACTTGCCTTAAAGGTATAAGGAGTCGGCTTCAAAGGTTCGTAGCGATCGTCGCTGATCATGAGGATCGCCAGATCAGAAGCCGGATCCGCATAGAGTACTTTGGCGTGATAAGCATCACCCTTTGCATTCTGTATGTGGACAGAATCGGCACCTGCGATCACGTGGTGATTTGTGACAATATAGCCCAGATGAGAGATCATAAATCCCGTCGCCCCGAAATTGTTCGGGGTAGAAGGCTGTTTGTCACTGATATTGTTTATCACGGCATTTTGCGCGTTGACATTTCTTTTGACCGCATTCATGTCGCGGCGCAACTCCCGGTAATTGGAACTGTTTCTTTCCATATTCTGGAAATAGCCGGTGAAAAACAAGGTCGCAAACGCGGAAATGATGGCAATTGCAGCGGCCGAAACGACGTTGATTCCGAGTTTCTTCCACAGCCGAACTATCTTGGGTGGGGAAGGAACTTGATGATCGTCACTTCTCCTGCTTTTCAATTTTTTCAGAAAATCTTGTCGCTCCCCGAAGGCTTTCATTTGGGATACAAGTTCCCTATGCTCATGAAATTCGGCCCTTAAATTGGGGTCAGAAGCAAGCAGAGATTCCAGGTGCTGTTTTTCACCCGCTTCTAAACGACCCTGCAAGTACAGGTCAAAAAGTTCGTCACGCTTACTGTTGTTTATCATGTTGAAAAAAAAACTTTTTTAGCCTTTGCAGGCACTTATATTTTTGATTTTTGGCATTGTCTGCATTGGTATATCCATATTTCTCACCAATTTGCTGCATAGACATTCCCCGTATGTAAAAATCCTGGAGAATGTTCTGGCAGGGATCTCCTAGCTGAGACAAAGCCTGCTTCATTTTCTGAAATTGGGCCTCCGTTTCGAGGTGCTCCTGAATATCCAAGTCGACAAATTCCAGCGAATGACCTTCCAGATAACTTTCGGATGGAAGTCTATTCTTTAATTTGAGCTGTTTGAGCCACAATCTGCGGCAAACAGAGTAGATATATGTGTTCAGGCGGCAGTTTAATTCAAAATCTCCGGATTTTGCTTTGTCATACAAAACCAGCACTGCGTCCTGAAACAAATCCTCAGCTTCCTGGTTGGAGCCCGAATTTTTTGTAACCATATGCAGAACTGATGGGTAATGAATGGTATACAATTTATCCAAAGCTTGCCGGTCCCCGGCACCCAATCCCAGGATAATTTCACGGTCCTGTTCAGAAACAGAGGATGTATAAAATTTCTTCACTTATTAATACGCTAATTTCATTTTGGTAACCCTGCAAAGTTATGCTTTTGATTAATTCTCCCAAATTAATCATTAACTTAGCAAAATACTCTGAAAAAATGATGAATTTTCTGGAATCTTGGAAAAATCAGGTGGAGGAAGGGCTGGCAACCATCGACCTTCCGGACCGACCAAAAGATCTTTATGACCCCATACGTTATATGCTTGCTTTGGGAGGAAAGCGGATTCGCCCGATCTTGGTACTGATGGGCGCAGAAGTCTTTGATCCTGCGAAAAAAGAAGCAGCACTTTCCAGCGCCCTTTCAATAGAACTTTTCCACAATTTCACCCTTATTCATGACGACATTATGGATCGGGCGTCGCTGAGGAGAGGTAAGCCGACAGTGCATACGAGATGGAGCAACAACGTTGCCGTCCTGGCCGGGGATAATCTATTGATTCTTGCCTATCAGCACCTGGCCAAAAGTCCCTCGTCCTGTCTTGGCGGGCTGTTAACTGTTTTTAATAAAATGGCTCAGGAAGTGTGCGAAGGGCAGCAGTTGGACATGGACTACGAAAAATTGGAGATGATCAGCTCCGATGAATATCTGGAGATGATACGTTTAAAAACGTCTGTTCTTTTGGGTGCAGCCCTAAAGATGGGCGCACTCATAGGTGGTGCATCTGCTGAGAAAGCTAGATTGATCTACGATTTTGGCGTATACATTGGACTAGCTTTTCAAATACAAGACGATATTTTAGACGTATACGGCGACGCTGCAAAGGTAGGAAAGAAAGTTGGCGGGGATATTCTGGCGAATAAGAAAACTTTTCTTTTTATTCGGGCCTTTGAATCGGGGAATCCAGCGCAGAAGGCAGCGCTCCTGAACTGGTTTTCGGAGTCGGATTCGGGCGCGCGAGCAGATGCTAAAATCAAGGGGGTCATGGAATTATATGACCAGCTCGGCGTCAGGGAAAGCGCTAGCGAAAAAATGGAATTTTTTATTGGAAAGGCCTTTGCATGCCTAGAAAGTCTGGACTTGGAAGTCGAGAGATTGGGCAATTTACGGAGGCTGGCGCAAATATTGCTTATTAGAGAGAAATAGATACATGCCTATGGAGCCATTAAAAGTAACGATCTTCCAAGCCTATATTTTTTGGGAAAATATCAGTAAAAACCTGGATAATCTCGCCACGCGTCTTGCGTCGCTCAGAGAGAAAACAGATTTGATCTTATTACCCGAAATGTTCAATACCGGCTTTACCAATAATGTGGAAAAGTGTGCTGAGAAAATGGGGGGTCAGACCATGAGGTGGATGTATGAAATAGCGCAGACCTATGATTGCGTGGTGGCGGGAAGCCTCATCATTGAGGACGGTGGAAAATACTACAATCGTTTTATATGGATGTACACGGATGGAAGTTTTGTCACTTACGACAAGAGACATCTGTTCGCAATGGCCCGGGAGGATGAGGTTTTTACCAGAGGCGAAAAAAGGGTAATCGTCGAATTAAAGGGGTGGAAAATCTGCCCGATGATCTGCTACGATCTACGGTTTCCGGTTTGGTCGCGCAACCTGAACAATGCCTACGACATCCTCTTGTATGTGGCAAACTGGCCTGACAAAAGATCCCTGCACTGGAGAAATCTGATCCCTGCGAGGGCGATTGAAAACCAGGCCTTTGTAATCGGGGTGAACCGGGTTGGCCACGATGGGAACGAGCAGTATTACCCAGGAGGATCGATGTGTATCTCGCCTACAGGTATTGTCGTTTATTACAAACCCGAATATGAGGATCTTTATACGTTTACGATTTTTCCCAAGGATTTGGTCGAAGCTCGCGCCCAGTATCCTTTTTCCAAAGATTCCGATCAGTTTACTTTACACATTTAATAAGGACTGAAAATCCTAAAGAGCCCGCGCGAACAAAGGTGCCATTTAGTGTTTGAAGTGGCGTATCCCCGTCGTGACCATGCTAATGCCTTTTTCATTTGCCATATCAATCGAGTCCTGATCTTTGATCGAGCCCCCTGGCTGCAAAACCGCCGTAATTCCCGCCTCTGCTGCAATTTCCACGCAGTCAGGGAAGGGGAAAAATGCATCGGAGGCCATGACAGACCCCTGGAGATCAAATCCAAACGATTTGGCTTTCTCAATGGCTTGTTTCAGTGCGTCCACCCGCGAAGTTTGGCCGACGCCGCTGGCCAGCAACTGATTATCCTTAGCCAAAACAATCGTGTTAGACTTGGTATGCTTGACGATCTTATTCGCAAAGTAGAGGTCTTCAAATTCCCGTCCACTAGGAACGCGATTGGTTACCGAGGACATCTGCTCGGGACCTTCGATAAGTTCGTCTTTATCTTGTTCGATAAACCCATTTAGAAGGGTTTTTACTTGTTTATTGGAAAGGGAAGCATCTTTTCTCCGAAGGAGAATCCGGTTTTTCTTGGTTTTCAGGAGCTCCAGGGCCTGGGGGTCGAAGTCAGGTGCCACCAGGATTTCAAAGAAAAGCCTGTTGATCTCTTCTGCAGTAGGGACATCGATCCTTGTGTTGCAGAGGATAACCCCTCCGAAAGCTGAAACCGGATCTGCAGATAGTGCATTTTTCCAGGCGTCAGTGAGATTTTGGTTGCTGGCAACACCGCAGGCATTGGTATGCTTTAGGATGGCAAAGGTAGGTTCCTTAAATTCGTCGATCAAGGAAATCCCAGCATCTACGTCCACAAGATTATTGTAAGACAGTTCTTTACCATTGATTTGGTCGAACATTTGAGATAGATCTCCGTAGAAGACCCCCCGCTGATGGGGATTTTCGCCGTAGCGAAGCTCCTTCATCTTGTGCTCATTGATCTGTAGCACAGGAAGGGGAGCCTCGGTATTGAAATAATTGAAGATTGCCGTATCATAGTGCGAGGTCACATGGAATGCTTTTTTGGCAAATACTTTACGGTGTTCCTCCAAAGTCGCACCTTGATAGCTTGCGAGGATACGCTGCAATTCCTGATAATCCGTCTTGGTCGAGATGATTACAACATCCTTGTAGTTCTTGGCTGCCGCCCGGATCAGGGACACGCCGCCGATATCGATTTTTTCGATAATTTCCGCCAAATCCGCACCTGCGGCTACCGTTTCTTCGAAAGGGTAGAGGTCCACGATGACCAGATCTATTTCAGGAATTTCAAAATCATGAATCTGTTTCTTGTCTTCTTCATGTGAGCGCCTTGATAAAATCCCGCCGAAAACTTTGGGATGCAATGTTTTTACGCGACCACCCAAAATAGAAGGATATCCCGTCAAATCCTCAACCCGGTGTACCGGGAGATCCATATTTCTGATAAAAGTCTCCGTTCCACCAGTCGAATACAGGTGTACACCAAAATCGTGAAGCTGCTGTATCAGCGGAGCAAGTTCTTCTTTGTTGAAAACAGATATTAAGGCGTTCTTAATTTTAACAAGATGACTCATATAAATGAATTTAGAGCGGCAAAGATACGTTTTCCCTTTTAGCTTGCAAACCTATTGCATCTTCTTTAGTAGGTTTTCGATGATTTTTGGATAATGCAAATGCTCCAGCTGTTGACCCTTGAATTTGATCATCTCCAACTGATCCTCGGGCTCGATCCGGAAGCGGGCCTGATAAATGATTTCTCCCTCATCAAAGTTTTCATTGACAAAGTGAATAGAGATGCCAGATTCCTCTTCTTTAGCATCCAGAATTGCCCGATGGACTTTATCGCCATACATTCCCTTACCTCCGTAAGCGGGAAGCAGAGCGGGGTGAATATTGATAATCTTATTCGGGAAGGCCTTGAGCAGCCTCTGGGGAATAAGCCAAAGAAATCCAGCGAGTACGATCAGATCAATGTCAAGTCTTTTGAGCAAATCCACGACCTGGTCCGTGTCAAAAAATTCGGATCTATAGGTTACATGGGCAGGGATTTCAAAATTGTCCGCCCTTTGGAGAACATACGCATCGGGGTTATTCGAGACGATGATGACAACTTCTCCCACATCGCTGTATTTGAAATGCTCCATGATTTTTTGAGCATTGGACCCAGATCCTGAAGCAAAAATTGCAATCCTTTTTTTTTCCATAAAGATTCAAGCGGGGGTGATTTCCCCGTTATTTCAAATCTAACAAAAGTTTGACGAAATTACAAATATTATGGTAGTAGCCAAGCCACCCCTCCAAGTTGCTGCCGCTTAAGTGACCAGGACAAAGTTAAGATTATTGATAGGGATTGACGTGCCTTATCCTTATCTTTGTCAGCAATTATTTGTCAGAAATAAAACTAAAAGAATATTATGCTGCAACTTTCTTATATACGTGAAAATAGGGATCAAGTAATCGAGCGTTTGGGTGTCCGTCATTTTACTCCAGTAGAGATCGTGGATGAAATCATTTCACTGGATGAGCAAAGAAGGCAATTGATCGCCAGCTCGGACGAATTGCAGGCGGAGGCAAATGTGCTGGCCAAGCAAATTGGGCAATTGATGAAGAGCGGTAATAGGGAGGAAGCAGAGACTATAAAGGAGAGAACGTCGGCGATAAAGGTACAGACTAAGGGACAGGCCGAGCAATTGGCCCTGATAGAAGCGGAGATTCATGAAAAACTGGTGCAAATACCAAATCTGCCTCATAATTCTGTTCCCGCAGGGCGAACTCCGGAGGAAAATGAGGTCGTTTTGACACACGAAGTAGACGTAAAGCTACCTGAAAATGCCCAAGCCCACTGGGATCTGGTCGCAAAGCTGGATATAGTCGATTTTGAGTTGGGAACCAAACTGACCGGTGCAGGATTTCCGGTATATAAGGGTAAGGGAGCACGTTTGCAGCGTGCACTGATCAATTTTTTCCTGGATCAGGCGACAGAACAGGGATATCAGGAAGTTCAACCACCCATTTTGATCAACGAAGCATCCGGTTTTGGGACCGGCCAGCTGCCTGATAAGGAAGGACAGATGTACCATGTGGGTGTGGATGACCTGTATTTGATACCCACTTCGGAGGTGCCGGTAACCAATATGTACAGAGATGTCATCGTCAAAGAGCAGGATTTTCCGATTAAGCATACCGCTTATACGCCTTGTTTCAGAAGGGAAGCGGGATCATATGGTTCCCATGTACGCGGACTCAATCGCTTGCATCAGTTTGATAAAGTCGAACTCGTGCAGATCGCGCATCCGGATCGTTCCTATGAAGTGCTGGAGGAAATGAGTACTTATGTGCAGAGTTTACTCCAAAAACTAGAATTGCCCTATAGGGTCTTGAGGCTTTGTGGAGGCGATATGGGCTTTACTTCTGCCTTGACCTACGATATGGAGGTGTGGTCTGCAGCCCAGGAAAAGTGGTTAGAAGTTTCTTCCGTGTCCAATTTTGAGACTTTTCAGAGCAATCGCTTGAAAGTGAGATTCAAAGGAGAGGATGGCAAAACCAGGTTAGCACACACATTAAATGGTAGTGCACTGGCTCTGCCCCGAATATTGGCTTCGATTATAGAGAACAATCAGACTGAAAAAGGGATCAGGATTCCTCAAGTGCTTGTTCCTTATACTGGCTTTGAGTGGATTTCTTAAGCTCCATCCTGACCAAAAACTGGTCTTGTCCGTCTTCAAACAGAATCTGCACGACCCAACCGTGTGCCTGACCCAGCGCGATCAACGTGTCCTGGTCCACGTACACCCAAGGAAAGGGCGAGCCCTTGATACCTTTGTATTCGTACTGGAAACCAACCTCGCCGTAGTACCCTTCGGGTTTGGGAATTTTCCCATCAGCGTAGAGGTACGCAATATCTGAAGAGTCAAATAGGAGCTGCCCACCGGGCTTGAGAAGGGTCTGCGCATGATTGAACAGATCAACGACCCTCTCCAGGGTGCCGGCTATGCCTATTCCATTCATCATAAAGAGCAGCGTGTCATACTTCTCGCTATTGTAGTGGAAAAAATCTGAGTTTACCACTTGTTTCAGACCTCTCTCAGTCATAATCGTGCAGGCAGCAGCACATTTTTCCAATGCGGTGACATCTTTTCCATTTTCTTGCAAATAGAGCGCATGACTCCCAGCCCCAGCGCCAACGTCCAGGATTTTTCCATCACACAAAGCCAGGGCAATATGTTCCAATTCCGGAAAATCATCGGATTCCCGGAAAAATAAATCTACAGGCATTTCCTCCGTAGATCCATAGTTATTGTGTAAAAAAAGTGTATCTGCCTCGCGATTTTTATAATAATCCAGCAACGCCCTTCCGAAAACCTGCTCCATTATATAAATATACAAAAAATCCTTTAAATGTCAAATTATCCTTAAAAATAATGGTTTTCAAAAATTGCCGTATCTTTGCAGGATGAGTAAAAAAGGCAGAGTGTTGGTAGCCATGAGCGGTGGGGTGGACAGCTCCGTCGCCGCGGTCATGTTGCATGAGCAAGGCTATGAAGTAATAGGGCTGACGATGAAAACCTGGGATTATGCAAATTCCAGTGGTTCATCCAAGGAAACCGGTTGCTGCAGCCTGGACAGCATCAACGATGCCCGGGCTTTGGCGGTTGCCTACGGCTTCCCTCATTATATTTTGGATATCCGGGACGAGTTTGGGGATTTCGTGATTGATAATTTTGTGGACGAATACTTGGCAGGCAGAACCCCAAATCCCTGCGTACTGTGCAATACGCACATCAAATGGGAGGCCTTGCTGAAAAGGGCGAACAAGCTTGATTGTGAGTTTATAGCGACTGGGCATTATGCCAATATCAGGCAGATGGACAATGGAAGATATGTAATTTCCAAGGGTAGGGACGAAAACAAGGATCAGTCCTACGTGTTGTGGGGCGTATCTCAGGAAAATCTGTCCCGCACGCAATTTCCATTGGGCAATTTTACTAAAGCAGAAATCAGGCAGATGGCTGCCGATATGGGTCAAAAGGAGCTAGCTGCAAAATCAGAAAGCTACGAAATCTGTTTTGTACCGGACAACGATTATCGGTCGTTTCTGCGACACCGGGTTGAAGATCTGGACGACAGAATAGGGCCTGGTAATTTCATTTTGTCCGACGGAACCGTTGTGGGGCAGCATCAGGGATATCCCTATTATACCGTCGGTCAGCGAAAAGGGCTCGGAATCGCCCTTGGTAGACCTGTTTTTGTGCTTCAAATCATGCCCGAGTCAAATACGGTCATGCTCGGCGATGAGGATGAACTGCAGCGATCGACCGCCCTGGTGAGGAATGTAAACCTCGTAAAATATCCGTCGCTTGAAAGGCCCTTGGATGCGGTCACCAAAATCCGTTACAAGGATGCAGGCATGGAAAGCGTATTGAGTCAGCAGGGCGATCTGCTGAAAGTAGACTTTACCCATAGTGTAAAAAGCATAGCCCCGGGTCAGTCAGCAGTATTTTATGAAGGAAATGATTTGGTTGGTGGCGGATTTTTAATGTAACTTAGGGCGATTTTACACATAAAACTTAAATTTAGATGAAGAACTTTCTTTTTCCGGCAGCCTTGCTTAGCGGATTGCTCCTGGCTTCCTGTGGATCAGACAAACAAAGCAGTCAGGCAAGTACTGACGGCGATATGCTTCCAATTGAGCATGCAATTTTAAGAGAGACCGGCAACTACTACTATATTGATGTAAAAAATTACGGTCAGACCGACGCTACCTTGCCAATCGGGGTGTTTGACTCTGGAACAGGCGGATTGACCGTGCTGGATGCCTTGGTACGTTTTGACGAACATCATAATGCTAACGGAAGCACCGGCTCCGATGGTCAGCCGGATTTTGCCCGTGAAAAGTTTATTTACCTTGCGGATCAGGCCAATATGCCTTACGGAAATTACCATAGTGCCAACAATTCCGAATTGCTGGTCGAACACATCATCAAGGATGTACAGTTTCTGCTTGGAAATAAATACTATCCGACACAGGAAGCAGAGGCGTTTAGAAACGACAAAGAGAAAATAAAAGCCATAGTCGTAGCCTGTAATACCGCTACCGCTTATGGCATTGAACAAATACGGAACTTTGTTAAAAGGACAGGCTTGGACATTCCGGTGATAGGAGTGATTGACGCCGGTGCAAAAGGTGTATTGGAGACTATTGATATTCAGGAAGATGCAACCATCGGCGTTTTTGCAACTGTGGGGACCATCGCCTCTTCGGGCTACGAAAAGACCATCATGACCATGAAGGATGCGCTGGGCTACAAAGGTGATATCCAAGTCATTAACCAAGGTGGGCACGGCGTTGCAGAGGCGGTGGACGAAGTCGGCGACTTTATCAGCCATACAGCAACCAGTCCACGTGATAATTACCGCGGCCCGTCGCTGGATCATCCAGACTTCAAGATCGATAAAACCCTATTGGATCTGTACAACTTTGATTTTGATCATGCATCAATGCTCTGCGACACGTCTAACCCACAGGATTGTAGCATATTGCAGATTAATTCTACGGAGAATTATGTGCGCTACCACCTGGTCTCCATGATGGAAAATCTTCGCAAGAAGGAAAATGCCCAGCCACTGAAAGCGCTTGTTCTGGGCTGTACGCATTATCCGTATCTGACTGAGGAAATAGAAAGCGTTTTTTCGGAAATCTACAATTACCAACGAGACGGCGAATACGTTTACAGACATTTGATGGCGGAAAATATTCAAATCATCGATCCTTCGGAAAATGTAGCCAGGGAACTGCACACTTACCTCGCGGAAGAAGACCTGATGAACCCGTCGGGCGCTATGGAAGATAGCGAGTTCTATATTTCAATGCCGAATCCTCAAAATTCTGATGTACAATTGGATGAAGCTGGTCAATTTACCTATGACTATAAGTACGGTAGGAGGGCAGGAGAAGTGCAGGAATACGTTCGTGTCGTTCCTTTCAGCAAGGAAAACATTCCCGGTGAAACCCTGCTCAGACTGGAAAATACCATTCCGGACACCTTCAACCTGATTCGGGTATTTAATAAGCAAAGTCCTAAAACTGAGGGCCTTGCGGAGAGTGCGCGCATAGGTATCTAATCTGGAAAATACGAGGTTAACGAACGTTCGTTCGTATTAATGAACGTTCGTTAACCTTGAAATGCTCAACGAAGCATCTCATCAAAGGTAATTGATACATAGTAAAGACCTCCTACCGAAGGATTTCCCCAGCCGGTGGTGTAGAGCTTGTTTCCTATATTGGTTCCTCCCAATTTGACGTTCGATTTTAGACGCGGAAGATTTTTGCTGATCTGCGCGTCGAAGGTCGAAAAGGCTGGCATCATCGTGTGTTTCCCGATATTTGCCGCCGGCGTTCCAATACTTCCGTTCCAAAGCATTTCTGTTTGATACCTGTAGGTCAGGCCAAAGCCCCATCCACTGTTGCTGACGTTCCGATTGGAGAAGCCAAGGTTGTAGCGGTATTTTGGGGAATTGAAGGAGGTCACGAAGGAGGGATCTTTCTCCGCGAGTTCGTTTTCGTTAAGCAAAACGTTTTGGGTCACATTTCCGGTTAGGGTATAACCGGCGAATATCATATAGTCGATACCCACGCCCCATCCGGAGTTTTTGATTGTTTGCGGAGCGTTGACAGGCATACTGTAAACGTTTCTTCTGGTCGGATCGGCCAGATCCGTCATCGGACCATTTGGATTTTTACGTTGAACCAGTACCGAAACACCCTCGAAGCTGAGAAATTGATTGTAATAATAGAACGCATCGATGAAAAAGCGATTATCGATCATGCTTTTGTAGCCGATCTCGTAGGTTTCGACCCGTTCCGGTTCCCACTCTTTGAATTGATAGGGCTGAAGATTTCCGGCTTCGATGTCTGTCAACGCAAAAACAGGATTGTTGATCATGTCGTACTTCGTTTTAAACAAAGGCAGTCCACCCACCAGACGGGCCTGAGGCGTGTTAAGATCGATATACTGGTTTTGAGTAGTTGGAATCCTGAACCCACGTTGAAAGGACGCTCTGAAGTTGTGATCCTCAGCCACGGTCAAAACGCCAGAAACCCGGGGACTGAACTGCCCCTTGAAGTTTTCATTTTTATCGTAACGCATGGAGGCGGTCAGTTTGAAGACATCGCCGAAGTTGCGGGCGGCTTGTGCATAAGCGCCATACTCGTGTATGTCAAATTCGTTGCCGTTCTCATCGAGTGAAAAGAGTGTGCCTTCAGAATTGAGATCGTAGACCCTGTAATTTGCGCCTACAAGGAACTCGAAAAGCTCAGGATCAATCTGGTTTTTGAAATTGTACATGCCCTCAACGTGGTACATATTGGTCTTGTCCAGGAAATTGGCTCCTTGAGGGATCGCCCGGCTACGGATGTCGGCAATGGTCGCCTCAAACTGCGTCCCCCCGGGCAGAAATGCCTCATCCGCAGCCATGAGTGCTGGCGCTAAAGCTGTGTCCATCCATCCCGTGTTGTTCGCAGCGGCGTGCGCATTGGCCGTGTTTTGTCCCACGGTAAGGGCCGCGTTATGATCAGCACCCAATCCACGCGCCGTTTGATAACCCTGGAAAAAGGCACCTGCATACTGTGTGTAAGCGTTCTGAAGAAAGGCCGGCGCACCCGTGCCCAGTGCAGATTGGAGGTAGCGCTGACTGATCAGTGAGCCAAGCACGCCCAGTGCATGCGCATCACCTGAATTTTCCCTGGTGGTATAGGCCCTGACGAAAAAGTTGTCACTTCTCACCTCAGCTTTGTACTGTCCCAACGTAAAGTTCTGAATATTATAACGGTCAGCCGCCGTATAGACCGCAGAGCCTTTGCCCCAGTTTGCTTGTAAGATTCCCTCCGTCCGGTCGCTCAGCTTGTAATGGAGAGCGGCATTGAACTTGAGACTGTTTACCGGATAGTTCGTCAACTGGTTTTCGGCAAAGCCAGGAGCCGGCTGATAGTACTGGGGCACCATGTTTGAAAAAATACCCCTCGCCACTGCCATCTGCTGCGCAGGATCTGCACCGGCGATGAACTGCGGCAACGTCACATTACCCACCCCCGGCACCGGCAAGGCGGTCGTCATGATCGCACCCAAGGCGGCAGAAGTCCCGTTCGATCCGTCGCCCGGTGTCCCATTTGCAAAAAGAACGTCATAGACATTGGCACCCACGTCGCCGTACCAATTCACTCCATCATAGAACGGATTGTTCTGCGTATTACCCACGTTGTTGTTCAGATTTGTGCCATTTCGGAAACTCTGATCTCGGTAGTCCGTTGCCTCCCAATCCCTTCCCGTGAGATATGATACATTGACCTTGAAAGCAAACCGCTCAGTAACCGCCTTTGCGAAGCGCAGACCGACATCGTAAAATGCAGAATTAGGCTCCGATCTGTTCGACGCACTCATCATTCCCGTTTTGATAGAAGCACTCACTCCCTGATAAGTGAATGGCGATTTGCTATTCATCAGTATAATTCCGTTGATTGCATTGGGCCCATAAAGCGCAGATGCAGCACCCGGGAGCAGCTCCACACTTTCCACGTCCAGCTCAGACATCCCAACCACATTACCAACGGCAAAGTTGAGGCCCGGAGCCTGATTGTCCATTCCATCGACCAGTTGCACCACCCTGGTATTCCCATTGGCGCCAAATCCTCTCATGCTGACCGACCTGAAGGTAAGAGACTGCGTGGTCATTTCAACGCCCTTTAGATTTTGCAAAGCGTCGTAAAAAGATGGCTGAGGAGTGTTTCTAATGCTGAGCAAGCCGATTTTTTCTATAGAAACCGGGGATTGCATCACATTTTCTTCGACCCTGGATGCAGAAACCACCACCGGGGAAGTCAGAATGAACTGCTCCACGAGTTGAATATTTATCGTGCTGTTTGATTCGGAGACCAGGATTTCCTGCCTTGCAAAACCCAATGAACTGAAAGCTAAAGTAAATGGAGGAGTATCAGCTACGCTTAAAGTGAAATTCCCATCCGAATCCGTACTTGTTCCTATAAGCTTGCCTTTGATCTGTACGGACACACCGATCAGCGGGTCGCCGGAAGACTGATTGGTAACTCGACCGTTAACAATGCTTTGCGAGAGAACTTCGTGAGAGAGCGTGCAGAGAATAAAGGCGCACAATATCGCGTATTGCAGGGCCTTTCCGAAAGTAATTGCCTTTTTCATTGGACTTTTAATATTGGTTGATACAATAATAAACAATAAATTTGTTTTCGTCAAATTTTTATTTATTTTCATAATGGGGCACAGGAATGTGTTAGCAAAAATTGCCTCAGTATTTTTTTAAATTTCGAAAAATTGTAGTAGGTTTGCAGTCATTCTCGGAGAGGTGCCTGAGTGGCCGAAAGGAACAGTTTGCTAAACTGTCGTACTGGAAACGGTACCGAGGGTTCGAATCCCTCTCTCTCCGCCAAAGCAACTATTACCCCGCAACAGCGGGGTATTTTTGTTTCCGAGGGAGCGAGCCAAGCGTAGCTTGGGCGAGCGAT
>CAYNZH010000046.1:0-14381 GCA_964401685.1 uncultured Sphingobacteriaceae bacterium
GCATTTGAGCAGCGAGTTTCCAGCCTTGGATTACTGCGGTAAAGTGGATGGTATCCATGTGCCCATTCCGCATTTTGGTTGCCTGGTGGAAATTGAGGAATTCAATCGAATCCAAGCTAACTTAGAAGCCGAGCAAATTGAGTTCGTGGTCAAGCCCAACAAGCGATACGAGGGTCAGGTCGGCGAGCAGCTGACGATGTTCGTTTTTGACTTCAGTGGAAATCCCATTGAGTTTAAAGCGTTCACAAATAAGGACGAGATTTTCTCGGTTTAAAAACAATCTCGGGATCGTTGAATTGTGCAATTTTAGTAGCGGATAACCAGCACGTTATTCGCTACTTGTATCGCTTACAATTCAGAATAGTATGTGATTGAAGTCAAAATCTTATCCCTCCCATTGCTGTCATCTTACCTGAAAGCTCGATCGACCCCTCAGAACGCGGCCATCCTTATCTAAGCCTTCGATCTCGATCACGAATTCACCTTTGAGATCGGAGGTATAAAAGTCAATGGCCAAATCACCGTGGCCGTCAGTATGCAGGTCACCCGCCCACAGAAGCACATTTCTAAGGTCCGGGATCGACGACGGCAGTTCGTCATCGTTTTCACCATGTTGAGGGCTGAAAAACTTACGGTGGATGTAGAATCCTTCAAAATCAAAAAGTGCAGCACTATTTTCAAGGGAAAAATCTTTGAGGTCGCCGTCATAGGTCTTAAAACTGACAACACCGTCATATTCAAGAGGCCCGTAATAAAACTTGGATCGGATGATTGCGATTTCTTCTATCTTGAGCGGATCATAGGCAATGACTTTGTTAATGTCGCTCAGCGGTACCCCGTCAAGGAGGACAAGCGGGTTGCCCGAAAAGAACAGATTGCTAAGTTTATCGTGCACACGTAGTTGATAGTTGTTACCCCGGCGATTAACGGAAACTTCGGGCATATATTCACGCAGAACTTCCTCCATCACGACAAAACGAGTATAATCGTCTAGCTTATAATCCCTATCTGCATTTCCGTAAAACGGGGCTTTGTAGCCGGTTTTCGTGCTATCAAAATCTGCACGTTCCCGCCTGAAATAAGCATTCTCTGCTTGTACATTGATATTATATGCCTCCATCCAATCCATCCACGCTGTCGGTGCAAATGTCAACCTGCGCGCTGTGTCGTTTACAGATTCAAGGTGGGGATCGAAGGAAAAATAGTCGTCGGAGACCAATTCGAAGTCGAAAGCTAAGCCCGACGTTGACACCAAGACAGCGGTTTGCTTGCCAAATACAGGGTCTACGGAAAAATCAGCCTGACCCCGGCTGTCTGTCCTGCTGAGATAGAGTCTCTCCGTCTTCCCAGGAAAAGAGAGGAAAACATACTCGCTGGCAATTGGCTTTCCGGACTGCTTATTCTTCAGACGGAAGCTGATTTTCCTAAAACGATCCCCTGGGGGAACTTCACTTTTTTTGACCGGCTCGGCTTGCTTTTGCGCCATCACAAATAAGTCCAGCCCGTCAAAATTACCATCGGCCCGGTACCACATTTCTTCTTCCAAAACACCGTCACTAGCCACTTGATTGGCAAAGAGCCAGCGGTCGGCCATCAGATGATGAAACTTTGAGGCGTTTGTGGGGATTTCGCTTCTTTGGAAGACAGACACACTGAGCATCGCTTCCTGCCCAAGCGACGAGGTTTGGATCTTAAATTGTCCTTTTTCCCGAGTCTTCAAATCCAACGCATTCGACAAATCGACAGGAAGTGATACGATTTCTTCGCCCCCGTGGAAAACCAGTCTGCTTCCTATCCGTTGATTCTCATGCCACAATTCAAACCAGCAGCTCCCACCCGTTGTTGCAGGCAGGGAAATGTCTCTGGTGTCCGATGTTCCGCTTAGATCGAAGGGAACTTCATGAATTACCTGACCATATTGCCGAACTTTCAGTACAAGATCACCCTTCAGTGGGTCATTCCAAAAAGTGGTTACACGATAGGCTTCTCCCTGACGTTCTACGCGCAGACCCGCTTTATCGCGAACAGCATGAGGAAAATCCACATCCATATAGCTGCCATCCTTAAATCGTATGTACGAACGATAGTTCTCACCGCGTTTTGGCAAAAAACTAAAGAGTCCAGCACCGGAAGCATTCGAAGTGAACTCATAGATTTCATTTTGATCAGTGCTTTCTACAAAGAGGGTAAAGGGAAATTGTTCTATGGTCATTTCCTTCATGTAAAAAGCCAACCTATTTCGCTGTCCTTCGATCAGATTTCCTCCTTCAGGATGAAGTACCAACTCAGGAGCCGGAGGACTTAAAATATCCATAAACGACGGCTCCAAAGGATTGAGAATCCTAATTTTCCGCTGAAATAAAGAAGGCGAATCCGCAAGATCTGACGAAACTTCGGGATAAACCGCCAGCCAATAGTCTCCAGTTGCGAGGTTGCCTGGCAGGTAGATAGATCCCTCCGAAGAATACTGGCGATCGATCGGTAGCATTATGCTCAATACCTTTTCACCTCCCCCGGTGTAGAGGCCTAAATTGGCCACTCTTTCCGTGCCGGTATACGGAGTTCGACTGTTCAAATCATAGCTATAAATATTGAACCACACAATCTCTCCGGGGATGTAAAGGTCCTTGTTGAGGTGAAGATACAAGCGTTCATGCGGCGTTTCAGCTCCCTGGGCCCGTTGCCCACCAGCACTGAGGATGCAAAAGGCAATCAGCGTAAGCATAAATATATGGGATATTGCTCTCATATTAAATCTCAAACAAGGGTTAATCTATCCAAAATTCAGGCTTGGCCTGCTGCCCTTTAAAGCGGCAGTCGACACACCTAGCAGGTGCATAATTTACATGCGTAGGATCTGGGCTCGCAGGATTGGCATAAATAAACCAACCTGGCAGGTAACCGGGAAACTCACGAAAGACACCAGGTGCCTCGGCCACTGTGACCGTATCGACGACCATGCAATTTCTATAAAAAGGCCGGTCAGGCCTCCAAACAGGAGGTACCGCTCTATTATCAATAAATATTCGCTTTTCACTCGGTCTCACCACTTCAATATATCCGATGACTTTTTCCGACGGATCTGCAATATTCGCAATGTTTCCACTGACTTCCGAGGGCATAACACCAAAAATATCACCAATCTGCTCGGAATTTTTCCGTATCAAGTCCCAGAATGCATACGCGCCTTCGCTCAGTGCAAACTGCTTGACCAAAATCGAATACCGGATCTCCAGCTTCTCGGAGTCGGGAGCTATTGATTGGATGGGTGCTTTATAAATACGATTTTCAGACAAATCTCCCGAAGACCCAATCAGGATGTTGTTGGAGTTGCTAAATTGATAGCAGGTGCCGTAATCGGTCTCTGGTGTCATCGGCACGAGTTGGCCGCCCTCGATGATCGCATTTGGCTTGACTGCGGAGGAAAATTTCCAGGCTTCTTCAAACTCCCACCGGTAATAGGGGCTCGCATGGCTTGGGTCCAGACTGCTCACTTGGATTTCCACGCCTTCCTCGTCAACTGTAAAATCAACAGCCTCAATTTCCCCACTTTCTAGTCCTTTGGAGGGCACGGATTCGTACACCTTTCCGTCAACGATCAGGCGTAAGAAATAGGCGGTGCCCATGTCCAAAACGGGGTGATCAACGCTGTATACCTGGTGCGTCTGACTAGCCGTTCCAAAATACTCCTGACCATCTTCTGAAACAACACTCACCTGAACAGAAGTGCCCAGCCTTCCCGGAGCAACTGGCTCGCCATTTCCGGTCGGATTTATCGGGCGGGAATAAAAAATCCGAAATTTTGAAGGCCCATCCACATCGATATACCCGTCCACTATCAGTGTCGGCGAGACATCTCTCTCGTCCAGGACCGGAGTAAATGGCTCTTCACAGGAGTGCATGAAAAATAGTACACCTAGCATGCAAATGACGATAAATCTCAGTTTCATTATAACGCTTGCCATTCTGTTAAAATTTAAAATTATAGGTCACAAATGGGATTTGATTTCCAAATACAGACAGGCTGTAACCACTGACCGAGCCGCCACGGGAAACATAGTATACAGAAAATGGATTTTTCCTTCCCGTGAGGTTGTACACACCTACCGACCAAGAGCTGTGAGCCAGTTTCCGCACCTTATGATTTCCTTCTATATTCAGAGAAAGATCCATGCGAAAATAATCTGGTATTCTATACTGATTGCGATCCGAGTAGATCACTCGGGTCGATCCCGCGAAATCAAACTCGCCGACGGGCAATGTGATCGGCCTTCCCGTGCTGTAGTCAGTGGTCAAAGAGACACTGAAACGATGACTAACACGGTAATTTCCCACCAGATTGAAATTGTGCGGCTTGTCATGGTTACTAGGGTAAAATGCTCCCCTATTTATCCTGTCCTGGGGTGCTCCGCCAACCGTGCGCTGCTCGGCCTTGGAATAGGCATAGCTGATCCATCCATTGAGCTTGCCTGTATTTTTCTTGATGAGCATCTCCACACCATAGGCTCTCGCCTTGGTATTGATAACATCCGTCTCTATATGATGATTCATCATCAATTGTGCACCACTCTTATAATCCAAATAATCGTCAATACGCTTATAATATGCCTCTATAGATGTTTCAATGCGATTATCTGCAGAATTCAAATAATAGCCTATAGCCATCTGATCGCCTTTTTGGGGTTTGATATTATTATCGCTCAGTTTCCAGGTGTCCGTAGGCGTGATCGCTGTCGTGTTGGAGAGCATGTGAATGTGCTGATTGAGCGAATTATAGCCCGCTTTTATAGAGCTAAAATCGTCCAATGCGTACCTCAGTCCTAGCCTAATTTCGGGCGAATGATAGGCGTGTACGGTCTTGCCGGCGGCAATTTCCTCAACTGCGACCAGATTATCCGTGGTGCGCGAGAGTTCATCCGCATAAACACGTTTCGCGTGAGGACCTAAATATTGATAAAGTGTATACCTCAAGCCCAGGTCGAGGCCCAACCGATCATTAATAACGATATGATCACTAATATACAAGGAACTCTCAAGAGCCTGCTCACGCGGAAGCGCGTCTGCGACCAAGAGCGAAGCAGAGCCGACCGGACTGCGGACACCCGGGGAGCTGGAGATCCGCTGGGTGTGGAGGCCAAAGGATAGATTGTGCGCCTGGCTCAGTCTATAGTTAAAATCCAGTCGCCCGTAAATCTGCTCAAGGGAAAAATTCCAGTCGAAGGCATGCAGCTCATTGCCCCGCCCTAATATTCCATTGCCGTACCCATCATAGCCTAGCGTCAACACAGAATAGAGGCGACTGGAATGAATGCGGTTCCATCGTAAATTCATATTCTGATTATGGTAGTTGTAGGTGGTATCTGTATTCAATGAAAACTGATCCTGACTGTAGTAACCCATGACAGAGATCGCATCCTTTTCTGTCAATTGACTGTTGATCATGATATTGCCGTCATAAAAGCCAGCCGAGCTGTTTTTGTACCTGTCATCTGGGATGAGGTTTAGGAGCCAGTCGGAATACGTACTCCGTCCTCCTACGACAAATGTCGTATGTTCGCCTATGGGCCCTTCCAAGGTCATTCTCCCCGTAAGCAATCCAATTCCGCCTGCACCCGAAATCTTGTTTTTCGTTCCGGTTTTCGCAGAAATATCCAGAACTGAGGATAGACGGCCTCCGTATCTCGCTGGAATACTGCTCTTATAAAGTTCGACATTACTGACTACATCGGCATTAAAACTAGAGAAAAAACCGAAAAAATGCGAGGGATTGAAGACCGTTGCATCGTTAAATAACACTAAATTCTGGTCCGATGCCCCGCCGCGAACATTAAATCCTCCGGAAGCTTCGCTCACTGTCTGGACTCCGGGGAGGGAAAGGACGATCTTGACAACGTCGGCTTCACCCAATACCGCGGGAGTCTGCTTGATCGCCTGAATACTGATTTTCTCAACACCCATAGTGGTTCGCCGAAGATTTTGGCCAAGTTCAGCAGAGACAACAACTTCCGTTAGCGCATACACAATATCGTCCATTTCTATGTCGAGCCTCCCGTTGTCATACATGAGCACTTGACGCCGGGTTTCTGATTTCCCTACACTACTGATGCGAATGGTTGCATGTTCGTTTGGTATGGCAATTGAATAATAACCCTTGGCATCTGCCTGTACTGCCGTCATTTGGCCGTCTATACTGACGGTTGCGTTAACCACGGGTTCGCCCGTATTGATACTGCGGATATAGCCTGTCAAAATTTTCTCTCCCGGAAGGGCAGAAAACGGATTGCCAAATTGAAACACCTTGCTTTCAATGGTCACACTACTCAGTCGGGTAGTATCCACATAGTCTCCGATCAGGTTGTTACTTGCGGTTAGCCGCTCAGGACCCTGTAAACGAACGCTGTCCGAGTGAAGGCTACTCAAAATCGGACTTGAAAGGGTGATGAACACCCGCTTGTTCTTGTCCACAAAATAATAGAGCTCGTGATCAGCAAGGACTGCATCGAGAATTTCTTCCAAACGGCGTTTATCGACATGAATGCTGAGTTTTAACGCCCTTGTCCAGCGAGGATCATAGAAAAACGCATACTCCGTTTGCTGTTCTAATTCCTGGATGAAAGCATCAAAAGAGACACTGTCCAGTTGCAGGCTGATCAGATCACCTGCCGCAGGACGGGGTTCCTGCCGACCATAACTGAGGCTGAATGCAGCAGTTAAGATCAATATCAAAACAATTCTTTGCATGCGCTTAGGGGTTCATGTTTGAAAGCACTACAGTGATTGCATCGCCGAGCCACTCCTTTTTATGAAGGCCAATATTGTAAAGTTCACGGCGATTTCGACGCCGGTTTTCCGGATCGAGCCTCAACAATTGTCGATGTGTAGAAATTTCCTGAAAAGGTTCGCCAGGGTCGAGACGGACAAAGTATCGCACACTCTCCTTAAAATATCGAAAATTTCGGCCTTGATGGCCTTCGTCTACAAGGTCTTTAGTATAACGCGCGAGGCAAAGCTTTCCATTGTCGACAAAATATCGGTGGTAGAATCCGTCTTGCTGCAAGCCCGGCCACTCGCGATGATCCAGATTGACAAAGGTATCCTGCTCTATCACAAAATCTTCAATCCAGACTTTTGGGAGAATCATGGAAGCATCATTTTCCGGATTAAAAAGGATCAGCTGATTAACGACCAGATCGTATTTGATCATCGGCGCAACCCAATTTTGACCATGATACTTCAAATTTGAATTGGAACTAAAGTCAATATCCCTATAATTTGGTGTTCCGTCCTCAACTGGCGGGTACGAACTATAGGCTGTACCATTATATAGTATATATTCGGAAACAGCCAGTTGCTGCGCTTGAAGCGGGATGATTACCCATCCAAAGAGGATAAAGGCGAGAATTCTGATGATCATCTGAAGCTTTTAACAAACAAATTCCTAAACCGGCAAGCCGGAATAGGAAATTTGTTGCTTATTTATAATACCAAATTGGCGAAATTAGCTGGTTGGATTTTGTTTGACCACCCCTTGGGTTCGGTCAAGCTCTTGCTGAGGAATGAGAAACAACCATCTTGGATCATTGGCCGGTACGGTAAATACTACGGCTAAAGTCCCGCTATGATTTGCTCCATTTCTGTTCAAAGGCAATCCCAGACGCTTCAAGTCATAGAATCTAAATCCTTCGCCCCAAAGCTCAACACGACGCTGAGTCATAATGTGCTCAATCAGATCCTCGCCCGTTTTAGTCGTTCTTACATAATTCGGGTCTCTCTGCTGAGCCAACGGCAAAATAGCGTCTGCAGCATCTGAATCCCTGCCCAGCCTCGCCAACGCTTCAGCTTCGATCAAATACATTTCTGCGGATCGCATCAAAGCAAAATCTCCGTTACTGTTATTCGGATTCGAAAGCAAAAACTTACGGGTCATATAAGGTCTGCGCACCCCGCCATCTGCTACTGGAAAATCTGCCTGCGCACCGGTCGAATCCCACAACTGCTTCCGGACGTCTGTGTCAGAGATTCGGGCATACAATAGCGAATTGATCGCTTTTGGATTTCCCCGAGTATTTGTAGAACTGAAATTACCAACATAAGCAAAGTAAGAGTAAAAATAGGTTGGCTGATCATCTCTGTGGTTGAATCCCCACATAACTTCAGGCAGATTAAAGTTAGAAAACCCTGATAGGTATTCCTCCTCATTCATCAGCCTGAAACCTTGCCGGGCTTCATTCGCAGCAGTCGCGGCGACCGCATATTCCTGCTGGGTAAGCGCCACCCGAGCTTTGATTCCTTTTGCTACATTGATATTCAGGTGCGAGTTGTCAGGACGCTGACGGGCGTTCCCAAACAGAGAGATAGCATCGTCCAGATCCTGATTGATCTGCGCATAGGTCTCTTCGACCGTATTGCGTGGTATGACCTCACTAGTTGGCTCCAACACTAAGGACATACCCATGCCAGAGTTATCGCCACCTTTCACGTATCGTGGCCCGTACAGTTGGACCATCTGAAAATAGCTCCACGCACGGTAAGTCAGCGCTTGGGCTTTGATAAAATTTCTATCCAGCTCTGAACCCGGGGTGTCGTCAATATAGGCAATGATCTGGTTTGCGTTTCCGATTAGCGAATAATAGAAACCATAATTGAACCTGACCATCGCGGAGTTCACATTGTGATTTGCCTGCCACTGGTACTCGCTATTGAACCAACCGTTGGCAGCGCCAGTCATCACGAAATCCTCGCCGAGAACTTCCATATAAAGGATGTTACCACTCTGGCCACCTTCGGCCTGCCTGCTATACCACTGTCGGTAAAGACTCCTGTGCAAACCATTAATCGTCGCATAGGCGTTGTCCATGTTTGAAAACACTGTTTCCGGCGAAACGCGAGTTGTCGGGACCTTCTCCAGGTAGCTTTCCTTACACCCTATTGCGGTAACTGCAAGTAGGCAAGCCCCAATCATCCATTTAGATATATTATTTTGAAAAATTTTCATATTCTATCTTTTAATTACAATCCAAAGTTTATCCCAAAATTTATCGTTCTTGAGAAAGAATAAGAACCAGACGCAGATGCACCGGTAAATCCACTTAGGGTATTAAAGCCCTTTCTTGCAGTGATATATCCCAGGTTTTCTCCACTTAAATAAACTCGTAGCGTTCTGAGACCCAATCGGGCAGCCACATCGCTTGACAGGCGGTATCCTACATTCACTGAGCTAAGGTTTAAGTAGTCCGAACGTTCCAAAAACCTGTCCGAAGTCGCGTTAAAATTAGCCTGGCGTCCAAGATCCATAATAGGAATATCGGTCACATCGCCAGGATTTCTCCAGCCATTCAATAAATCCCTGTGGTAAGTCCCGCCCGTTGCGGACCCAGGAGTCATATACCCAGCATAACGTCCGTCAATGGAATAACCACCTACACTATACTGCAATACAAAACCCAATTCGAAGTTTTTATACATGAAAATGTTTGACAAACTTCCATACGCCTTAGGAAGGGCATCAATGCCAAGGTAATCTTGCTTGGCAATATTATGATCGAAGGTTAAGGTATCCGTACCTCTCACGATGATATTTGGGTTTGTAGGGCTATATGATCCTTCTGAGATACCCTCGTACAATACACGACCAGTTTCCGGATCTACACTATGGTATTTGCGGGTGTAGAATTCGTAAAGAGATCTTCCTTCCATTCTCTTGTAATTTCCGCTCACTATCCCGTTCTCACGAAATTCTTCTGGTAAAGTAAGTACTTTGTTGGCAATTGTCGTAAGGTTGAAGGTCATGGACCAGTCAAAATTTTGCCTCCGAATAATGTTCCCGGTCAGCTGTAACTCGATTCCCTGATTTTCCATATCACCAACGTTTCTGTCGACCGAAAACGAGCCACCCGTGGTACCTCCATTGTGATAGGGTTGGCTAACTGCGAATAATAGGCCGTCCGAAGTCTTGCGGTAGTAATCAAGATTTCCTCGAATCCTGCTATTGAACAAATCAAAATCCACGGCAACGGTCAATGGTCGCTGCCCTTCCCATCTCAGGTCCGGCGAACCCAACTCACTTAAGACAGTACCTGGGGCAGACGCGTTGTTAATTCCGATGGCGTATCCAGCTTGATACGGATAGGTACCCACGTCGGAGTTGCCCAGCCGTCCATACGACCCCCGTAGACTTAAAGCATTGATCCATTCTACATCAAACCATGTCTCGCGTTCGATTCTCCATCTTGCACCCAAAGACCAAAATGCGTCCCAACGATTGGCTTTCGGAAAACGAGAGTCACCGTCGTAACGCACAGATCCAAACAAATAATACTTTTGGTCAAAGTTGTATTCCACTCGCGAGAAATATGACTCCATAGCGCGCTCACTCAACGATGATGAAAGGTTGGCGATATCAGTGAAGTTAGTAAATGTAAAAAAATTCTGAAACCCTTGTCCCGTCCTCATACCGCTGATCCCGGTACTCTGTGTGGAGAAATTCTCGTGCCCCGCAAGAATGTTCAAATTATGAACATCGAAACTTTCAGTATAGCGCAACAACTGATTAAACGTATAACCGAATGTACGAGAAGCGTTTTGACTATAACGACCAGACGGGGCTCCATCACCAACTTCAGTATTTTCGTAGGATTCCCCGCGGTTGTTAGTTACCTCTGGCGCCAAAGAGGATGAAAATGTCAAACTAGGAAGAATGTTTATGTCAATATACGCTCGCGCACCAAGGAAATCACGCTTTGAGTTATCTAAATTCCAAAGGCTTTCTGCAATTGCATGTCTTCCGGAGCGATAATTCCTGTTATAACCAAACTCAGCCGTGTGATTACCTAAGTCAAAACGGTGATTTCCAAGGTCATCATACACCGGCTCACCAGTCACCGGATCCCATAAGTGAACAGGATAAATTGGTGCAGTGCCACGAGCCCACAAAAACGGATTATTGATTGAACTACTACCTGTCGCCGCATTGTTATAATTGTTCATGTTAGCAAACAAGTTTACACCGGCCTTCAGCCAGCTGTTCACTTGACTATTTACATTAACACGACCTAAATAGCGCTGCATGGAAGAACGTAGTCCCCAACCTTCTTCATCCAAAAAGTTCATGGATGCATACAGATCCGTGCCACGTGATACTCCTCCTGAGAAAGTGAGGTTGTATTCGTTTCGTTTACCATTCTGTGATGCTTGGTCAAGCCAGTTAAGATCATTTCCGAAGCGCAGCCTGGCATTGGGATTAATTTTGCCATCTAACCCAATCAATTCGTTGTTCGGAACGTCAAACACATTATAATTCCCAACGAATTGAACAACGTCGTCATAGGCAACGCCGTTGTAAACTTGTTGTCCGGCTGCATTTCTTGGTAGTTGTCCAGAAGCGATTTGAGCGGCAACGTTCAACGGTATTTTCCTGTCATCTTCAGCTGAATAATGCAAGCTGTTTTTATATGACTCCCACATAAGTTCATAATATTCGGCCGGGTTGACTAAATCATATTCCGGATCCCCATTTTGATTTGCTCCCAAACCGACTTTGACGTCCAAGCGAGGCTCGCCAGCTTGGCCTTGCTTTGTAGTGACCATTACAACTCCGTTTGCACCTCTGGAACCGAAGATTGCGATAGTCGCTGCATCTTTGAGAACAGTGATCGATTCGACGTCTTCCGGATTGATATTAGTAAATCCACCCGTAAATTCAACGCCATCAACGACGTACAAGGGGCCAACGCCAGCGGAAATCGAGCCGATGCCGCGGACACGTATACCAGGTGAAGAACCAGGTGCCCCACCTGGGGTCGTTGTCTGGACGCCAGGGCCAGCACCTTGCAATGCTGCTAATGGATTAGAGATTGGACGCTTGTCCAAATCTTTCGATGTGACGGTCATCGCCGAACCTGTAAATTCAGACCGGCGTACTGTACCGTACCCAACGACGATTACCTCATCAATCTCCTCAATCGATGGAGTCATCACGACGTTCACGGTATTCGAGGCGCCGACGGTTGCAGTCACTTCACTAAAACCGATTGCGGTAAAAGTCAGCGTCGCACCCGTAGCTGCTTGAATGTTAAACTGACCATTGGCATCAGTTTGTGTTGCCACTCTTCCGGTCCGGACGGAGACATTCTCCACCGGGCCACCTTCCGAGGATGTAACTCTTCCCGAGATGGTTCTTTCCTGAGCGAATGCTGTTGTAATCAGCAGACAGCTCACTAAAAACATACTGAGTAATTTGTGTTTCATGTATTTGTGAATTGGTTAATAAAATAATTGATTAACTGGATGGCTAAAATAGAGAAAATATTGACCCTCCAAGCACCCAAAAGGTAACAATTCACTTACATGTTTTGAAGATATTCTAATTCTCTGAGTGAGTCCTCAGCTATACGAATAAAACCCTTGACCAGATTTCTTTCCTTTTTTGCCCGCATTGACCATATTGACCAATAAAGGGCAGGGTGCATACTTGGGATTGCCAAAGCCCTCGTGCAATACTTTCAGGATGGACAGGCACACGTCAAGGCCGATGAAATCTGCCAACTGCAGTGGCCCCATGGGATGGGCCATACCCAGTTTCATTACGGTATCTATCTCTTCGACACCGGCGACTCCTTCATATAAGGTATAGATCGCCTCGTTTATCATGGGCATCAGAATGCGATTGGCCACAAATCCGGGGTAGTCATTGACTTCGACTGGGTCCTTTTCGAGCTTTTTGGCCAAGGCAACGATCAGGGCCGCTGTCTCCTGGTCGGTGGAATATCCCTTGATGACCTCTACCAGTTTCATGACCGGAACAGGATTCATAAAATGCATCCCGATCACTTTTTCCGGGCGCTGAGTTGCAGCAGCGATCTTGGTGATCGAAATAGACGAGGTATTGGAGGCCAAAATCGTTGAAGGCTTGCACAGCGCATCTAGCTGGGCAAACAGATCAAGTTTGATTGCCTCATTTTCTGTCGCAGCTTCGACAATCAGATCCGCGTTACTCACTCCCTGGCCCAAATCCGTAAACGTCTGTATACGTCCGAGAATAGCTATTTTATCGGTGTCGCGCAGCCCACCCTTCTTAATCTGACGATCCAAGTTTCCAGAAACCGTTCTTATCGCTCGATCCAGTGCGTTTTGATCCAGATCTACCAAGGAAACATCAAATCCATACTGAGCGAACACATGTGCGATTCCGTTTCCCATAGTTCCCGATCCGATGACACTGATTTGGCGGATATTCATAGTTGATTTCATTTTTAAACTTATTTGGCCGAAAATACAAATATGAAACTGATATTAAGGCCTGCTATGATAATTAGGAGCTTCTTTCGTGATCGAGATATTGTGAGGATGGCTTTCCCTCAGGCCTGCGCCAGTGATTTTTACAAATTTTGCTTTTTGCAAATCTGCGATGGTTGGTGCGCCACAATAGCCCATACTTGCTTTCAGCCCCCCGACATATTGGTACACGACTTCTGCCAGTGTTCCTTTATAAGCTACGCGACCAACAATCCCTTCGGGAACCAATTTTTTGATATCGTCCTCTACATCCTGGAAATAGCGATCTTTTGATCCCTGTTCCATGGCTTCTACAGAACCCATGCCGCGGTAGGATTTGAATTTACGTCCTTCGAAAATGATGGTTTCGCCGGGAGCTTCCTCCACACCGGCAAATAATGATCCTGCCATAACCGTGCTGGCGCCGGCGGCGATGGCTTTAGGGATATCCCCCGTTTGTTTGACACCTCCGTCAGCGATCACCGGAACACCAGTTCCTTCCAGGGCTTTGGCGCATTCGTAAACGGCGTACAACTGGGGTACCCCGACGCCGGCAATGATCCTCGTCGTACAAATGGATCCAGGTCCAATACCAACCTTGACCGCATCAGCGCCTGCAGACGCCAGATCCCGGGCGGCATCGCCCGTCGCTACGTTTCCGACGATCACCTGAAGCTCCGGATATTGCGTCTTAACGGCTTTCAACATAGTAATCACCCCTTTGGAATGACCGTGTGCCGTGTCGATGGTAATGACATCCACTCCGGCATTAACCAGAGCTTCTACCCTTTCCATCGTGTCGTGGGTCACGCCGACCGCAGCGCCCACCCTCAGGCGCCCGTGCCCGTCTTTAGCAGCATTTGGAAAATGCCGGAATTTTTGAATATCTTTAAAGGTGATCAGTCCGACCAAAATCCCATCGTCCGATACCACAGGAAGCTTTTCGATTTTATGTTGTTGCAGGATTTCTTCAGCCTGCTCCAGATTAGTGCCCATCGGCGCAATTACAAGTTTATCTTTGGTCATTAAATCCCGTATAGGCTTGCTCATATCCTTTTGAAAACGAAGATCCCTGTTGGTGACGATACCCACCAATTTCCGGTTGTCGT
>CAYNZH010000047.1:0-12543 GCA_964401685.1 uncultured Sphingobacteriaceae bacterium
GCGATCCTCAAGACTATCCGGCTGCTATTGATCCGGTCGAAAGCGGCTTTGAGTCGTTGTTCTTCGATCTGCTGATTGAATACTTCTTCGTAGGCCTGTCGGAGCAACAGATTCTGAGGGTCATGTTCCTCCAAAACCTGAAATATTATCCCTGATGATGCCTGGAGCGATTTATTGTTCTTTTGCTTGCCGAATACATTTTGGACGACGAGTCCCGAAATGATAGCGATATCCCGGAATTTACGCTTCGCCATTTCCGTTGCGTTGATGCTATGGACGATATCGTCGATCAGATTGTCCCTGGACAGTAGCTGTTTTAAAATGGCTTCGTCCAAGTGGATTTTGCTATCAGAAAAGAGTTCAAAGCCATAGTCGTTCATGGCAAGTGAAAAACTGAGCGGATAGATGCGACTGAGTCTGAAAGCGATCAATGCGGCCATCACTTCGTGGATTTGCCTACCTTCAAAAGGATACATAAAAATATGTGAACCTTCGCGGGTTTGTATGCTCTCGACGAGAAACTCATCTTCCTTTGGTATATGCGAATCTTCCATTTGCCTCGCGATCAGGGGGTAAAGAAAGCGGAGCTCTTTTTCTCTCACGCCCGGATCGATCGCTTCGCTCATTTTCTGCCGCAAAAAGTGGCTCAAATTTGCGCTCAACGGGAGCCTGCCTCCCAACCAGCTCGGAATGAAAGCCTTTCCGGAGGCCCGCTTGACATAAGCCGTCATTTCCTTTACCCGTACCAGTTCCAAGACTCGGCCAGCCAGGACAAACTTGTTGCCGGGCTTCAGTTTGGAGATGAAATTTTCTTCAACCGCGCCGATGTACCCGCCGGACAAAAATTTGATTCGCATCAACGCGTCGCTAACGATAACGCCCATATTCATGCGATGCATCATGGCTATGCGGCGTTTTTCAACGACATATAACCCCTCGGAATTTAGGACCAGTTTGTGGAAATCTTCATAGTTTTTACCTATTTTTCCTCCCGCTGTGACGAAAAAGAGGCACCACTCCCATTCCTCTTGGGTCATATAGCTAAAAGCATGCGAGTTTTTCACCCAGCGATAGAGTTCCTCTTTATTAAAACCGCCGCCCAGAGCAATCGTAACCAAAAATTGCACGAGCACATCGAAGGTTTGCACCAGAGGTTCGCGGGGTTCTATGGTTTGATTCTTCACAGCCTCCTTGATGGCTGCGATTTCGACCAGCTCCAAGGAATGGGTCGGTACAAAATAGATGGTCGACGGCTCGTAGGGAGAATGCCCGCTGCGGCCTGCTCGCTGCATAAATCGGGCGACGCCTTTGCTGGAACCCACCTGTATCACGGTATCCACCGGCTTGAAATCCACGCCCAGATCGAGTGATGAGGTGGCAACGACCGCTTTCAACCGCCCTTCGCTCAGCGCTTCCTCTATCCATTCACGGATCGCGCCATCGATGGAACTGTGATGAAGGGCAATTTGTCCGGCAAAATCCGGATGCGCGTCCAGCAGGAGTTGATACCAGGTTTCGCTGTGACTTCGGGTATTGGTGAAAATCAGTGTAGACCGACTTTTCATGATAATAGGTACGACCTGGTCGACCAGTTTGCCACCCAAATGCCCAGCCCAGGGCAGTGTTTCGACTTCTGGCGGAAAAATCGCGTGTATATTTAGCTTTTTCTTTTCCTGAGCAAGGATTTTGACAGTTTGCGGGTGATTGGGAAGGAGAACGTTCATCGCCTGCTCCAGATTGCCGATGGTGGCGGTGATCCCCCATATCCTGATATCGGGTTTCCTACCCAAAAGATATTGAAGGGCCAATTCGACCATCACCCCTCTTTTGGTACCCAGCATTTCGTGCCACTCGTCCATGGCGACGCATTTCAGGTTTTTGAAAAATCGCTCGCGCCCTTTCTGTGCGAGAAGAAGATGTAAACTTTCTGGGGTTGTGAGCAGAATGTCCGGCATTGCCTTGGTTTGTTGCTTTCTGGCTTGCAGGCTGGTGTCTCCATTTCGTACACCGACGGTCCAGTCGAGACCGATCTCCTGAATAGCCGTTTCCATGGCACGTCCCAAGTCTTTTGCCAAAGATCGCAACGGCGTAATCCACAGTAGTTTCAATCCTGGGGGGTACTTTTCGGGATGGTTCATAAAATCGATCAGCAGGGCCAGGAACACGGAAAAGGTTTTTCCATAGCCGGTTGGGGCGACCACCATGCCACTATACCCTTTGGCAAAGCTTTCCCAGGTGTTTTTTTGAAAGGAGAACGGATCCTGATTTTTGGCGTTCATCCAGTTCACGATGATTTTATAACCCTCTGATTGTTTGAAACCCATGTTATCAGCCAATTAGCTTTTTGATATCCTCAAGCTCGTCGATCTCTTCGACTGTCTTGTCTCTTCTCCATCTCTTGATACGCGGAAATCGCAATGCAACCCCCGATTTGTGCCGCGGACTGTATCCTATTCCTTCAAAGGCAATTTCAAAGACGAGTTCCGGCTTGACCGTTCGCACCGGGCCAAATTTTTCAAGGGCATTTTTGGTTACAAATCGGCTCACTTCCTGTATTTCCTTGTCGGTCAGACCTGAATATGCCTTCGCAATACTGATCAATTCGCCCTGATGGCGCACCGCAAACGTGTAATCCGTATAATGGCCACTTCTTCTGCCACTTCCTTTTTGGGCATAAATCAAGACGGCGTCAATGGTCATCGGATCTACTTTCCATTTCCACCAGTCACCTTTTTTGCGGCCTGTATGATAGGGAGAATCCAGGTGCTTGAGCATCAGGCCTTCGCTTTGTTTCGCCCGTGCATCCTGCTGCACTCTGGATAGTGAGGCCCAGTCCTGTGCTTTTACCACCATTGAAAGGCGCAGACAATCCGAGCGGTTTGACGACAGCAGTGTTTCCAGTTTTTTCCGCCGGCTTTCAAGGGGTTTTCCTCGCCAGTCCTCTTGTTCCCACTCGAGCAGGTCGTACGCAAAAAATCCAACGGGCACTTCATCAAGCAGCTTTCGGCTGACATTTTTACGGTTGAGTCTTCTTTGCAATACGGAAAAATCCAGGATTTTCCCTTCTTTATAGGCCAAAATTTCCCCGTCGATAACAAAATTGTCCGGAAGTTTCCGCGCGGCCGTTCCTAGTTCAGGAAATTGGTCTGTGACAAGCTCCTCTCCGCGCGACCAAATAAAGAGTTGATCTTGTCGCTTGATGAGCTGTCCTCTGATGCCATCCCACTTGTACTCAGCTTGCCAGTGCGTGATGTCTCCCAGGCTTTCGGGCTCCTTTTCCAGCGCATAGGCCAGGCAAAAGGGATAGGGCTTGGAGAGCTGCGTATCGGTATAGGTTCCGTGAATGAGATCATCGAAGGCTATCTCCCCAATCTGCCAGTCGCCCATGATTGCATGGGCTACCGCAGTGGACTCGAGGTCAAAATGCTTTGCAATGGCATTGATCATTCCCTGAGAGGAAATACCCAAGCGAAAGCTCCCGCCGAGGAGTTTGTTGAATATAAATCTCTCGGTATGACCCAGACCGGACCACGCCTGCAGCACAAAATTTTTCTTGGCTTCATCGGACTGGTTTTCCAGCTGGATAATGTCCTGCATCCAGTGGGACAGACTTTTGTCGATTTTGTGGGTTGCCGGGGGCAAGATCAGTGAGATGGTCTCTGCCAGATCGCCCACCACGGCATATGATTCACGAAACAGCCATTCGGGTATTCCTGAAAGTTCCATGGCCCACGCGCTCATGAGCTTGGTCGGGACCCTCCTCTTTGGTCTTTTTCCCGTGAACAGCGCGAGTAGCCATAGTTTATCCTTGTCCTCTGCTGTGCCCAGAAAACTGCCGATCGCTTCTGATTTTACAGAGGTTTTGTTGGTGCTATCCAGCGCATGTACCAAAGTTGAGAATTCTTTCATATTCAATCTTCGGTTTTGGGGAGTAATTCGTCGACTTCACCATAGGCTGTTTTCAATTCTTGAGCGGGAATGCCGATTTCGTTTAAATACTTTGAAAAGGCCGCCGTATACCCGTGAGTAACGTAGACCTTTTCTGCTCCGGTCGCTCGGATCGCGCTTAGCAAGTCCGGCCAGTCAGCGTGATCGCTCATCGCAAAACCTGCATCTGCAGACTGCCAACGCCTCGCCCCGCGCACGCGCATCCATCCAGAGCAGATGGCAATGACCCGCTGGGGTATCTTGCGTATGATGTTTGAGTCCAGTAAGGCCGGCGGGAGCAGGATGATTTTGCCTTGCAATTGCTTGGCACCTTGAGTGAAGTCGGCAACGCTATAGGCTGGAAGTTGCACCCCTGCTGCTTCGAAGGCGGCATTCAATCTACCTATGGAATAATGGACCACCACCTCGCCTACCCCCTCCAGCGCTTTCAGTATCCGCTGGGCCTTTCCCAGGGAGTAGCCAATCAAGACCGGCGTTTTTCCCTTCCGCTGATTATCCAGTACCCAGTCCTGTAACTGCTTATTTTGTTCCTCGATGGATGCCCAGTGATACACGGGAAGTCCAAACGTACTTTCAGTGACAAATTCATGGCACTTCACCGGTTCAAATGGAGCGCTCAGCCCGTCATCCTGCAGTTTATAATCGCCTGAAATCACAACAATCCTCCCTTTATATTCCAGTCGGATCTGAGCCGAACCGATCACGTGGCCGGCAGGGTGAAAGGACACCTTGACACCGTTTATATTTAGAGACTCCCCGTAGGCTACGCCCTGTATCTGGATGTCCTCCCCCAGTCGAGCTTTTAGGATCGGAAGGCTGTGTTCGTGGCTCAAGTACCTCTGCATGCCCTGGCGTGCATGATCTCCATGGGCATGGGTAATAAGGGCGCGGTCAACGGGCTTCCAGGGATCTATGTAAAATTGGCCCGGTTCGCAGTAAATCCCTTCGGGTTTGAATTTTAGCATGTTATTTTATCAGTGAGATCTCCTGAAGATTTTTTCGGGGAGGACCGGTGATCACTGCGCCCTCAGGGTCATAGCGCCCCCCATGGCAGGGACAATCCCAACTTTTTTCGGCGTCGTTCCATGCGACGATGCAGCCTGCATGCGTGCAGACCGGACTTAAAGCGACCACTTTACCCGCTTCTGACTTATAAACCGCCATTTTTTCGTTTTCGTAGTTGACTACCGCGCCGGTACCCGGTACCAGTTGGATCATAGATTCCAGATCCTCCGTGCGCAACCGGTCCGCGACAAATCTATAGGCTACGTCCGCATTTTCCTTGACAAAATTCTTGAACGCGGCTACCAATTTTATGCGTTTAGGGGTGAAAAGTTCGGCGTGGGGGTTGTCTATTCCGAGAATGAGATCGTGCAGCAGCAAAGCTGAGTAAGTGCCGAAAAGTATGCCATTTCCGTTGAAACCGGTAGCGATATACGTCTGATCGTTGCTACCGGGCATTTCACCGATATAAGGTAGTCCGTCTGCGGACTCATAAAATTGGGAGGACCATTTATAATCAATTGACTGGACGTTATAGTGCGCTCTCAGGTAGCTTTCAAGCGACCTGAAACTATCTTCAGGGTTTCCGTGCCCGGTTTTGTGATCCGCACCGCCCAATAGCAAGTATTTCCTGCCTTCTATCTCATGCGTTCTAAAATAATGATAAGGGTCTTGCATGTCGTAGGCCAGATCTTGTGGATACTGATCATCTGACGCAAGTCGGGCGGCCAGCACATAGCTTCTATAGGGTGCGCATCTGAGATGTATGATATTGATTCCCGGGGGGATATGTGTGGCATAGAGGATGGTTTTTGCTTTGATCTGCCCTTGGGTGGTTTCCATGTAGTGGATATCGCCTTCTTTCTCAGAGGAAAGGGACTTTACCTGTTCCAGTATCACGCCTCCGGCATTTTGAAATGCTTTTGCCATTCCATCCAAATACTTTAGTGGATGAAACTGCGCTTGACGGCGGAAGTTCAATGCCTTTTTGAAAGAAAGTGGTACGGGAATGTGAGGCGCATCGATCACGTCAACTTCGGCACGAAGGGACGCCTGAAATATCTTGTCCAACGTGGCTGCCTGTTGGTCGTTTTCGGCAAATAGGTAGCCGTCCTTGTATTGGAAATCGCAGTCAATCTGATATTTTTCTACGTTGCGGGCGACCAGAGCGATTGCACTCTTGGACGCTTCAGCGACAAATTTCGCGCCTTGCTCGCCGAAGTCACTTTCTATTTGGTGATAGGGCGTGTCCAGCATCGTATTGAGGTGGGTTGTCGTGCCTCCAGTAGTGCCATAGCCGAGTGTTTTGGCTTCAATCAGCAGACAACGTTTCCCTGCCTCCTGTAGTTTTAGCGCTGAGGTCAACCCGGTGATACCGCCCCCTACGATCAGAACGTCCCATAGTTGATCGGCCGAGAAACGTCTAAGTTCTCCAGATTGGTCTATTTTTATCCGATGCTCTTGCCAAAGACTCGGCAGCACACCGTCGCGTGTCGAAGTTTGTAGGTTCTCCATAGTGCTTTTTTTATAAAAACAACAGGCTAACCCTTTTATTTGTTTTGCAGCAGGCGAAATGAATGCCTACCAACCTATGCCGTAATCTTCGCCATTATTGCTACTTCCTCCCCAAAGAGAACCGTGTTTGTGATCGAAAAATATCGCGTTGATAGGTCCACTTGTTCGGTTGCCTCTGCGCACCGTGTACCCCATCTCTTCTAGTTTGTCGATGATTTCCTGAGAAGTCGATCGATTGACCAAGATGCTTCCAGGTCTTGGCATTCGATCCTTGAGCCGTGTGCCGCCCAGAGAAAGCCATAGCTGATTGCTATTGACATTTGCCGCTTCGGTCGCCTGCTGCACGGTCATCCCAAATTCGACCATATTGAGAAAAAATTGCAGCAGATTCTGTTCTTGCGTATCACCGCCCTGCACCGCAAAAGAGAGGTATGGTTTGCCGTCTTTCAGCGCCAAGGACGGTGTCAGCGTGACTCTGGGCCTCTTTCCCGGGGCGACCACATTGTACGGGTCTACGATAGAGTCCAATACGAAACTTTGCATCCGTTGACTCAGACCGATTCCGGTGTTTCCCGCAATCACCGCCGGAAGCCAGCCTCCACTTGGCGTGACTGAAACCACCCAGCCCTCTGCATCTGCCGCCTCGATCGTGGTGGTACCTCGCATGAGTCTGTCCTGGTACAGGCTATCCTGATCCAAAGACGCGATGGCATCGTGGCTAGGCATGAAATTTTCAAATTCGTCCAGGCCGGCAGTGTCCGAAAAGCGTTTCTCTCTTTCGGCAAGAAGGGTCAGGAATGGATTCTTCTCTCCTTGGTGAGGGTAAGGGTCACCGGGCTGGGGATAAGGATCGTTTTTGTCCCGATTGATGAGTTTCGCTCTTTCGCGCGCATATTCCTTGCTCAAAAGACCTCTAATCGGCGGTCTGGGCTGGAAGTAAGGATCTCCATAATAGAAATCTCTGTCGGCAAAGGCTAGATTCATGGTTTGATAAATGGTATGGATGTATTCGGCCGAATTATAGCCCATTCCCTTGAGATCGAAATTTTCCAGTATGTTTAGGGCCTGGAGCAAAGAGGGTCCCTGGGTCCACTCTTGTAGTTTAAAAACATCGATACCCTTGTAGGTGACCTTTAGCGGCTCTTCCTCTAGCGGTTGCCATTTGGCGAGGTCTTCCATGGTGAAAAGCCCGCCTTGCTCACGCGTACCCCGGACAATTTCTTCGGCGATATCACCCGTGTAAAAGCGATCATATGCGGCCTTGATGGCCTCTTCCCTACTCTTTCCTTGGCGTAGCGCTTCCTGTTCGGCATCGATCATCTTTTGCAAGGTTTCCAGCAAGTCCTGCTGGACAAATATTTCACCTGCACTTGGGGCTTCCCGCTCACTACCCAAGTGGGGCAATAGCACCTTTTCGCTATAGGGCCATTGCTTGATACGGTCCTTACCGCGCTCTATGCTATTCGCTGTTTGGGCATCTATCGGATATCCGGCGGCCATTTCCATTGCAGGTGCTAGAACTTCCTTGAGGCTCAGCGTGCCGTAGTTCGCCAGCATATAACACAAGCCACCTGGTGTGCCCGGAGTGACAGCCGCCAACGGACCGTATTCGGGAGGAAAACTATATCCCTGGCTTTTAAAGTACTCAGGTGTCGCACCTGTGGGAGCAACTCCTAAAGCATTGATTGCAATCACCTTTCCGTTTTTAGGGTTGTAGATGAGTGCCTGGGTTTCACCTCCCCAGCTCAGTACATCCCACATCGTGCAAGTCGCAGCGAGCATCGCACAGGCCGCGTCTACCGCATTCCCGCCTTTTTGAAAAGTTATCGCTCCTGCTGTCGCTGCCAGGGGTTTGCCGGTTATCGCCATCCAGTGCTTCCCATGAAGCGGTGGTTTTTGGGTCGCTTGGCTATGGGATTTGAATGAAAAATGCACGAATAGAAAGGCAATAAATAGGGCCTTTGGGATCACGTTTTGGGTATTCATCATCATTTAGGGTTATTTCACCCTAAAGATAGGAGTTTTTCTGGCATTCTGCAAGCTCTTTATCCCCGTACGCGAGGATTTCTGCTTGTAATCACGCCCGGATGTCGTCTCATCCCTCTTACCGAAAATCTGTCAGGCAGTACCGTACTTTTAGGTTTGAAAACCTCAGTAACGTTAACGGCTTTAGATTCTTCATTGATTTTTGTGGTTTGTAGTTTTTGTTCGATCATGTTTCTTTTATTTAGTTAATGATTTATTATTTTCATTAAATATACACATTATAATCGAATGTTTTGTTAACATAGTGTCATAATTACACTTACATAAAAACGTGGCTGTTGGGTTTAATAATAGCTAATTTAGGCGATATTTCAAAATTAATCGAAAAGAAAAGTGTTGAGTGATATTTTCTTCCTGAAAAATTCGTATATTTGTACTAGCAGATGGAGAAGATAACTATGAATAAAATCGACGACGAGAAGGTCTCTTTGGGCAAAGCGCTACTCGGTGCGAAATGCGTGCGCTGCCGCAAAGGAAATATGTTTAAGGCGGGTCTGATGAGTCAAAAGATGCACAAAAGGTGCCCCTATTGTAACCTTTTTTTCGAGCGTCACACGGGATACTTTTACGTTTCTATGTTTGTGAGCTACGCGCTTTCTGTGGCTGAGATTATTATTTTGGGTGTAGCGACTTATGTGTTATCGGGAGGCTCAGAAAGTGTATACCTTTACTTAGGTATTATCATAGGAGCTATCATCGTATTAGCCCCCTTTAATTACCGGTATTCGAGGGTCCTGCACATGTATTTCCTAGACCCCGGACTGCGCTATCAGCCCGAGGTTGCCGAAAAAATACACCGGGAAATGTCCGATCAACCGGATTAGATGGTGATCCTACCCCCTGTGACCGGAATGGTCGCGCCGGATACGTAACTACTTTCATCAGAAGCCAAGAATACAAAGGCAGCCGCCAGTTCAGCGGGCTGTCCTGGCCGTCCTGTGGGCGTATCTTCGCCAAAAGTAGGCGCGTCCTCTGGCTTGGTCGACGTGATCAACGGAGTCCAGACCGGGCCAGGGGCGACTGCGTTTACCCTGACTCCTTTGGCCTGAGTGAGCAGTATCTGACTCAGATTGGCTGTGAAATTCTCTACCGCCGCTTTGGTCGCGGCATAGGGTAGCAACTCTATCGAGGGATAAAAAGTATTGACCGAGGTTGTATTGATGATAGCGCTTCCTGGCGGCATGTGAGATATCGCGGCTTTGCACAGGTAGTAGATTGCATGCACGTTTACGGCAAAGGTGTGCCGCCATTCGTCTGCGGGGATGTCTTCGAGTTTTTTACGCGCCATATGAAATGCGGCATTATTGACCAAAACATCGACTTGACCAAATTCCTTCACGGTACGGTCAACGATAGTTTGGCACTGCGCTTCATCGGTGATGTCGCCCTTGATTAGGAGGCATTTCTGGCCAGCTTCCTTGACGTGTTTTTCTGTGTCCCGTGCGTCCTCGTCCTCCATGTCGTCCAGGTAGCTGATCACTACGTTTGCTCCTTCGCGTGCGAAAGCAATCGCCACGGCCTTCCCTATTCCAGAGTCACCCCCGGTGATGATCGCGGTTTTTCCTTTTAGCTTTCCGGACCCTTCATAGCTCTCTTCACCATGGTCCGCCAGGGGCTTCATTAGTGATTCTTTTCCCGGATAATCTTGCTTCTGTTTGGGAAAAGGAGGAATCGGATAATTGCCATAGGGCTCTTTTTTTTCTTTGTTTTTCTTTTTATCTTTATCTGCCATAGCCTTTGATTTTATAGTGCAAACAGCTCACGTAACTCATTTGTTTTCATCAATTTTTTATTAATCCAAGGGAAAGCGAGAGGAAAATTTGCAAAATTCCCGGGAAATTTGTATCTTGTATCTTGTTGAAAATAGGGAGAAACAAAGTCATGGCAGATAATAAAGAAATTCTAAAGTTTAAAACGACCCTTAATTGCGGAGGATGCGTTTCAAAGGTTGCACCAGCGCTCGACGGGGCGGAGGGTGTTGTCAGCTGGGATGTTGATACAGAGCATCCGGACAAGGTCCTTTCGGTCCATTCGGGAGGAGCCACAGCCGACCAGGTCATTCAACTGGTCAAAAGCAAGGGTTTTCAAGCAGAGAGTGTGGGCTAGGTCGTCTGACCCAGAGCCTCTTTTAGCTGATAATTAAAGTCGAATTGTAGGTCCTCGTGAAGGCCTTCGATCTTTTTTTCTATCAGCAAAACTTGTCGATCAAACAGGTTTTGCAGGGACTTGTCTCTATGGATGGGTGGCGAAAGCGACTTTAATCGAATGCAGAAATCCACGAGTAGCTCGACTTCGGTTTCTTTCTTCTGCGAAAACTTCGCGTATTTTTTCACCTCTCGCAGCACTTTCCGCACGCCCTTTCGCATCCAATAATAGTTCTTTCTATTGACTTCCTGTAGTTGACGGCCCACGTCGGCTTTTACATTTTCTATATACCTACTTTCATCCTCAGCTTCGAACAGTAGATAGGTCAATAATTCCTTATTTTCTGCTTTTGACCTTGCCATGCGCAGGCATATGGCCACCAATTCTTCCGGCGAGCGCTCGCGAAGCTCCTTTCTCAGTTGTGCGACACCTGCACTCTTCATTCCCAATTGTGTTTTGATGCATTCCAAATGTACGAAATTAATGACATTCCGAATTACTTAACCTACATTAATGGATTGCGAGGCGATATTGCTTACTTTGGTCGTAAGTGATTGATATATAATTATATTTCAAAAACTTAAGAACAAACAGATTGTTAACTATTTAAAATAAAGGAGATATTATGGGAAAATTAGAAGGTAAAGTAGCAGTAATCACGGGTGGATCGGGCGCAATTGGGTCGACCACCGCAAAATTATTCCTGAAAGAGGGCGCGAAAGTCGTACTTGTCGATATAAACGAAGACGCTTTGAGCAAAACCGCAGAAGATTTAGGCAGTAGCAACGTCAGTTATGTTGCCGCCGACGTTTCCAAGGCTGAAGATGTAAAAAATTATGTGCAGCACGCAGTGAAGACCTTCGGGAAAATCGATGTGTTTTTCAACAACGCCGGCGTAGAGGGAGTCGTGAAGCCAATTGAGGATTATCCTGAAGCCGATTTTGATAAGGTAATGGCTGTAAACGTCAAGGGTGTCTGGCTGGGCGTAAAACACGTATTGCCGGAGATGAACGACGGCGGCAGCATGATCAATACCTCATCGGTGGCAGGCCTGGAGGGTTCTCCCTCGGTAAGTGCGTACGTCACCAGTAAGCACGCAGTTGTCGGCCTTACTCGCGCAGTCGCTATTGAAGCTGCAGACCGAAAGATACGTGTCAACTCTATTCACCCCTCCCCTGTTGACAACCGCATGATGCGGTCACTGGAAGAGGGTTACGCACCAGGTGCGGCAGCTGAAGCCAAGAAAGGATTTGAAGAGGCCGTTCCCTTGAAACGATACGCAACCAACGACGATATTGCCAACGCCGTATTGTTTCTGGCCTCAGATGATAGCGCATTTATCACGGGCTCCAAAATCGTCATCGACGGTGGGTTGAGCATGCACTAAGACACTTCAAGTTTTTGAAGAAAAAACGATGGAGGGCTGGATCGCAAGATTCCGCCCTTTTTTTTACGGCGCTTTTTCTTTCAGAAACATTTTCCCTGTTAGGGTGTTTGGAAATTTACCTATGAGCAATAATGGAAGATATACCATGCGTGCTGCCGCATTGATCGGGATTGGTGTAATGGCCGCCATCGACGAGATTGTATTTCATCAACTTCTCGCCTGGCATCACTTTTATGACAAGGGTACGACCGAATTGGGTCTGATCAGCGACGGATTTTTACATGCGGCAACGCTTATAGCAATCGTCGCGGGATTTTTCATGCTTTTAGATCTTCAGCGCGAGCAAAGGATTGTAAAACGCGTTGCATGGTCTGCTGGGCTCATTGGGGCTGGGTGCTTCCAACTTTTCGATGGTATTATCGTTCATAAAGTGTTGCGATTGCACCAGGTCAGGAACGTCGAAAACCTGCTTCCCTACGATATCGCCTGGAACCTTTTTG
>CAYNZH010000047.1:12643-13944 GCA_964401685.1 uncultured Sphingobacteriaceae bacterium
AGAAAGCCATTCTCGTTCAGACTGATCGTGCTTTTTTTCGGCATTGCTCTGCACGCTTATCTCAGCAAGTTCTTGTACGCCCACCTTTTTCCGCGTGGCGACTCATTTGACGTGGTTGAAGTCAGGGAAGCTGCAAAGCTCATGTATTACTGGGGAGATTTTTCGGAAATCATCATTCTTGTGATTTTATTCGCAAACAAATGGAGTTTCCATAAAAATAAACAATTTCCTATATTTGGACGTATGAAACCTACCGTTCTACTTTTGCTCGCCCTCCTGTTGACGACCGCGGCTTTTGCGCAGTCTGAAAAGCAACTGCGTATCCTATCCTACAATATTCACCATGGCAAAACTGCCGATAATGTCGATCAACTGGCGGAGATGGCCGACTATATTTTACAAAGTGGAGCAGATATTGTCGGATTGCAGGAGGTTGATAGTGTGTGTACACGCTCTGCAAAAGTAGATCAGACCGCTTTTTTGGGGGAGAAGACCGGGATGCATCACGCCTTTGTCCGGCACTTTCCGTATCAGGGGGGAGCCTACGGCTTGGCCTTTTTGTCAAAATACCCGATTCTCTCGGTTGAAAATCATCCATTGCCCGCGCAGTCAGAAAGTCTGGGTGCAACCGTGGCGCTCATGATCGTGACGCTGGAGATCTCGGCGACCGACACGATCCGCGTTGTCAACGTACATTTGGACTATCGGAGTCAAGACTCCAGGCTGGAGCAGAGCAAGATCATGGCCGCTATTCTGGAAAATCTGGATCTGCCACTAGTCGTGATGGGTGATCTGAATGCAGTGCCCCAGACCGCTGAGATCGAAAGTTTGAAAGGCCGGCTAGGCCTGATTGAGACCCACGCTCCGAGCGCCTTCACTTTTCCTACAGCATTGCCTGATAGAAAGATTGATTACATTCTGGTCGATCCTCGTTTCTTTAAACTTGTGGCGTCTGCAGTGCCAGACATTCACTTTTCGGATCATCGTCCGATTGTGAGCGACGTCCTATTTACTGCTTCTGGGGGCAGTCGCCTCTGAGTCGGCTTTTAGCTGCTGCAGTGCCTGCGCCCAGGCTGTGTCAAAGTAATCTACATATTTGTCCTCGGAGTCCACGCGGATATCGACAACGGTGCGGCCATTTTTTTCGCTGAAGGTGTAATTTTCCAACATTTCGTCGTCATCAGGACCGTCCTCATTCCGGAGAACCTCCACCCCTTCTTTTATGTACCCAATATGGTTTACAGAGACAAACTTATGGGGGATGTTCTCTTTGACAATAGCGACCATACCCTGTTCCTTCC
>CAYNZH010000048.1:0-12389 GCA_964401685.1 uncultured Sphingobacteriaceae bacterium
ATTGAAATCATATGCTGCTTTTTTACAGCCGGCCACAGTCAGGACGACCAAGGCCATCATCAGGGCGGGTAAAATTCTTTTTAAGCTATACATGTTTGTCATAATCGGTTTATTTCAAATTAAAACTTTGTCCATCAATATATAAAGAAAGATTTGCATCATTGAACGCTGCCTTTCCTGTGGATGTGCGGTGCATGTTCTGCGGCTGTGAGACGACCAAAACCTGACTGTCGCCTACGACCCTGACGCGGTTGCCGGAGACAATGATCGCAGTACCTTCGTCAATGCCTATCATCGTCTTGTCGGGATAATCGGCAAGGAGACTCAGCAAGCGGTTGTGCCGGCTGCGCATGATGAAGTGTTGGTCTATGATCGCATCGCTAATGAACCCCATCCCTGTGGCAGTGGCTGCGTAGTCATGCTTGATCTCGCGGAAGTCACTTGCCTCGTGCTCGCCGATTTTTGATCCGGTAATCATCTCTTGAGACATAATGGCTGCGCCGGCACTCGTTCCGGCGATCGTTGCACCCCGCTGGTACGCTTGGTGTAGTGCATCGAAGAGTTTCGTTCCCCGGACGACGTCCATAAATTTGTTCTGGTCGCCGCCTGTGATGTAGATCAGGCGTGCATTGGCCACTGAATCTATCCAGGACTGCTGCTCGCTGGCCTGCGTGCGGGTGAAATTGAAACTATAAATGGGCTGGGTGCTGTGTTCGGCTAGCTGGGTGCTGATGTACGCGACGGACTCCTCGGGTATGCTGGTCGCCATGGGCAAAATCAGGATGTAATCTTCTGCCCCTAGATTTGCAGTGACGACCATTTCACGTATAAGTGCGGACGAGCGCTCACCTCCACCGATGATAAATAAGTGACCCTGTTTCGCGCTTCCCTGTTGGCCCTGCGCCGTGAAGGCTAGAGCCAGCAGTAGGAGCAGGGGCATGAATGGTTTTATGGTGTTCTTTTTCATTTCTTTCTTGATTAGCGAGCAATCTGAATCCATTGTCCATTGTTGACCGACCACCAGTACGTTTCCAGGCCAGTGGTTGACGTGGCTTGGAAATTTTTCAAGTTAAACTGGTTGCCAGCGGTTGCGCTGATTGCGGAAACTTCTATGGCTTTTCCCTCCTGATGCCAGGAGAGTGTGCTGTTGGGTGTCATGTTTTCGGGTTGTTTTGCCGCGTCGGTTTTGAGGAAAAATGCTTTATTTCTCCCGACGACTTCTGCCAGGCCATTTTCATCAATACAGACAGCGGTCGCCTCGTCTACGGCAATGCCAAAGGGGACTTGGCCCCAGTCCTTCATGATCCTGGCCAGAAATACTGCGGTGCGGCCCTGGCGGTCTCTTTGGCTGAAATGCTGGTCAGTGACCACGTTTTGCAAGTAAGGAACCCGCAAAAAATCATCTCTGCCCAAGGTGATATTTTGGTGATAGGGATTGGCAAGAGCCTGGGTCGAGGTGACACTCCCGCGTTCGCCTGTATAGTAGTAATTGCCCAAAATCGCTGCGCCTGCGCTTGTCCCGCCGACCGGAACTTTCTTTTCGTTGATGAGGTAGTTGATTGCGCTCATCACTTTGGTTCCTTTCCAGTATCCGGTGTAGTCCGATTGGTCTCCACCAGCAATAAAGAGCATCTCCGCATTGCGGATGATTTGGGCGACGTCATCGTTGTCGGCAAGTTTCCGGGAGTCAATCTTGAGGGTTTCGACCGAATTGACGTTGCCTAGCCTATCAATGTAAGGATTGTAGGCATCTGTTCCGGTCGCTCTGATTACGACTACGTCACCTCCACCACTCCTGGCGATCATCCACCTGAATGCGGCATCTACGTCGCTGCCACCGCCCATGATAACGATGCCGGCTTTGGTCGATGTCTGTATATCGGCCGTGCTACCCACTATACCCAGTGAAGCGGCCCGGGCATCTGGTCCTGTCGGCTTTGGTGCGTCTGGATCGAAGGGATTGGGCCTGTCGTCCTTTCCGCATGCTACCAACGCCATCCCAATGGTCACCATCAATAAAACACTTCTTAATTCCGATAACATAAAGCCTAATAGTTTGGATTTTGACGCATCTTATCTTTATTGATTGCGATTTCGTCTTCTGGTATGGGGAAATTGTACTGTGCCGCTGTAGGCAAAAGGGTCACTGCGCCTGACGTATTGACCGCGTCACGCGTAGATCGCTCAACGGGTAGGTTCCTGCGTTTCAGGTCAAAGAATCTGTGTCCTTCGAAGGCTAGCTCCTTGAAGCGCTCATCGTAAATCGCATTCAGGAGACTTTGTTTGTCTGAAAAGTTGACGTTGCCATAATTGTGTATACGCTCGCTTCTCAGCTGGTTGAGATCCTGCGCAGCCGCCGCAATACCCCCTGCACCCGGATTGTTTTCCAGCTGTGCTTCAGCACGAATGAGATACATTTCTCCTGTCCGGAAAAGTTTGACCGTGGTAAGACCTGGATAGCTGCTATTGTTCCCCCGGTATTTCTTGACCATATAGGCCGATTTCACCCCGCCAGAGGCGTCCTGACGCGCTTGGTTGTACTCAATGTAGCTTCCAAACCGGACGTCGTCCTGGCGCTGCGCTGTGGTTCCAAAGTGATCGATCAACTTGAAAGAAGGCGCATAAAGCACGATCTCACCGGTTTCACGGAAATAGGACGCGCCGATGCGGGAGTCTCCCGGAACTCTGGCCAGCTGCCAGACAACCTCGGACTGGCTCTGATCTGTCCAGATACGGGGAAAATCATTCTTGGGAGCCAGTGGTTCGCGCTGGATGACTTCCGTAGCATAGGTGATGGCACCCGCCCAGTTTTTTTCGTAGAGAGCGACCCGAGCCTGAATAGCCGATACTGCTGTCTTTGTAATTCTGGTATTATTATCAAAACCGTCCGGAATCAGGCTTTTTGCAAGCTGTAGATCTGCGTTGATGTCCTCAAAGTTTGACTGCACGGTGGGCCTGGTTGGATAAATCAGTTCGTGCTGCTTCATGTAAGGGACGCCCATGCCATCGGCGTTGTACGAGGAGGCGTAGGCCCGCAGGAGCTCAAAGTGGCAGTAAGCCCGCAGCGCAAGCAACTCACCCTTGTACTGATCCAGCAACTGCTGCGACCCCGCTCCAACACTGATTTGCGGCAGCGCTTCCAAGACTATATTTGCCCTGCTGATCACGACATAGTACTCATAAAAGGGCGAGGTAACCGATCCAGAAGAGGAATTGTACAACCATCTGTGGGCAGAGGTGTTGGACACTGTGTTTTCTGTGGGAAGCATGACCTCATCAGAAACGATACTGTTGGCTTCGATCAGCGTGTGGGTCATCGGTGCATACGCACCCAACACGCCCATATTAACGTCCTCTAGGTTTCTGTATGCCTTGGTCGGATCGACCGAATCAGTAGGGGGTAGGTCGAGTTTATTGCAGGACTGCAAAAGCAGGCCGGCAAACGTGATAAGGACAACTATTTTTATACTTTTCATCTTGCTTTTCATTTAGAAATTGACATTGATACCTGCGGTATATTTACGTGCATTGGGATACTCAAACCGTCCGTACTGCCTATCGTTTTCAGGGTCAAGTCCCCTCCAGCTGGTCCAGGTAACCAAGTTTTCTCCCTGTACAAACAGATTCACGGAGCGAAACATCGTGCCGCCCCAAAGTGAAGTCGGAAGGTTGTAATTCAACTTGAGATTGCGCAGACGCATAAAGGAGGCATCTTGAATATCTTTGGAGGTATAATTGCGCGGTATATCTATGCGTTGCAAATGCGCAATATCCCCGGGTTTTTTCCATCGGTCATAGAGCATTCTTTTGCTCTGATTGCTCGTCATATACCTTTCGGTTTCAATGTAGAAATCGATATTGTTCCACCGCTCGACCCCAGAAACGAAAGAAAACAGTGCGTTGAGGGTGAGGTCTTTCCAGCGTATAGAACTCGTGATTCCGCCAGTGAAATCCGGGTAGCGGCTCGCAGCCAACGGCACTGATTGTTGTTCTGCATTATACACGTTGGTGATACTTCCGTCTTTATTATAGTAGAGCGCCTCGCCGGTTGCCGGATCTACACCTGCCCAAAGGGGGGCATAATACGTGCCGTAGGGTAGACCTACTTTGATATAACGTGTGTCGCCTTCGGGCAATTCGTCAGTAATGTCACTGACCCGGTCGATACGGTTTTGGTTGAATGCGCCGTTGAAGCCAATGTTCCAGTTGAAATTTTCCAGTCGTATGAGGTCGCCATTGAGGGCGAGCTCGACACCTTTGTTGACCATTCTTGCGCTACTCAAAGGTACTATCCCCCCTGAACCTGCTCCAGCAGTCGCGGAAAGCGGTTGGTCAATAAACATATTGTGGGTCAGCTTGTGATAAGCATCGACCGTCATCATGATTCGCTGGTTGGGAAATAAAGCTAAATCGAAACCACCATTGATCTCATCCACGTATTCCCAATCGAAATCGGGGTTTCCAATGTTTGTCGGACGAATAGCTTGCTCGTCTCCGTAGGTCGTATTGACAGAAAATAGGGGGAGATAGGCAAAGCTACTTCCAAAAGGACTCGCAGTCTGTCCATAGCTGGCGCGCAGTCTCAATACCGAAATGAGGTCGCTGGAGCTTAAGAAATCTTCACGTTTGACGTCCCAAGCTGCGCCAAAGGAGAAAAATCCATGCCAGCGGTTTTTCAGGGGCACAGAAGAGAGCGATGCACCATCATACCTATAACTTGCTGTCGCGGTATATCGGTCATTGTACGTGTATCGGCCAACACCTATATAAGAGATCATCGCATTGGCTGAACGTCCCCCGCCCAGGCCAGGTAAAAACGCCGAGCTGACGGTGATACCGGCAGGAGTTTCCGGTAGACGGTCGTCGACGCCATAGCCCGTGTAATTGAACGATCTATAATTGCTCTGCAAAAACTCAAAGAACCCTGAAACCTCGAAATCGTGCGCATCCAGGATTTTATGATAACTCAGCCCAGTGGTCGACACAAGATTGAAATTTCTACGCATCCCTTCGCCAAAAGATCCCTGTTGTCCGGACTGCCGGCTTCCTATATAGGACAAGGGATTGATAAATGCCTGGTCGGTAGAATTTCTGAAATCAATACCGGCCCTGGTGCTCAAACTCAGATCATCAGTGATCTCGTAAGCGAGATTTATACCCAAGGTTGCTTTCAACTGTTCGGTCTTGTCGGAGGTGCCATACAGGACATCGATACCCCGGCTGCCTTCGCGCGTGTCCAGAAACGGATACAGTGCGTTAGTGGCGTGCAATGCACCATCCGGAGTATAGGGGTACTCGTACGGCAGCGCATAATATACGGAAGCCATGGGCGCGCCGACTCCTGTTCCACCTTCATTATAGGTAAAACGCGACTCGGAGAAGCCCAGGTTGAGGTTGAATCCTCCTGTAAACCGGCCGTAATCCAAGGTCGTGTTGTTCCGAAGGGTATAGCGTTCCAATCCTGTCTCCCTGACAATTCCCTCTTCCTGCCACAATCCGAGAGACGTGTAGGTCTGCACATTTTCATTGCCTCCACTCAGGCTCACCTGTTGTTCCATAAATCTTCCGTTCTGGAAAAATAGGTCTCTCCAGTCGGTATTGACGTTGCGAAGACTATCCAAAGCGCGGTTTGCGTCCTGTTGCCAGGCACTTGACTGAGTCGCGTAGTTGGGGTTCTTGGGTGAAAACCTCCACCCGGGCCCAATGTCTCTTCCTGTCTCCAAACCCACTTCCTCCTCAAACCGCAGCCTTTCCTGTGTGTCCATCATCTCAAAAGTGGGCTGAGTGAGGGTCGAAAATCCGTATTGTGAATTGTAGTTTATATTTAGTCGTCCCGCACTTCCTCTTTTGGTGGAAATGATGATCACTCCATTTGACCCTCGTGAGCCATAAAGCGCTTTGGCCGATGCATCTTTCAGGACGTTGACCGACTCTATATCCGCAGGATTGATCGCCTGAAAGTAGCCACTCTCTATAGGTATACCATCCATGATATAGAGCGGAGACGTCGACCCGCTAATCGAGCCTACTCCCCTGATCACTACTGATGCACTCTGGCCAGGCTGACCAGAACTTGACACCACACTCATCCCCGGGACCCGGCCCTGAAGAATTTGGTCCAGCGAACTCATCGGAACTTGACCGATATCGGCCGCGCCGACGAGGGTTGTCGCACTCGTCGTTCGACTTCTGGAATACTCGGTGTATCCGGTGACGACGACTTCGTCTATCAAATTATCGTTGATTTGCAAAACAATGGTCAAACGACCGCTTTGCCCGACTGTGACCGTTTTTGTAAAGTAGGAGACGTGGGTCACCACCAATTCGTCCCCCGGATTTGCGCGAATAGTAAAAGACCCGTCTTCCCCGGTCATTACCGCATCATTGCCTGGCCTCACACTCACCGCCGCCCGCTCTATAGGGTTGCCCGATTCGTCCAGCACTGTTCCAGTAGTTTGCTGTTGGAAATCAATGCCTTCAGCTGCATGCGTGTGCCCGATTGCACAAAGTGCCAAAAGGAATACGAAGAGTGTGGCCATTACTTTCGATCGATTTTTCCTGATCATAATTTCGAAATTGTTTATTTTGTCTGGAAATTTACGCCTAATTTGTGAAAATCCAATAGATTTTTTTATTGTGCTACAACGGTGAACGTTTTTTAACACCCAAAAAAAAAGCCCTCCAGAAATAGTGGAGAGCTTTTTTTTCCTAACGAACATTCTTATGAACAATTCGGCAAAATGATTTCGCCATTGAGCAGCAAGGTGTTGGTGCTGGAATTGTAGGTCAGGTTGCCTTTGATCTCTTTGGATGCAGGTAATTGGGTGTTCCCTTTGTCGACAGTAAATTCCGTAGAATGTCTTTTGTTGTCGTAAATGGTGCTTATTTCGTAGGTCTTTCCGTTTTTCACACGCATAGACGCTTTTCCATTGGTGATAAAGACATTCTGAACTTCCCGTGCGGGAGCGCCTTTTTCCTTAAATGTCACCCATGCGTTTAGATTCAACGCCAATTCGGCGTTTGCGCATTTGCCGGTCAGGTCTATATCCAGATCAATCCATTCGGCCTGATTGGGCTGCGTACCAATGGTCAGACTGACCTGAGGAGTGCTGCAGGGATTGAATAGGGGTGTTTCTGCAACTTTGCTATTCGGGTCAAAGCGATCGGTGTATACGGCGATCTTTGCATTGGGGATAGACGGCACGTTTTTGATGGTCGCTGTAAATCCATTTTCCAGGGTTTCCGCAGCTGACCAGCTTGAGTTTGCATGAAGGCCAGCTAAAAATTGTCCGGTAGAGGATTCTACACGCACAAAGTACTGTCCTTTCATCATCGGATCCGGCATATTGATGGTCAATGTCACTGGATTTGAGCATGATTCAAAAGTCCAGTTGATCGTCCACACTGAAAGGTGATCAGCCAGGAACCTTGCGGCTAGCTTACCTTCGCTGTTACGTATGATCGCTACCTCATGCTCGAATTTCCACTCGCCTTTAGACTCGTCAAGGCTCCAGATGGGCACGATGTCACCTACTTTGATTGTTGCGTTGGTCACGGGGTTGATGAGATCCTGGCGCATTTCAATTTCGATCTCAATAGGTTTTGAAAATTGCTTGACAGACTTTCCGCCTGCTTCCATCGTGATGGACACAAAACCTCCAGTCACAAAAGTTTTTCCAGCTGCGTTGAATCCGCCCGGAAATGCTTGAAGGGCTGCATCCGATCCTGTGCCGTAGTTGATCACATTGGTTTTGACAGAAGATGCAGAAATACGATTGCCAGCGGCGTCTCTGAATTCAGTATTGGCCGGAATAGTAATGGACGCTGACTCCGGAAGGGCTGCAGTTGTAGGAACTGTGATACTGATTGGAGCAGCGCTGACCCCGTTGGCTACTGGGTTGCTTTGTGTCGAAACCGAAGTTCCAGCAGCGGGATTGGCGTATTCAACAACGGGCACTGTGTACTCGGCTGCACGATCCGTCGACAATACAATAGTCTGTGTCGCAGGGCTAAATCCCGGAATTTCCGCATAAACCGTAAAGGTGACCGGATTTTGCTCGTTCGCGACTTTCCCTTTCGCCAAGGCCAAAGTGATGACACCGTTGATCGCTTTAAAGCTTTTTTTGCCTAGCTCGTTAACGACGAAATCCGCATCGGGACCTGAAATCGTTACGTTGAAATCGCTCGGTGCTGTACTGCTATTTTCGTTGGCATTGACAAAATGCACCATGACTGGCGACTTGAAGATGTCTGTATTGACAATGATGTCGACGTCCTCGATAGGGTTTTTGCAGGCCTGGAACATTACTGTAAACACCAAAGCCAGAGCGAATACTTTATATAAAAATTGATTTTTCATTGCTATGAATATTAAGGTCTATGTTATTTTAAAATAATCTGATGTTTAAATTGACCTGAAGGACTGGCAACCAGCGGTAGCCCTTGAGATTTTCTTGCAATTTTGGCCCGTTCACATCGTTTCCGGACAAGTACTCGGTGCCCACAACGACAACCTGAGGACTGTTCAGATAATACGTACCCAGATCCGCGCTCACGTTGAAACGGTTTTTAGGTGTGCCGCGGCCTATGCCCAAACCGAAGTAAGGAGCGACCCCTTTATAACTCACGTCGATATTCAGATCGCCGATTTCATGGGCTTCAAGAACAATGCCATTTGCTTCTACTTGCTCGGTAGGCGTCATGTCGGCCTTGAGGTTGGTATTGAGCTGATACGCCGCTCCCACAACCACTCTCAGTGCAGGAATCAACGCATAATCACCAGTCAGGCTGAGATTGTTGTGCTGCCCTTGTGCACCTACGTGGACTTTAAAATCGTTGAAATTCAGATCACGGTTGGTTTTGGCAGCGATAAAATTTCCGCCAAGTTTCAAGCCGAATTTGGGCGTGAAATCGTAACGAAGGCCCAGGCCAACACCTTGTGTACCAAGCTGCAATTGCACCGAGGTGCCTGCCAGTGCATGAGAGCCGCCGGTGCCAAGACTTCTTTCTTCCTGTGCATAAAGTGCGCTGCCGCCGACTAGAATCAGCAGTGTTAAGAGTAAAAATTTTGCTTTCATAAATTGATTAAGTTGTTTTTGTATTGCTTACATTTTTGCAGCGCGCAAATCTATTGTTTTTATTTTTATAATTCACAGGTTATTTATTATATTTGCATAAATATTACTTAGCATAATTATGGCAGAACGTAGTAAAGAAGAGGTCCTTGCGTACCTTTCCAGAGCAGAAGTAGCCGCTGTGGGTACTTCAAACATGGGTACACCCCGGCAGAGAATGATGCATTTTGGGGCTGATGAAGATTTTAATATCTACGTCAGCAGTATGAAGGGTGATCCTAAGATCATTCAATGGAGCAATATTCCAGAGACCGCCCTTCTCATTCATCAAGGTGATACTTTCATGGAAATGGAAGAATGCGAAATCATCGGCCGTGCAGAGATTGTGCAGGGCGCTGATCGGGCTAGAGTCTTGGAAATCATGTCGACACGCTCACCTATTGTGGCCAATTTTATAAAGATTGACGCAACCGATAGATTGGATTTTATCAGGATAAGACCTTTCACGGTCAAATACCGCTACGTTCCGGAAATTTTGCAGGGCGAGAAGCCGACAATTTTTGAGTTTCCAGAAAACAAAACCTCTTTTAGTTCTTGGGATGATGTCAAAGCAAAGGCCAGAGCCTGGAAGCAAGCGGTTCGCCCTCTTTCACTTACGGCTTCGTTGATTCCGATTATGGTTGGCGGGGCTGTCGCCTTTGCGGCCACGGGCGCCTTTAATTTCTTCTTGTTTTTCCTCACGCTGCTAGGAGGGCTGATGGTCCAGGCAGGCACAAACATGATCAATGACTGGAAAGATGCCGAGCGGGATAGCGAAAATGCTGAGGGTATCCGTCCGTTTACAGGAGGTTCCCGCATGATACAACTAGGCCTGATCTCCCGAGGGGATATGGGCTTTGTCGGAATAGCGCTGAGCTGTATAGCACTCTTGATAGGGATATATCTGATGGCGGTGAGCGGCTGGGGCTTGGTGCCTCTGGTCCTCTATGGACTGCTCGCTGGACTATTCTATACCAATGAAAGCGGCAAGTTCTCCTTTATAAACTTAGCGCCTGGCCTGGCAGAGTTTCTGATCGCTACTACTTTTGGCGTCATGATGACTATGGGTGCTTTTTATGTGCAAACAGGCTATTTTTCCTTGCAGTCCTTGCTGATTTCACTACCTGTTGCGATATTTATATCCAATGTGCTCCTCATAAATCAATTTCAGGATGCCAATTCTGATGTTAAGGGCGATAAAAATACATTGGTGGTTCGCCTTGGCAAGCAGGGTGCAAAAAATGTCTTGATCGCCAACTTTGTGATTTCCTATTTGGTTATTGCGCTGTTGCCGATTTTGAATTATGCTCCGCAGACCCTTTATGTCGCATTTCTTTCGATTCCCTTTGCGGTTCAAGCGGTGCGATATGCGCAGCGAAACTACGACAAGACTCCGGGCGACTTGATTCCGGCCAATGCGCATACAGCGATCACCCATCTATTCACGGGGCTATTGCTTGTGTTGGCCTTCATGTTGAACGATCTTTCTATTGTGTATCCGCTGTTGTACTTCGTCGCGTCCCTTGGCTTTGTTTTCTGGGTGTGGAATTATATCGAACGCCAAAGAAGGACTATGACCAACTTCAGGGTGGCCATCTCTCAAAAGGGCTAGGCCGGCAGAGGGTTTTCAGGGCGGTAGACTTTGTGGGGATAGCGCGATGCGAAGGCGCTTATCAGCTGCATCATGTAGTGATTGCCCTGATACCTGGTGAGGCTGTCACGTACATCGTCAGGAGAGGAAAGATCGGAATCCTTGGGGACATAGCCCATGCCATATAGGGTGGCGTTTTCCACCCAAACGCAACTGAGTTCGTCCTCAGTGCGCCCCTTATCCACTATGGCATAGGTGGTGCAACTCGCCTCAAGAGATTGGAGCGCGGCAGCGACCCGTTGATTGTATTCCGCTGCCGTCGGAAAATGCTCCGCCTCCGTTGATTTCCCCGCCCGATCCTGCTCTGGAACCCGCGTTCCAAAGGAACAAAAGCGAAAGTCGAGTTCAAATTGTGCTTGCAATTTCCTGAGCAGGCTAATGCCTTCGTATTGATTGTAAAATGTTTTTATACACTGGTGATGTCTGGGAACTGCACCTACAGAAAGTTGCATGTAGCCATCTAGTCGCTCGTAGCAGAATAGCCCAAATTTGGGTTCAAAGCGTTTAAGGGAGCGGTTGTAGGGGGGCCAGAGGCGTTTGATTTCTGCACACTCCAGAAGTAAGGCCATCAGTTCTGTACCACAGCGCTCGAAACTGACTCCATGGATGTCTCTGAGGAAATGTTGCCGCTGCGCTTGGATATTGTGTCCTGTAAAATGTGCAGCTACGCGCTTGCGTAGGTTAACAGCCTTGCCGACATAGAGGGGTTTTCCGCTGCGGTCATGAAAATAGTACACCCCCGGCCCATCGGGCAGATTCTCATACTGGGCCCTCGGTAAATGTGGTGGCAATTGTTGCTCCTTGCTTGTTTTCTTGAGCATCTGCCCGATAATACCTTCCGTATCCCATCCCAATAATTTCTCAAATAAGATGGTGGTGGCGTCGGCATCGCCGCCCGCCCTGTGCCTGTGCGAAATAGGAATTTCCAGCCGGTCGCAGAGACGGCCCAGGCTATAAGAGCTAAGTCCCGGACGAAGTTTGCGTGCTAGGCGCACCGTACACAGCTTTTTGGCTGTCCATTTGTACCCGTTTTTCTCCAGGTGATCCCGGACGAAGGAATAGTCAAAGTTCACATGATGTGCAACAAAAACACGTCCTTCCAACAGCTCGTAGACCCGGTGTGCGATCTCATCAAAGCCCGGCGCAGAATTGACCATTTCATCAGTGATTCCTGTCAGCGCTGTAATAGGGAAGGGAATGGGCATCTCCGGATTGACCAGTGATTCAAAGCGTTCCACTATATGCGTGCCATCATGAACGACAATCGCAATTTCGGTGATCCGACTGCGAGCCGCATGCCCCCCGGTGGTCTCGATATCTACAATTGCATATTCTAATTTACTCATTGTTTACCTGCCAATGCCTTGATTTTGCGGGTAAAGGTAATGATTTTGCTAATATAATTAGTATAAAATTATAAAAATATTTAGGGGAATTTCGATGTTTTTGAATAGAACGAACGAGCATGCTTTAATGAATGGAATGAACGTAGTGAATGGGTTAAAATATTTTATATTTGATCTCTAAAATCACTTAAGAATCCGATACTAATTTTGCTCTATGCTGAAATCTGCTACTCCTTCCAGTTTTCCATATTCTAACTCCTTGAGAGCCTACTTTTTGCT
>CAYNZH010000049.1:0-11582 GCA_964401685.1 uncultured Sphingobacteriaceae bacterium
TTTTATTATTAAAAAAGAAATAATTATGTGTGGAATTATTGGCGTATTCGGTCTGCAGGGAAAAGCAGAAGACAAAAGATCGCAGGTATTAGACATGGCAAAAAAAATCCGTCATCGCGGCCCGGATTGGTCTGGTAATTTCAACACCGAAAATGTGATTTTGGCACACGAGAGGCTCGCTATTATTGATCCCAAATCAGGCAAGCAGCCCCTGCAAAATACCAAGGAAACTGTTGTTCTTTCCATCAACGGAGAAATCTATAACCACCGGGAACTAAGGCAAAAGTACGCACCCGACTATCCCTATAAAACTGAGCTCGACAGCGAAGTCATTCTTGCACTCTACGAAAAGCAAGGCGTGGACTTTCTGGACCAACTCAACGGAATTTTCGCGTTTGCCCTTTACGATGTGGAAAGTGATCGGGTTTTCATCGCACGTGACCACCTGGGAATCATTCCTTTATATATGGGCTGGGATGAAGACGACGTGTTTTATGTAGCGTCCGAGCTCAAGGCTTTGGAGGGTATTTGTGTGACTATAAAAACGTTTCCTCCAGGTCATTCCTTATGTATTGAACGTGGAGATAACCTACAGGAGCTGACGCCGGTAAGATGGTACCAACGCGACTGGGAATCCTATGAATCTGTAAAAGACAATATTACTTCGATCGACCTGGTGAAGTCAGGTTTGGAGGAGGCTGTTCACAGGCAGCTTATGTCCGACGTTCCCTATGGCGTTCTGCTCTCAGGTGGGCTCGATTCTTCGGTGATCGCCGCGATAGCCAAAAAGTTTGCAGCCAAACGCATAGAAAGCGACGATCAGGAAACTGCCTGGTATCCTCAATTGCATTCCTTCGCGATCGGACTCGAGGGCTCGCCGGACTTAGAAGCTGCAAAAAAGGCGGCAGAACATCTGGGGACCGTGCACCACGAAGTCAACTTTTCATTGCAGGAAGGCCTAGACGCGGTTCGCGATGTCATTTACCAGTTGGAAACCTACGACGTGACGACCATCCGAGCGTCCACACCCATGTACCTGTTGGCTCGGGTCATCAAATCTATGGGCATCAAAATGGTGCTCTCGGGCGAAGGGTCTGATGAGTTGTTCGGCGGCTATCTCTATTTTCACAAGGCACCAGATGCGCAGGCATTTCACGAAGAAACACTCAGAAAGCTAAGCAAACTGCATTTGTACGACTGTCTGCGCGCCAACAAATCCATGGCCGCCTGGGGCGTAGAGGCAAGAGTGCCGTTTTTGGATAAGGAATTTGTAGATATTGCTATGCGTGTCAATCCGGATGATAAAATGATCCGTGACGGCCGGATGGAAAAATGGATTGTGAGAAAGGCTTTTGAAGAATACCTGCCCGAGAGTATAGCCTGGAGGCAAAAAGAGCAGTTTTCCGACGGTGTCGGCTACCTATGGATAGATACCCTGAGAGCACAAGCTGAAGAGAAGATTTCCGATCAGGAACTGCAAAACGCTTCGATACGTTTTCCCATCAATCCTCCTCAAAACAAGGAAGAATACTTTTACAGAAGTATATTCGAAGAGCACTTTCCTTCGGCAACCGCTGCCGCAACAGTACCGTCGGTCAAATCGGTGGCATGCAGCACGCCAGAGGCCTTGGCCTGGGATGCCGCATTTCAAAGCCTGAACGAGCCTTCCGGACGCGCAGTGAGCAGCGTGCACCTGTCGGCTTATTGAGCCGATTTAAGTAGCCGCTACCTACTTGAGATGCGCTAAAAAGGTGGAAAGCTTGTTTTTAAGCTCTCTGCGATCTACGATAAAGTCGAGAAAACCGTGTTCTAGCACAAACTCTGAAGTCTGAAAGCCTTTGGGTAAATCCTTCTTAATGGTTTCTTTGATGACCCTTGGACCTGCAAAGCCGATCAATGCGCCTGGTTCAGCGATATTGATATCGCCAAGCATTGCGTACGAGGCTGTCACTCCACCCGTCGTCGGATCGGTCAGCAGGCAGATATAAGGAAGTTTGGCTTGATCGAGCAGCGCAAGTTTAGCCGAAGTTTTGGCCATCTGCATAAGTGAAAAGGCCGCCTCCATCATGCGTGCGCCTCCAGACTTGGAGATCAGCATGAAGGGCAGCTTGTTTTCAATACAATAGTCAATAGAACGTGAGATTTTTTCACCGACGACAGACCCCATGGATCCACCGATAAAGGTAAAATCCATACAAGCTATTACCAGATCCTGCTGGTTGATCTTGCCATGAGCACAGCGAATTGCGTCCTCCAGCCCCGTTTTTGCGTAACTTTCCTCCAAACGCTCCGCGTAGGCTTTTGTATCTTCAAATTGAAGCGGATCGCCAGATTTAAGGCCCGCGAAAAGCTCTTTGAAGTCATTATTGTCGAAAAGTATGGAAAAATAGGCCGCGGATCCAATGCGTAAATGATAGCCACAGTATTGGCAAACATAATTGTTTTCAATCTGCTCAATGTTGAGCAAGGGCTTCTTGCAGGAAGGACATTTGTTCCACAAACCATCAGGCGCTTCCTTTTTATGTTCCGTCGCTGTATTGATACCAGCCTTATCTCGTTTAAACCAACTCATGCATCTGTTTTAAAGGATCTGCAAATAAACAAAAAAAAATCAAATTAAGCGTACCTTGACGCCGAATGTTGGGGATTTGCTGCTTTGTGTAACAATTCGCCTGGATTTTCGTCGAAGTTTGAGAGAGTTTCGTATATTCAGCAGCGTTAAAATTGCCGCGTTATTTTATGGACATTGCACAAGTGGTAGGGTATATTCTGGCGATCGTGGTCGGAGCGATCATGGGGTTGATAGGCAGTGGTGGTTCTATATTGTCGGTGCCCATACTGGTATACGTGATGGGGATGGATCCGGTGTCTGCGACGGCCTATTCGCTGGTCATCGTGGGCGCTACGGCGCTTGTTGGTGGGCTTCAGAGTGCGGTCCAGCGGAATGTGGATTTCCCGACGGTGTGGCTGTTCGGTATTCCGTCTATCATTGCGGTGTACCTGACAAGAGCCTATTTACTGCCGCTGGTGCCTGATGTGATTTTTACGTGGTCAGGATTTACACTGACCAAGCCCATTGCCCTGATGGTATTGTTTGCTGTGATCATGCTCGGTTCTTCCTTATCCATGATCCGACCTGTGAAAGCCGAGCTTGCCAAGCCGAAATCTCCTGCTTTGCTTCCGGACGAAGAGAGTGGCATGGATATTTATTCCGAAGTCCAAGCGCCTCGGCAGGTGGCACCGAACTACCCATTCGTTCTGCTGGAAGGTGCTTTGGTCGGCGTTTTGACCGGTCTTGTCGGAGCTGGGGGTGGTTTTCTGATCATACCGACACTGGTGCTTCTTATGAAAATGCCAATGCGTCGTGCCGTCGGAACTTCACTTTTTATTATTGCCGCCAAATCATTGTTGGGTTTTCTGGGCGATGTCCAGCAAGGGTTCGATATCCACTGGTCCCTACTGCTCATTTTCAGTGGACTGGCGATCGCGGGGATTTTTTTAGGAAACCGCTGGAGTAGTAAAATCAAAGGCCCTCAGCTTAAAACCATATTCGGTTGGTTTGTCTTTGTTATGGGAATTTATGTTTTAATTAAAGAATTATTTTTATGAAAAGGAAACGATTATTAATGACACTTACGGTCTGCGTACTCATGATCTTACCGTCCCTCGCAAAAGAACACGTCGCCGATACGTTAGCTAATCAGGATATTATCCGTCAAGTTGATGTGTCTGGACTGGACACTACGGATGCGCTGATCATCGACGTTCGTACTGAGGCCGAATTTTCCGAAGAGCACCTGCCGGGCGCGCTACACATGAACGTCAATCAACCTGATTTTAAAGAGAAAATCCAGCTCCTATCAAAAGACAAGCCTGTCCTTGTTTACTGCCGTAGCGGTGGTCGGAGCATGAAAGCAGCCGAACTGATGGAAGAGCTTGGTTTTAAGGCAATTTACAATTTGGAGGGCGGCATGATTGCCTGGAAAAAAGAACAGGAAAAGCTATAAAAGCCTTTCCTGCTCGAGTACCTAGGGCGGGAATCGAACCCGCACTCCCTTAACGGGAACAGGATTTTAAGTCCTGCGTGTCTACCAGTTCCACCACCTAGGCGTGGGGTTTTCAGGATGCAAATATAGGCTATTTTGTGAATTAGTCAAGGCAATTAGATGCAAATGCACACAATTTTTATAAAAAAGTCGCCCCAGTTGTGGGGACGACTTTGTAGCCCTCTTTTTTATTGCTGTTAAAATGAGGATAATCAAACCCTTGGTTTGTATTGGCAAAGAAGGGAAACCTATGTTAATTGAGTTTTATTTCCTCATTAAGAAATAGCTTTAGTAAATGAAAATTTTTAAAAAAACGATGCAAATCCTCTTGATCCTCGTTCTCCTGATACTGGTCGGCTCGCTGATCTACCTGCAGCACCCCCGTTTTGGTGCGAAAATAACTGGGCAGCGCCTTCAGGTTATGCAGTCCAAAGCAAATTACAAAGACGGCGCTTTTGATAATATTGAACACACACCTGCTCTTGCTGAAGGTACTACGACCTGGGATATGTTCAGGAATTTCTTTTTTACAAAAACCGAGAGGAAAATTCCGGTGCGCCCGTTGCCAGTCGTACGCACGGACCTGCACAGTGTACCCCGTCATCAAAATGCCTTTGTTTGGTTTGGGCATTCGTCTTATTATTTGCAACTGGATGGACAGCGAGTTCTGGTCGATCCTGTTTTTAGCAAGTATGCAACGCCCATCCGCGTGAGTATTCGTGCTTTTGACCGGGAGTATGAACATACGGTTGACGACATACCTGAAATAGACATCTTGGTCATCACTCATGATCATTGGGACCATCTGGACTACAATACATTTATGCGAATAAAATCCAAGGTCGGCCATATAGTCACCGGACTGGGAGTAGGGGCACACCTGGAAAAGTGGGGATACCCTGCATCGCAAATCACGGAACTCTATTGGGGAGAGTCGGCACAGATTGGTGGGCTGCATATTACTTCGGTAACATCGCGGCACTTTTCAGGCCGGACTTTTAAGAGAAACGAAACCCTCTGGTCCTCCTTTATCCTGAAGGGTTCCAGGAAAATTTTCATCGGGGGCGACAGTGGGTATGGCAAGCACTTTAAAGAAATAGGGGAGGAACACGGTCCCATGGACTATGCTTTTTTGGACAATGGGCAGTATAATGAGCTGTGGCAGTATATTCACATGATGCCCGAGGAAGTTCCCCTGGCGGCTCAGGATTTGGGAGCCCGTTATGTGATCCCGGTACACTCTGCGAAATTTCCCTTGGCCCATCATGCCTGGGACGATCCGCTGATCCGGGTCCGGGCCGCCGCTACCGCCCAGGGCATTGATCTACTGACCCCAAAGATTGGTCAGTTGGTGTCCCTGGACGGATATACCGAACTCGAGCCTTGGTGGGAAGGCTTAGAGTAGGGCTGTTATTTGGTTGCCTCGTCTAGCAAGGACAAATCTTCCCCATCCAGCTCCTGGCGGGTTGCCGCTGTAATCTCCTCAAGCTGCGCCAGACTTGTCGCACTTACGATCGGCGCAGTGACATTCTTCTGCGCCAGTAACCACGCCAGAGCAATGGTTGTCTGCGTCGCGCCATGCTTCGCTGCAATTTTATCTAAAGCGGTGAGAACCGAGAGGCCACGTTCATTTAGGTATTTGCCCGCTCCGGCACCGCGTACACTTTTGCCAAAATCAGCTTCAGAGCGGTATTTTCCGGATAGAAAACCTGAAGCAAGGGCAGAATAGGGAAATACACTCATCCCGTATTTTTCGGCCAGAGGTGCATAAACCGACTCGAATCCCTGGCGCTCTACGAGATTGTATAGTGGTTGAATCGCCTGATAGGAGGGCAAACCCAGTTTTTCCGAGGCTTCCATTGACGAAGTCAGTCGCTCCGGCGAAATGTTCGATACCGCAATATGACGAATTTTCCCTGCTTTCATGGCCTCGTCATAGGCGGCCAACGTCTCTTCCACAGGGGTTTTCTCGTCGTCATAATGCGTGTAATATAGATCAATGTAGTCTGTCTTTAGTCTTTGGAGCGAACCGTCTATGGATTTCAGTATGTGATTTCGACTGGAATCGGTGGGATGCAAGCCCGTAGCACCGCTCCCCTTGGTCGCCAGGACGATCTGTTCCCGATTGCTACGGGATTTCATCCAGTTGCCCAAAATAGTTTCTGACTGCCCGCCACCCTGTCCGTCTACCCAAAACGAGTACATTTCAGCGGTGTCGATAAAGTCAAATCCAGAGGCTATAAATCTATCCAGAATGGCAAACGATTGCTTCTCATCCAGCGTCCAGCCGAAAACGTTCCCACCCAAGTTTATTGGCGCGACCTGTAGGTCTGTATTGCCAATGCTTACTTTTTTCATCATTTTTTTCTATTGCTTAATAAATTCGCCATCAGCTTTAATCCTTACCGCATCGCTGATGAGGGATACTGGAAAATCGGTTCCAATTTCAAAATCTGATCGATTCAGCGTTCCGGTGAGCTGAAATCCTACCGTTACTGTCCCCGTTTCCGGATCGACAAGTCTGCCATTGTAGAGAAGATCCATGGTAACCTCTTTACGAATACCGTGCATCTCCAGATCACCCGTCAATTTGTATTGATTTTCTCCAACTTTTTCTATTGAAGTACTCTTATAAGTCAACTCAGGATACGTTTCTACATCGAAAAAATCCGCGCTCTTTAGGTGATTGTCCCGCGCTTCTACCCGAGTGTCCAATGAGGCAACCTGAGCCGTCAATTCAAAGCGTGCATCGCTGAAATCTTCTTGTTCTGCATGGATTTTGACATCAAAATCATGGAAAAATCCAGAAACGTCACTCAATCCAAGGTGCGTCACCGTAAATTGTAACTGGGAATGCGCTTTATCGTTTTCCCACAAAGTTACCGTCGCAAAAGCTGCAGTGGTTATTAATAATGCGATTGCAAGCAATCCTTTTTTCATTTTTTTCATTTTCATCTCCTTTTTATTTGTTTCAACAAAGGTAGGCGTTATGTAAGCCCTGCGCATTGACCTAGATTAAGAAATTGCCAAGAGTTTTGGATTTTTAATTACCTTTGGACTTCAATTTTATGTACATGAACGCTAAAATTTGGTTGTCTTCCCCCCACATGGGAGAAAAGGAGTTTGAGTTTGTCAAGGAAGCATTTGAAACAAACTGGATTGCACCCCTCGGTCCCAATGTAAACGGGTTTGAGTATGATATCCAACAAAGGTTGGGTCAAAATGTTTACGTTGCGGCTTTGAGCTCGGGAACGGCGGCACTGCATCTGGCTTTGATTCAACTCGGTGTGCAAGCGGGAGATGAAGTTCTTTGCCAGAGTATGACGTTTTCTGCTTCCGCAAATCCGATCCGCTATCAGGGGGCAACCCCCGTTTTTATTGACAGCGAATCGGACACCTGGAATATGGATCCCCAGGCATTGCGTGCCGCCATCGAGGGGCGCATGGCTACTGTCGGGAAGAAGCCAAAGGCGATCATCGTGGTCCATCTTTACGGAATGCCCGCTCAGATGACTGAAATTTTGAAGATTGCCTCAGAATACCGGATTCCTGTAATCGAAGATGCCGCTGAAGCGCTGGGTTCGAGTTATAAAGGCAAGGCTGCGGGGACTTTCGGTGAATTTGGGATACTTTCCTTTAATGGAAATAAGATAATCACAACGTCGGGAGGAGGTGCCTTGGTCGCGAAAAGTGAGCGCGAGGCATCCAGAGCACGTTTCCTGGCGACCCAGGCACGAGACGCAGCTCCACATTACCAGCATTCTCAGATCGGATATAATTACCGCATGAGCAATGTTTCCGCAGGCATAGGGCGAGGCCAAATGTTGGTTTTGCAGCAGCGCGTAGACAGCCGCCGAGCGAATAATGCTTTTTACAAGGCCGCATTTGCAGAACTCGAAGGAATCCGTTTTCTTGCCGAGCCCACAGATGACTATTTCTCCAATTACTGGTTGACGACTATCCTGATCGATCATCCTTCCGTCGACCGGGAAGATGTTCGCATTGCTTTGGAGAGCGAAAATATCGAATCCAGGCCACTTTGGAAGCCTATGCATCTACAGCCAGTTTTCCAGCATTACCCGTTTTACACGGCAAATTCTGAGCAGAATACGCAGGGCGATCATGGAAAACAGGACGACTCGGTGAGTTCCAGGTTATTTGAAAAAGGACTTTGCCTGCCATCCGGTTCCAATTTGAGTGCACAAGATCTGGAACGTGTGGCTTCAGCGGTCAAAGCAGTGTTTGAAAATTCCTGAAAACGGGCTATCTTTTAATAAAGGAGGATTCTTTCGCCGTTGATCAAACAACGGTAGAAGGTTCCGTTTTCAAAGCGTAGCACTTCGCCCGAGTCGCCTGACTGTAGGTACGAATCTATGGCAATCAAGCGACCGTCGTGCATGGGCCGTACTTCGTCTCCTGAGGTATGACCGACAATGACCCTGGATTTTCCATACTGCTTTAGTGCTGCATCCAGCACCGCAGTCGGATTGTCCTCTCCTCTGAAATAGCCTCTGTACCAAATCGGGCCAGAACTACCAGCCAGCAAGCCCAGTTCCGGAATTTCCCGGAATGCATTGTCTGTTTCTGTGAAAATTTTCTCCCTAAAGATCTGATTGACCTCTTCAACAGGGTAATTTTTTGCTAAAAAGTCAGGCGAGAGGCCCGCGTGTACGAGAAGATTGTCGTTGATCCCAAGCATCACCGGACGTTTGCGGAGCCAAAGGCCAAGCAGCGTGTGCTTGCCGAATAACTCTTCATGGCTGACGCCTAGAACCTCCGCAGCTTCGTTGTATTTTTTATGGATGTAGCGGTTATCTCCCTGTAGCACCATGGCTTCGTGATTGCCTGAAAGGTAATGCACTCTGCCACCGGCTTTCAGCGCTTGCATTTCCAGCTTGAAGGTGAGCCAAAGCGCCTCTGTGACTTGCTCTCCCCGGTCCATGATGTCTCCGAGAATGATCAGATGGCCTGTGCCGAAATTCCAATTATCTTGCCCATCGATGATCCCTTCCTGCTTGAGGAAGTGGTGAAATATGTCATACTTTCCATGTATATCGCTGAGGGCAACAAACTTATCTACTCCCTGAAAGTCGCTATGCTCAGTGTAGGCATCGCTCTGGACGAAGGTAAAATGCGCATAGGGATCAAAACCGTATTTCTCTTCAAACTGGGACGTACTGCCTTCGCGATCCAGAAAGGATTTTTTTTGGCCATTTTCTACCCAGACGACTTCAAATCTGTTCTCTCGCAGGAAAATATGTGGGCCTTCGGACAGAGAGGTGTCCTCGAGGGTTGTCTGCGCAAGGATATTTGACCAAAGTAGGGGCAATAGAAGGAGTAGGGTTCTCATAGTTGAGTTGGGTTTGTTACCAGCCTTTGATTGCGCCGCCTTTAAACTCCCTTTCGGCAGCGGCAGCCACTTCATCTGACTGGTAGGCCTGAACAAATTTTTTGATTTTTTCGTCTTGGTAATTGTCCTTACGCGCAACAACCAGATTGACATAGGGTGAGTCCTTGTCTTCGACAAAGATACCGTCTGTCGTCGCGTTCAAGCCGATGGGGCTGGCAAACGTATTGTTGATGATTGCTACAGTGACATTCCTGTCGTCCAATGCGCGGGGCAGTTGCGGCGCTTCCAACTCCATGATTTTCAGATTGCGCGGATTGGAAACAATATCGTTGACCGTGGGAAGCAGACCTACGTCGCTTTTTAGATTTATAAGACCTACATCGGCCATCAATAGCAAGGCGCGACCCCCATTTGTTGCATCATTGGGAATCAGGATCGTGCTGCCGTTTTCCAGCTCATCCAGGCTACTGATTTTCCGCGAATAACCTGCCAATGGAAAAACAAAAGTGTTTCCCACGATCTCAAAGTCATATCCTCTCTGCGCGGACTGAACGTCCAAATAGGGTTTATTCTGAAATACATTTGCATCGATGTCCCCCTGGTGAAGCGCTTCATTTGGAAGTACATAATCATTGAAAGCAATTAATTCGACTTCCAGCCCGAACTTTTCCGCGGCGACTTTTTTCGCAGCCTCTGCCAGGGCCAGCTCAGGACCGGATTGCACACCAACTTTGATGTAATTCGGATCATCCTTGCGGGAAGTATTGCCACAACTGGCTATAAAAACAGCAATTAATGCCAAGCAAAGCAAAGAAAAGAGGGTGTTTTTATTAATCATATTTTAAAGTTATGAAAATTTTTCGTATATTGTAAAGATAGGCCCATTTTTTCCTACCCCCTACCGGTGATCCATTTTTTTGGAAAAGTAGTCGCCAACCCACTGAATGAGGAACACAAACAGTACGAGCAGCACCAGAACGGTATTCATGACGACGACATCATAGCCCACATACCCGTATTGGTAGCCGATCTGGCCGAGTCCGCCTGCACCTACCGCGCCGCCCATAGCGGAGTATCCGACTAGTGCGATAAGTGTGATGCTGGCTCCGTTGATGATGGATGGGAGCGCTTCTGGCAGCAACACCTTGCGTACGATCTGCATGGGTCGCGCACCCAGGGCTCTGGCAGCTTCGATGAGTCCGCTAGGGACTTCCAATAAACTGTTTTCGACCAGCCTAGCGATGAACGGCGCCGCACCTATACTTAGCGGTACCAACGCGGCCTGCACCCCAATTGACGTACCGACCAGCATTCGGGTAAATGGTATCATCCAAACAATCAGGATGATAAATGGAATGGCCCGGAAAATATTGACCACCACAGATACTGCCCGATTGAGCAAGCGGTTTTCCATCAGCTGATTTTCCCTGGTCAAAAACAAAAGAATTCCTGTGGGCAATCCCATGATAAATCCGAACAATCCGGAAAGAAAAGTCATGACTATGGTTTCCCAAGTTCCTTTGACCAAAAGTGATAACATGGCTTCAGACATAACCCAATGATGTTACTTTGATTTGATTTGATTCAAAAAATGCGATAGCGTCCGCCCACCGGTCTGGATTTCCGAAAAGGACAACGAGCATAATGCCAAATTGTATGCCGCCCACGTGGTCTAGCTGCGAGCTTATAATCTGAAAGTCGACACCAATTTGCCGGGACATATTTGAAAGAACGGGCGTACTCGCGGATTGGCTCGAAATTTCCAGCCGGAGAAAAGGCTGCAAGCCCTCAGCGTATTCTGCTTTCATGCGTTCTTTATAGAGATCCGGGATTTCCACGTGCAGGGCTGAGGCGATGAAATGCTTTGCAAGCGCTGTCTTCGGATGGGAAAACACGTCGCTAACTATGCCTTGTTCGACCATTTGGCCTTGGCTGATGACTGCGACCTCGTCGCAAATCGCTTTTACCACATCCATTTCGTGCGTGATCAGCAGTATCGTGATACCGAGTCGGCGATTTATATCTTTAAGTAGCGCGAGTATGGAACGGGTCGTGGCCGGATCCAGCGCGCTTGTCGCTTCGTCACACAAAAGAACTTTGGGATTGTTGGCCAGAGTCCGCGCAATCGCCACCCGTTGTTTCTGTCCTCCGGACAGATTGGCCGGATATTCATCTGCTTTGTCTTC
>CAYNZH010000050.1:0-11030 GCA_964401685.1 uncultured Sphingobacteriaceae bacterium
ACACCGGTCAGAACGAATAATTGTACGGGCATTGCGATTTTGTAAGCAAAATTTTCCAACCAATGATGCATAAACCACCAGGCGAGGGGAAATGCCAGGACTGTGGAAAGTAACACAGGTCCAACAAATGAAACCGACAGCAGCGAGACAATAGATCTGACTGATGCTCCCAGGACTTTCCGAATTCCGATTTCTTTTACTTTCCTTTCTATGGTATAAATGGCCAGGCCAAATACCCCTAATAAAGCGATCAGCATGCTGATGACACCGAAAAATACCAATTGTTGAAATTGCTTTTGTTCAGCAAGATATTGCTCCCGGAGTTGGTCTTCCAGCCAATTTACCCTCGGGAGAATGCGGCCGGGGAAAAATTCGTTCCATAGGGTAGATATCGATGCAAGCGCTTCTTGTTCTTTGCCCGTTTCGGCACGAAGCAACAGGACTCCCTGAAAATATGGGCTTTCAATATCGGAATTTGAAAAAGCCGCGACTGAAATGTTTGCGATAGGATGTTTCAGGCTCGCCGCATGGAAATCTTGAATAATCCCCACTGCGGTGAAATTTAACTCGGATGCGACAACTGACTCGGAAAGGGATGTGTCTAAGCCAAGATTTAGATTTTCTTCTCCGGACTCGGAGATCAGAATGTTGTTTGCAATCCGGTTGTTTGCATCCCCAGCATAATCAGAATTCAAGGGGCGACCTTCTAATATTCGGAGACCGATTGTCTCTACAAAGTCAAAGTCGGCGGTGATGGCGATCAACACCTGGCTTTTGTCAGGATTATCGGGGTCTGCCGGATCTTTGAAAGGGTAAATATCGACCGAACCCACAAATGGACTCCATTGAGTTAGACTCGCTGAACGTATGCTGGGTTGCTGCAAGAGACTTTCCTTGAATACCAGGCCTTTGCCCTCCCAGTTGGAGAAGTCCACGGTCAGCAAATTTTCCGGATCGTAACCCAGATCTTTGGTTTGCATGTAGCGAAGCTGCGCGCCAATGGTTAACATACAGATAACTACAATCATCGCGATGCTAAACTGCAGGGTCACCAACCCTTTAGTAAAACCCGTATTCATGGGCAAGCTCAGCACGGACAACTGCCTTTTCAACCCTTGTGAAACCTTTGTTTTCGATATAGCAAGAGCCGGAAATACGCTGCAAATCAATCCCAAAATTAACCAAGAAATAAATAGGCCACTAAACAATTTGAGAGAATGATGGAAGCCCAACGTCAGTTTTTGATCTAAAAAGGTTTCAAACGCCGGAAGGCAGAGCATATACAGAATATACGCCAATAGGAGAGAGCTTGTGAAAAGCATCAGGCTTTCTGCACCCATTTGCAAGAAAAAATGCATGCGTTTGGCCCCAAGAACCTTGCGGACCCCAGATTCCAAGGTGCGTTTGACGGCATGCGCAAAGGTCAAATTGATATAATTGATGGAAATCAAAATTAGGATGAGCACGCCAATCCCGGTGAGCAGATAGAGGTCACGCATCGGTCCATCCCAGCCAGTAATGGTTCGCAGGTGTATATCTTTGACAGACTGTAAGGCAAACGTATTTGTCTGCTCCGTATCCGGTGAAATTTTTTGTTTATACCAGGTGTTGATTTTCGCCGTCAACGCTGCAGTATCGGTATCTGCCTTGATCAGCATATATTGATTGTCGAAACCACCGGCGCGATTAGGCTCAAAAACAGGGATTTCAGGCGAGATTAAAATAGCATCGGCTTTGAGATGTGTGTTGTGAGGGAGATCATGAATAACCGCATGTATCAGATAGGGCTCTGGTTCACCATATTCTGGAATGGTATAAAACGTCCTCCCCACCACATCTTCCCCATCAAATAAACGTTTGTGAATACTTTCGGTGATCGCCAGATTTTTGATGCCCGGTGCAATCTGTTTGGGATTTCCAACGATACTTTGGCTGTCAAATAGGTTGAAAAATCCGGTATCCGATTCGAGAATTGACAATTCGGCATAACGTCCGACCAGCGAATCCAGCATCAGTTTGGAACCAGAAAGTTCGGCGATATGTGTCTGCCCGATAACCTCCGGGAAATCGTCAGTCAGCACTTGTGCCATTCCCGTAGGTGCGCCGTTAATCGTGTTTTGCATGCTGTGTGGAGCGTGATAAGTCGTCTTAAAGCGGTATATTTCGTCCTTCTGTGTCCAATGCTGATCATAAGACAATTCGTCCAATACGCGGGTTCCGATCAGCATCACCACGGTCAGGCCCAAAGTAAGGCCAATCATATTGGTAACCGAGTAAGTGAGGTTACTACTGAGGGTCCGCCATGCCGTTTTGAAGTAATTTCTGATCATAATTCATTATATTTTTGAAAAATCAATATTTTTTCGTATATTTCCTAGATAGGATCGTTTTATTCATCCCTCAGCGAATCCACCGGATTGGCTACTGCGGCCCTCACCGCTTGCCAGCTCACGGTCACAAAGGTGATTGCAACTGCAGCCAGCACTGAAATGGCCAATATCCACCAACTGACTTCGATACGATAGGGGTAGTTCTCAAGCCAACGTTTCATAAGCCACCAGGCTGTAGGAACTGCAACGAGGGCCGCCAGGAAAGTTAACTTCAGGAAATTCCAATTGAATAAACTGGAAATATCCCACAAAGTGGCTCCTAGAACTTTCCGGATTCCGATCTCTTTGGTCTTATATTTTACGATGAGGGCGGAGATGCTAAATAATCCCAGACCGGAAATGAAGATAGCCAATATAGAGAAGAGATTGAATAATTGTGCCAAACTGCGTTCGTTTTCATACATCTGCTGAATCTGTTCATCTATAAAATGAAATTCAAAAGGTTCATCGGGCAGAATTTCTTTCCATACATTTTCAATCGCAGCCACGGTCTCCGGGATATTATGGCTGTCGATTCGCACATACGGCGATCCGGATGGCTCGTCAGAGAGGCTTAGAAATACCATAGGCCCTTCATTTTTAAAGGAGGTCATCCTAAAATCCTGGATGATTCCTATTATTTTGCCCTGTAATCCTTTGGTGAGTATCGTGTCGATTGAATGTATCCCGAGTTTCTTGGCTGTACTTGCGGTAATGACATAATTGCTAGTAGTAGAAATTACAGAATCAGGGGAAAAATCACTACCGAACGTGGAGTCAAAGTAGCGTCCCATCTCGAGCTTTAGCTTCATGGTCTCCATGAAATCTAAATCTGCATTTACAAATCCATAGTCAAATTTCTCCTCTGGATTATCGGGATTTATTCCGGAACCCTTGGCCTGATATCCTTTCCCCACTTGTGCATTAGCAAATGACACATTAGAAACGGATGAAAGTTGTAATAGTTGTTGCTTTAATGCGTTTTGCCGTTCATATACGGGATTCAAAGCGATCAAATGGTTTGGTTCGAAACCCATTGATCGATTGGTCATAAAATGCAGTTGCCGATGCATCACTAAGGTGGCTACGACCAGGATAATAGTCACAGCAGATTGGACTATAATAAGGGTCTTTCTCGGGCCGAATGTGAGCGTGATCTCTTGTAGTTTGTCCCTGACCATTTCCGTTGGTGTCCTACGCAGCAGAGTCATGACCGGGAAAATACTAGCAAATAGGGCGCTTATAATAGCTAAAGCTATCAGGGAAAGAATGTTTGGTGAATTCCATAAATATCCTTCATAGGATGATATATGAAAAAATTGACTGAAATGAGGCCAGGCAAGAGCGCCTAGTACACATGCGCATACAATTGCAATGCAAAACATGGAAAAGGACTCAATAAACATTTGCACGGCTATTTGCATTTTATTTGCGCCCATTATCTGGCGGATTCCCAATTCTTTAAATTTCTCTATATACCTGGCCGTAAGCAAGTTTATATAGTTGATGCAGGAGATGATCAGGATAAGTGCAGCGAGTGCTACCAGGAGATATACAAATCTGATGTCATGTTGTATAGGTGCTAAATTAGAAATGTACGAGGAACGCAGATGGATATCGGTAAGCGGCAAAAACACAAAGCGACTTCGATCGCTCATTGCGTAGTTTTCCTTTAGAAATCGATGAGTCTTTTCACTAAAATCCTGAATGGATGTGCCTGCTTTCAATCGGATATATTGCGCGCTTATCCGGTTGATGGTCGCATCTATCTTCCCTTTGTCTTGAGGGTGCTCGAGATAAAAGACTTCGGCTTGGAAATGCGTGTGCTGTGGAAGATCCTTTATGACTGCACCAACAATGGATTCGCTTCCGAACATCGATCCCACGGCATGACCCTCAGGAAACAATGCTTTAGCGGCACTTTCTGATATGATAACGGCGTTCTCTGGATTCAGTGTCTGTATATTGCCCTCCAGCAAAGGAAGGTCAAAAACAGAGAAAAAGCTTTTATCTATGCGGGTACGCTTCGCAGAATAAGTATTGCCGTTGACTTGGAAAACATTCGACTCCCCTGTAAAGGGAGAAAACTCGGTTACTCCAAGGACCTCTGGAAATGCTTCCTTTAATGTTTCCCCTAATGCACGCGGAGCCATAGCAGTGAAACGTTCCACATCGGAGAGCTGATTTTCACTAACTATGCGGTAGATCTGTTCACTGTTTGGGATGTGTTTGTCAAATGACAACTCGTACCGAGCGTAAGCTACCGTCAGCAAGCAAATCGCTAAAGCTGTAGCCAGACCGAAAATGCTAATGATGGTGTAGCTTCGATCTCTTCTGAAACTTCGAAAAGCAGCTTTAAAATAGTTTTTGATCATCTGTTTTAATTTACATGATTAGAAAGTGGGTTATGAGCCCGCTATTCATCCCTCAGCGAATCCACCGGATTGGCTACTGCGGCCCTCACCGCTTGCCAGCTCACGGTCATCAACGCAATCAGCAGCACCGCCAGCCCAGCGCCGGCAAACATCCACCATTGCAGCTCAATATGGTAGGCGTAATTCTGAAGCCATTTGTTCATGGCCCACCAGGCAGCAGGGGTAGCAACGACCACGGCGATCAGCACCAGCCGCACAAAATCTCGCGATAACAGCGCTGTGATACCCTGCACGGAGGCACCCAGGACCTTACGAATGCCGATTTCTTTCACCCTTAGTTGGGTTGAAGAAATAACCATCCCCAGCAGACCCAGGCAGGCGATCAGGATGCTTAGACCGCCAATCACCATACTGAAGGAGAGTGCCTTGCGGTCTTCCTTGTAGAGACGGTCAAACTCTTCATCCAAAAAGGTATACGAAAATGCTTCATCCGGAAAGCGGGATTTCCAAATAGCTTCCGTATCGGCAATGGCCCGGCTGATCTGCCCTCCATACGCTTTGACTAGGAAGAGGTGCCCCATGAAGGGATCCAAAGAGATGATGACCGGATCAATTTTGTCACGAAGATTTTTATGATAAAAATCCTCCACAACGCCGATAACTACACCTCCATCGGAATGTGTCGGTATACCGCCTGAATAAGTCGTACCGATGACGGGCTCTTCCAGACCAAACTCCCGGACGGCTGTTTCGTTTAGGATGATATTGTTTTTATCCGAGACATTCGTTGGATCAAACCAACGCCCGGATTTGATCTTCAGGCCTGAAACCTTGATGTAGTCTTCATCAACCCAGATATTGACCATGTCCGGTCCCGGCTCCAATGGCTCGTAGCCTCCCCACCTGATGTCAGATGGATAGACATTCCCATCATCCAACATCGAAACTCCATTTACCTTAGATACCGCCATGACCGCACTACTGGCTAACAATTCTGTTTTTAGGGTTTGCAAGCTACTAGTCAACCGTCCTACAGCAGCGGGATCGTTAGCCCGGACGACCTCTTTCGGTGAGGGTGCCAACACCGTAAATAGCTGTTCTTTCTGATATCCTGACACCTCCTTCTGTATGAAGGAGAATTGCCGGTGGATGACCAATACGCCAATTAACATAAAAATAGCTAAAGTCAATTGGGCTCCTACCAGAACTCTACGGAAGCTCAAGCGGCTCATGCCGGATAAACCCTGATTTTTGAGCAAAACCACCGGTTTCAATCGAGTCAGAACCAGCGCCGGGTAAATCCCCGTCAACACGAGAACCAAACTGAAAATCCCACCTACCAGTAACCATAGCACCCCGTTACTCGGATCCAATCCAAAACTCCGTTCCGTGAAGCGATTAAAATGGGGCAGAGCGACGAAGGTCAGTAGGATGGCCAACGCAAGAGCCAACATCACCGACAGCGCCGTTTCGGCGAGCACTTGAAGAAATAATTGTTTTTTGGCAGCACCTATGATCTTCCGAATTCCTATTTCTTTCAGTCTCACTCCGACACGGGCAATAGAAAGATTGACAAAATTGATCGAAGCCGTGATCAGCAGCAGTCCGGCGAGCAATGAGAATATCCGGATATTTTGGGGATTTCCTTTTGGGATCAATTGGTCATCCAGACTTTTCTGAAAATGAATGCCTGTCAGGGGGATAAAACGACTTACCTGAGAGGTTCCTGCTGTCCAAGGTTGATGTACATCAAAGATAGCGGTGATATCTTTCTCCGCTTGCGAGATCTGCACGCCCGCGGTCATTTTGATAAATAATAATTGGGAATGCATGCCCCAATACGATAAATCTCGTTCGTTGTTTAGTGTAATATGGTTGGTTATCAGTATATCTTGCTGAAAAGAAGAATTTGGAGGGATATCCGCGATCACGCCTGCCACCTGATGTGGTACCGAATCAATAAGAACGGTCTGAGAGAGTGCAGATGCCGTACCAAAGTACTGTCTTGCCTTCGATGCAGTGAGTAGTATGCTGTAAGGAGTTCGCTCAAATGCTGAAACACTACCTTCCAATACCTCATAATCAAAGATTTTGGTCCAGTTACTATCTACATACAGCGCGTTTTTCTCATGAAATTTATGATCATTTGCTTCAAACACGGATCTACTATAAAAGGAGGGTTGAGCCACAGCAATCATTTCCACGCCCGGAACAGTCTGCTGTATGGCCTCGATCGCTGGATAAGGACTGAAAACACTATAGCCCATATCAATCCGGTTTGTATCTAGCCTTCCCAGCAAGTGGATTTGATCCGCATGCTGATGGTAGCTGTCATAACTGCGTTCATTCTGCACCCACATCAGGATCAAGATGGCAGCAGCCATCGCCACAGCCAAACCGCTGATATTCAGCCATGCGGTGCTATTGTTTTGCCTGAGATTGCGCCAAGCGGCTTTGATGTTATTTTTGAACATAATTTTCTATTATTACTCATTCCTCAGCGAATCCACCGGATTGGCCACTGCAGCCCTCAATACATGATACCCTACTGCAACCAGAGCAATGAGGACTGCGGTCGCGCCGGCTACAGCAAATATCCACCAATTCACTTCGATTCGGTAGGCATAATTTGCTAGCCATTCACTGCCCGCCCACCACGCCAAGGGGGAAGCAAGGAGGATGGCGATGCCGACAAGGATCAGGAACTCGGTGGAAAACATCAAGGTGATTCTGGACACACTTGCGCCCAAGATTTTGCGGACGCCGATCTCTTTGGTGCGTTGAACCGTGGTGAATGCCGCGAGGGCGAACAATCCGAGGCAGGCGAGGACCACAGCAATCCCCGCAAACAACGAGAATAACCCGCTGATGCGCTGCTCTGCCTGGTAAAGTGCATCAAAATCTTCATCCATGAAATGATAATCAAAAGGGCGGTGTCCGACGCGCGCACTCCAGGCTGATTCCAGGGATTTGAGTACATCCGCCGTCTGGGAACCATCGATTTTCACAAACATTTGCCGAATGGAATTCTTGTCAAGGAAGATCAGGAGGGGTCCGATCGGAGTGTGTAGGGATTCAAAATGGAAGTCGCGAACCACTCCCACCACCGTACCCGGAACGCCTCTGTGGATTGTTCGTCCGACTGCTTCCTCTGTGGTCCAGCCCAGATCACGTACCGCTTTTTCATTTAGCATGAAACTGGCCCGGTAGTTCTCATAATTGTTATCTGTAATCTGCAGCGAAAGATCGCTCTCCAGGAAGTCTCGGCCAGCGGCCAATTCCATACCCATGGTCTCCAGATAATCGAGATCCACCGGGGTGGCATTCAGGGTCAAGTCCTTTGGACCGCCTTCGCCGTCCGCACGGATACCGTCCCCCCATCCTATGGATGTTGGATCTTCGTAAGCCCCCGTAATGCTTAGTACACCGGGTGTCCTTTCAAAGGCAGCTTTTAATAAATCATACTGTGACCGAGTCTGTGCATCCACTGGTAGTACGACGACCTGTTCCCGGTCATAACCCAGTTCTTTTTTCTGAATAAATGATATTTGTTGCCCGATAATCAATGTCGCTGCTAGCAGAAAGATAGCTATACTGAACTGGAAGGTAATCAAAGATTTACGTAGCAAACCTCCCGAACTTGAGACTCGCACGCCGGACTTCAAGATGGCCACGAGATTCGTACTGCTAAGAACTATCGCCGGATAGGAGCCAGCAGTCACCGCAATGAATACAGCCAATACAACGAGACCAATAAGCACTTGAGGGCTCAACAAGTGGATGAAAGAAAAGTCTCTGCCCGTCAGCTGATTGAATAGGGGAAGAGCAGCAAAGCTCAATGCGAGCGCGATCATCGCCGCGAGCAGGGCGAGGAGGAGGGATTCGCCTAAAAACTGGCTCCACAGCTGATCTTTGCCTGCGCCCATGACTTTCCTGATACCGATTTCCGTACTTCTGCGCACGGATTGGGCGGTGGTCATATTGATATAATTCACACAGGCGATCAGCAGAATCATCAAGGCAATCAATCCTAGCGCATAGATATAGGACATATTGCCATTCGGCACGAAACTATTGGACACGGCTGAATTTAGATGCTGACCAATCAGGGGCTCTAAATGATAGGTCCAATAATCATTGCCATCCGCCGGCATACCGATCTCATTCACGCTCACAGCCTTCATGTACTCTTTGATCTGCAGATCCAAAGATCTTAGATCAGAACCCTCATTTAAAAGGAGATAGGTATGGTAATTAGCCTGTTTCCACTGCTCCTCCTGGGCTGCCGTCAGGGTATTGAAGGAAATCAGCAGGTCGTATTGAACTTGCGAATTGAGCGGGGGAGCGGCCGCGATCCCCGTGACGGCGTAGGGCTGTTCGCCCCCGTTCAGCCGCAGAAATTGGCCGACCGGATTTTCATCTCCGAAGTATTTTTCCGCAGTTGCGGGCGTTAGAACCACCGAATAAGGCTCGGCTAACGCTGTCTCAGGATTGCCCTGCAATAACGGAAAAGAGAACACCTCAAAGAACGGTGCGTCTACATGTAAAACTCCTGATTCCTCGAAGGTATGCGTCTCATTTGACACCGAATAGCTATATTTATCCACACGCACAAATTCCTCAATCTGGGGGAACATTCGCTGAAACTGCGGTCCCACCTTCGATCCGGTAACATCTGTCTGGACATTTGTCCCTGCAAACTGATATTCCATATATACTTTGGCGATCCGATCTGCATTGTCATGAAAACGGTCAAAACTCAGTTCGTTCCAGATGTAAAGACCAATCAATAAGCAGGATACGATTCCTGTGGTCAGCCCCAAAAGATTGATGAATGTGTAAAGTTTGTTTTTCCGGATACTTCGCCACGCGGCCTTTATATAATTTTTTACCATGGTAAAATCGGTTTTAGTTTTTATCGACACTTACCACGCCAATTACATATCTGGTTAATTTTCAGGTTATTGACTTTGCCTATACGTTGCTGTGTGTTCAAAATCGAACACTTTCTGTTCGAAAGCGGACAGGAATTGTAGCTTTAATGTCTCAATAAAGCATCCCGAACATCCAAAGGGGGATTTTGTTGCCTATACCCACTTCGAGATCGTCCGCTGCAATAAAGGCCTGATCGATCCCGGAAAGTTGTTTTCCCCCTTTGTTTTTTCCTCCGACTTCGATGCTAATTTTTCGATCGATCAGAAAATCTCCCTTAGGAGGTAGAGAAACTTCGTGCTTGGCATTTTTAAGTTGATTGAGTAGAAATGACTCTCTTAAGCTGCCTCGATTGCATTCTCCGGTAGTTAGGGCATGGTGGAGGTTCGGGTTTTCCAGATAGACTTTATCAGGCTTCTGTAACGTGCTGATGCTGGCTCCGGTAGCATGTAATGTATTGATTAACCTGGCTTTTTCCAAATAATGGAGGTACTGGACCACGGTTTGTCTGCTGATTCCTATTTTGCCACTCAATTTGCTGATATTTGGTTTGAAAGGGACGTTTTCGGCTAAAATTGCCAACAGTTGTATCACTTTATTCGAGTTATTAATATCAAACCCATCCACAAAGCGAAGTTCTGTTTCGACAATCAATCGAATAACCTGTTCTACACGCATAAAATAAGTGCGCAGATTTTCCTTATAAAAAGGGTAATAACCGTGGTTGAGGTACGCCTCAAAATATTGCATTGGACGAAATGCTTTCGTCATCTTCAATGCGATCGGGGTGTGATGTTGGAGAATGTCTTCCAAGCAAAGTATTTCCGCCAAAAAAACACCTTCAAAGCGTAAATACTCCCTGAATGAAAGACCTGATAGTTCGTAAAATACTGCTCGTCGGCTCAGATCGGCTTCTTGCCTGTAAATGTCGATGACCGACGATCCTGTAAATACGATGTGGAGATCCTTGTAGGTATCATAGATATTCTTGATTTCTCTCGCCCAACCTGGATATTTATGCACTTCGTCGATGAACAAGATTTTTCCTCCCTTTGATCTAAATGTTTCCACCAGATCAAGAAGGCTATTTGAGGCAAAGTAGATGTCATCCATAGAAATATACAACGCCCCTTGATCCGCTGGAAAAGCCAATTGTATGCGTTGGAGGAGTAAGGTTGTTTTTCCCGTCCCTCTTGCACCCAAAATCCCGACCAATCGATCCGTCCAATCAATCTCGTGGTAGAGTTGCCGAACATGTGTAATATTCGCTTGTTCCGTTAAAAAAGCGGATTTGAGTACGATTTTTTCCATTTTGCAAAGTGTTGTTTGCAAAAATAGCAAATATTGTTAAGTT
>CAYNZH010000051.1:0-10987 GCA_964401685.1 uncultured Sphingobacteriaceae bacterium
AGTGTTCTTCTCTTTCTTATCATCATAAGCGAGTTGAACAGCGGAATAGCCATCCTTTTCCTCCGTACGTATCTGCGTTACCACGCACGGGCCAGCTTGAATCACAGTGCAAGGAATATTCCTTCCGTCTGCGTCAAAAATGCTGGTCATTCCTACTTTTTTACCAATAATTCCTGACATGTTAATATATTAATTTAAATTGTCCATCGAAGCAGTAGGGCTTCGCTCAAGACATAACTTCCCCAAAAGGGACGGCAAAGATAGGAAACTTCCTTTAACTATCAAACAGTTAGTGAATTATTTTTCGCTTTTTTCCGAGAATTGAAGAAAATGCGCCCCTTAGTGCGCATTCTTTGGTTTCCGGGTCAATTTGAGCGGAGTTTCTTTTGAATATCCTGGACGTATGACTTGAATTTTTTGTCCGTTTCAATCAAATCTTCCACTGTTTGACAAGCATAAATGACCGTCGAATGGTCTCGGCCGCCGAAGAAGGCACCAATAGACTTCAGGGATGTCTTTGTATGATTCTTGGCCAGGTACATAGAAATTTGGCGGGCCTGTACGATTTCTCGTTTGCGTATTTTTGATTTGACCATCTCTACAGGAACTTCGAAATAATCACAAACAAGCTTCTGGATGAATTCCATAGAAATCTCCTTACTGGAGTGCTTGATGAAATTTTTCAGCATAGATCTGGCGAGGCTCAAGTCGATCTCCTTTTTATTTAGTGTCGCCTGCGCAAGCAGAGAAACCATGGCTCCTTCGAGCTCTCTTACGCTATTATCGATCTGGTGGGCCACATATTCAATGACGTTCTCAGGCAACTCTATGCCGTCGCTGTACATTTTCTTCTTGAGAATTGCCATCCGGGTTTCCAGATCCGGAATCTGCATATCTGCGGACAGGCCCCACTTAAATCGGCTTAAAAGGCGCTCTTCCAGACCGGCAAGATCCTTTGGTGCCTTGTCAGAAGTCAGGATCACCTGCTTTCCTGCCTGATGCAAGTGATTGAAAATATGGAAGAAAATATCCTGTGTACGCTCTTTCCCTGCGAAATTATGCACATCGTCCATAATAATAACATCCATCGCCTGGTAGAAATTGACGAAATCATTGATGGTGTTGTTCTTCAGCGAGTCGACAAATTGCTGGCAAAACTTTTCGCAGGAAACGTAGATCACCAATTTGTCCGGCAATTTTTGCTTGATTTCATTGCCTATAGCCTGCACAAGGTGGGTTTTCCCGAGTCCTACTCCACCATAAATCATCAGTGGATTGAAAGATGTCCCTCCTGGCTTGGCAGCAACTGCAAATCCCGCAGACCGCGCCAGACGATTACATTCTCCTTCGATAAAATTGTCAAAAGTGTACTGCTGATTGAGTTGGGGATCTACTTGTAGCTTTTTAAGTCCGGGGATGACAAATGGATTTTTAATGTCCTTATTTAAGGACACTGGGACCGGCATTGACTGGCGTTTACCCTCAGCTCCGTTGCCCGTCGAAGGAATATTGGTCGTATAAGGGTTGCTTGTCGATGATTTCTCGACCACAATATTGTACTCCAGCCTCCCGTTTTCTCCCAGATGCTTCTTGATTGTTTTCCGTAGCAAACCCACATAATGTTCTTCCAACCATTCGTAAAAAAACAAACTCGGAACCTGAATAGTCAAAACGCTTCCTTCCAATCGAACTGCTTTCACAGGCTCGAACCATGTCTTATAACTTTGCGCCGGAATGTTGTCTTTTATGATTTGAAGACAGCTGTTCCAGATACTGACACTCGTTTTTTCCATTCGTTGTTTTTTAATAAGTTGATTTACAAGTAATGATCAAAATTTGTGGATAACTTTCCCGTAAAACGAAGATGGCAATAATTTTCCACCAAAAAAACTAAAAGAGTAAATAATATTCAATTCATTTAAAATCAATCATTTAGCCTACAAAAGAAAGCTCAGAATGACCACTCCTTCCCCCTTTTTCTATTTTTGCACATTCTATAAAAATTTGGTTTATACTTGCAGAAATGCTTTCCAAATAACTCGCTAAATCTAACAAATTTATTTTAGATTCCCACAAAAAAAATATTAATTTAATGCCGATCTAATTTAATGTCCTTTTTTCATTAGATTTGCCTTAATGCAATTTCAAGAAATTACAGGACACCACGAACTTAAACAAAGGCTCATCCAAATGGTAAAAAACAAGAGGATAAGCCATGCCCAACTGTTGCTGGGTCCGTCGGGTAATGGAGGCATTGCATTGGCCATTGCTTATGCCCAATATATTTGTTGCCTGGACAGAGGGGAAGACGATAGTTGTGGGACATGTAGCTCTTGCCGAAAATACCAAAAGCTTATTCACCCGGATCTTCATTTTTCCTTTCCTTTCTTTCCGACCAAAGAAAAGGAGATTTCGGAGGCATTTTTAGTTGAGTGGCGGGAAGCCCTTTTTGCAAATCCCTTTCTGGACTTTAATTATTGGCGAAAACAATGTGAGGAAGATAAAAAACAGGCCAACATCAATATAGCGGAGGTTCATCAGATTATAAAAAAGATAGCCCTAAAACCTTTTGAGTCGGAATTCAAGGTTTTGATTATGTGGCTGCCTGAATATCTCGACAAGCAGGGTAACGCCTTATTAAAGCTTATAGAAGAACCGCCACCAAATACGCTATTTATTTTTGTTGCTGAAAATCGGGATCGCCTGTTGCCTACGCTATTGTCCAGAATGCAGCTAATTCCCGTTCCAAGACTGAACGCACACGAAATTGCAGCTTACCTGCAGGAGGAATTTACATTATCACCAGATCGGGCACAAGAAGTGGCACTTATGTGTGAAGGGGATCTCGCGTCGGGTATCAGTCTGGCTCAGGAAGCATCCGATGATCAATTTGATCTTTTCGTACAATGGTTGAGGTATTGCGCTACTGACTCGGGCAAATCACTGATCAATCTTTGCGAAAACGACCTCGCTCCCCTCGGAAGGGAAAATCAAAAGAGCTTAGTGCAGTATGCACTTAGTATGATGCGCCAGGTAATTCTGCATAAAGAAGGACTTGGCCAATTGAGCACCCTGCCTCAGACGGCAAGGGAATTTGTCGAAAAATTTTCGTCTCTTTATTCTATAGAGCAGTTGGATGCCAGTATTGAGCTGCTGGAGAATTGTTATTATAGAATCGAAAGGAATGCAAACGCCAAGTTATTGTTTTTAGATTTATCTTTGCAATTGGTTTTAATATTAAAGTACCAAACGATCCGCGCTATGGCGGACACTATTATATAAAATAAAAATTATGGGATGTAACGGATGTTCATCCGGCGGAGGTTGTGGCACACAGTCCACACCCGCAGGTTGCCAGAACAATGGCGCTTGCATGACGAGCGGATGTAATAAATTGGACGTACACGACTGGCTGAGTCATATGGACATGCCAGCAAATTATAAACCTTTTAATATTGTAGAAGTAAGATTTAAAGGATCGCGCAAAGATTTCTTTATCAATACCGATAACTTATACCTGGAAATGGGTGAAATTGTCGCCGTCGAATCTGCCTCTGGAGGCTACGATATCGGCCACGTTTCTTTGACAGGTGAACTGGTCCGTTTGCAGATCAAGAAAAGTCGCGCGAACATGGACAATATCACAAAGAAAATCTATCGCAAAGGCACCGATGCGGACATTGCGAAGTGGCAGGCAGCTAAGGAACTGGAATGGGAGACCATGCATTCTGCCAGAAAACTGGCATTGGGACTGGGGCTATCCATGAAGATCAGTGACGTGGACTACCAGGGTGACAAAACTAAGGCCACCTTTTACTATACTGCCGAGGGCCGTGTCGATTTCCGCGAGCTGATCAAACGCATGGCGGAAACATTTAGGATACGCATAGAAATGCGTCAAATCGGCATGCGGCAGGAAGCGAGTCGTCTGGGCGGAATTGGTTCCTGTGGCCGCGAGCTTTGCTGCTCCACGTGGCTCACTGATTTTAAAACCGTCTCAACGGCAGCTGCCCGTTATCAAAATCTGTCTCTCAACACGCTTAAATTGGCTGGGCAATGCGGGAAACTAAAATGCTGTCTGAACTATGAACTCGATAGCTACATGGACGCACTCAAGGATATTCCCAATAACATTGACCGTATCGATACTAAAAAAGGATTCGCTTACCTTCAGAAAACCGATATTTTCAAAAAAATCATGTGGTTTAGCTATCCTGGGGAAGAAAATTGGATTCCACTGCCAATACAACGGGTAAAAGAGATCAAACAACTCAACGAGGACGGGCAAAAGCCTGAGGAAATCGGCGAGATTATTGTAGAAAAACCTGCTGATACTCCGGCCACCTTTGACTATGAAAACGTGGTGGGACAGGAAAGTATCACACGGCTAGACGAGAAGTCTAAAAGGCGAAAAAAATCCAAGTCGGGAAAATCTAATCGCTCCGGAGGCAAGACAGCGGGCCGCCCGAACAACAGAAAAGCTGGAGATGTACAGGACGGCCCATCCAAGGTCAATGAGGCCAAAGCGACGTCGGCCCCCAGAAAAAAGGAAGGTTCTACAGACGCTGAAAAGCAGGCAAGACCGCCAAAGAAGCGTTTTCGTAACCCAAGGCGTAAAAAAAGCGATGACAAAGAATAGGTTTTACATCATTGCTTTAGGTTTTTTAATGTTCCAGGCCTGCGCGGATTCGTCTTTGGTGGACGACTTTGTAAGCGTGCCCAATCAGGCCTGGGACTATAGTTTTAAGCCTACTGTCCCTGTAGTTATTCAAAATCCCGATCAGGATTATGCTGTATACCTAAATCTCCGGCATACTTCCGCCTATCCTTATTCAAATTTATTTGTAAAAATTGTTTTGAAAGACAGTCTCGAGCAGCTGGAGTTTCAACGAATAGAATTGACCTTGGCAGAAAGCGATGGGAAATGGACGGGAAAAGCGGCAGGATCGCTTTACACGCACCAGTTTCTGGTGAGCGACGATTATCGCTTTCCAGACACAGGGACATTTCACTTCGAGCTGGAGCAGGATATGAGACAAAACCCTTTGCCTGGGATAGACGCCGTCGGGTTGCGCATCATCGCGCTGGGAAATGAAGATTAATAAACGATCTCTTTGAGGCCGAAATCCGTCATGTGGCCATCGAAGTCGACAATCAGACGGCCCGTCGGAGTCACTCCACGTATAGCGCCTTGCGCGGGAATTCCCTCGATATGAAAAACATGGGGCTCATTCAATAGATAAAGTCTAGAGAGATACTGACTTTCCGTCCGATTTTCTCCTTTGCATTCCGACTCCCAGTAAGTTTTCAATCGGGCAAATTCTCTATCGAGTTCCGCACAAAGTGAATCGAGCTCGACATCCAAATCGAAATCCTCACTTCCTCCGGACAACAGCTTGAGAGAAACAGCATTATCCCGGAGAATCTCTGGAAATTCGATTTGATTGACATTAAGACCGATACCCACGATTGCTTGCCTCCATAACTTCCCCTGAATGTTGTTTTCGATGAGTATACCCGCAATTTTCCGAGAACCTACATAAAGATCGTTCGGCCATTTGATGTGAATGTTATCGGTCCCAACACGGCTTTCGAGATAATTGCAAAGCCCTACACTTATGGCCATGGTCAGTTGAAACTGATGGATGGGTGCAAGAAAATGAGGCGTCAGCAATACGCTGAATGTGAGATTTTTTCCCGCTTCTGCATGCCAGGAAGCTTGGGCCTGCCCTCGCCCCCCGTATTGTTCAACTGCCATAATTACAGTTCCTTCCCGAAGTGGCGTGGAATTTGAACGTTGATTCTTCAAGTAATCGTTTGTGGATGGAACGCGGTGCAATTTTATCAATTGGCGTCCTATTAATCCTTCCATAATTACGCTTATATGCTGAATATTGTGATTTAATTATTATTTTAGCATGGAATATGGATTCAAAACTATAATAATTTTTGATGGTAAAAAACAAAAGTAAAAGCTTTTCTGCCCAATTGTCCGCGGTCGTGGTCCATGGGATGCAGGAAAAAAAAGGAAATGAGATTGTTAGACTAGATTTACGTGGGGTGCAGGGAGCTGTTACCGACTATTTTGTAATCTGCCATGCAGACTCCGCCGCACAGATCAGTGCCATCGCGAAAAGCGTCGAAGACGAAGTATACAAGCAACTTAAACAAGAACCTTGGCGCAAAGAAGGGCTTTCTGGAGGAGAATGGGTACTTTTAGACTTTGTCGATGTGGTTGTGCATATTTTCAAAACAGAGAAAAGAAAACATTATGAAATTGAGGAATTGTGGGGTGACGCAGACTCGGAAATATACCAAAGCGCCTAATGACCTGCCAAAAACGTCCAGAAACACTAAAAAAGAAGGATCAAACTAGATGAAAAAAGTGCCGAATAAAAAAATAACGCCGAAACCGCCAAGATTCAACATCATGTGGCTATGGGCGGCGATGATATTGGGTTTTATTGCTTTAAACTGGATGTTTAGTGATGATAAAATCAAGGAAATCACCTATCAGGAGTTTGAAAGTAACATTCTCCCAAGCGGCGACGTGGAAAAGCTTGCGGCCTACCACAAGAACGAATTGCTGATTGTAGAAGTATTTATAAAGGGCGAAAAACTCTCAGATGCCAAGTATGATGATGTGAGACCGTCCTCAAACAGCTTGGCACTGGCTCCGCCGACAGGCCCGCAATATGTATTCCGCGATGGCTCTTATGATGCTTTGGAGCGTAAACTTGCTGCCGCACAGGAGGGTATCGCACCTGAAGATCAGGTTGCATTGCATTTGGAAGATCGAACGAGCGCGTGGACAGGATGGATTTTATCCCTTATGCTTCCACTTTTGATCATCTTGTTTTTCTGGATGTTTATCATGAGGAGAATGAGCGGCGGAGGCGGGGGTGCCGGAGGCCAAATTTTCAACATTGGTAAATCAAAAGCAACGCTTTTCGACAAAGAAACCCAGGTGGCTATCACTTTTAATGATGTCGCAGGGTTGGAAGAAGCAAAGCAAGAGGTCATGGAAATCGTTGATTTCCTTAAAAATCCCAAAAAATACACCAATCTGGGAGGTAAGATTCCAAAAGGAGCGCTGCTAGTTGGATCTCCGGGGACAGGAAAAACCTTGCTCGCAAAAGCTGTTGCCGGTGAGGCGCAAGTGCCGTTTTTCTCGCTTTCAGGTTCTGATTTTGTGGAAATGTTCGTTGGCGTTGGTGCATCTCGTGTAAGAGATTTATTTCGCCAAGCAAAAGACAAGGCGCCCTGTATCATATTTATTGATGAGATCGACGCAATTGGTCGGGCACGGGGGAAAAACAGTGTAATGGGAGGCAATGATGAGCGTGAAAACACGTTGAACCAATTGCTGGTAGAAATGGACGGATTCGGCACCGACACGGGAATCATCATCATGGCCGCTACAAACAGGCCGGACGTACTGGACTCTGCTTTATTACGGCCCGGGCGGTTTGACAGGCAAATCTCAATTGACAAACCTGATTTAGTGGGTCGTGAACAAATTTTTAAAGTTCACTTGAAGCCGCTGAAGCTTGCAGAAGAAGTCGACGCGAAAAAATTATCTGCACAAACACCGGGTTTTGCGGGAGCAGAAATCGCCAACGTATGTAACGAAGCTGCGCTCATTGCTGCTAGACGCGACAAAAAAGCGATAGATATGCAGGATTTTCAGGATGCTATTGACCGGGTCATTGGCGGTCTCGAAAAGAAAAACAAGATTATCTCTCCGGAAGAAAAGCGAATTGTTGCCTATCACGAAGCAGGTCATGCGATCGCAGGTTGGTTTCTTGAGCATGCGGATCCCCTCGTAAAAGTGTCGATTGTCCCTCGTGGAGTGGCGGCATTGGGTTACGCGCAATACCTGCCCAAGGAACAATTTCTCTATACTACAGAGCAGCTGGTAGATGGCATGTGCATGACCATGGGTGGCCGGGTTGCAGAAGATATTATTTTTGGGAAAATATCAACTGGGGCCCAAAATGACTTGGAGCGCATCACCAAGCTTTCCTATGCAATGGTTACTGTCTACGGCATGAACACCAAGGTTGGGAACGTTTCCTTCCACGATATGCAGGAAAACCAATTCAATCGCCCTTATTCAGAAAAAACCGCTGAATTGATCGATGAAGAAGTAAGGCTTTTGATCGAAAGGATTTATCAGCAAACCAAGGATCTTCTTTTAGAAAAACGCGAAGGATTAATAGCCCTTGCCGAAGAATTATTAAAAAGAGAGATTCTTTTTCAGTCTGATTTGGAGGATATTTTAGGAAAAAGGCCTTTCTCGCACCGCACTGCCTATGACGAATTTGTCAATGGAAACGACATGGCTGATGCCGATCAGAAGCAAGTGGCTGAAAATCTTCAGCATGACGGAGTCAACGACCAATCGGATACTTTGGGAAGCGCTGACAAGCAGGAGTAGTATTTTTTTGATGATCGACAATCTGTAGTCGGAAGATGGGGAAAAATAGCAGGACGACAACGGCGAAGGAGCGCATGCTGAAAAACATTAGGCATGCGCTCCTTCAGAAAAAGGAAAATCCTTTTCCTGGCTTTGAAGAGGCGCCGTTGTTCGAAGTGCCTACCGGTCCGCTGTCGATACTTTTTGCAGAGGAATTTTCCGAGGCTGGAGGCCAGTTTATTTACTGTGAGGACGAATTCCAATTAATCGAAAATCTCTTGCTCCTCGCTCAGAAAAAAAAGTTCAACAAGATATATGCGTGGGAAAAGTCCATTCAGGATTTCCTTATGCATTATGAATTCCCCTTCTTTCATTCTGACACAAATTTTGATCAAGCCGAAGTCGGCATCAGCGCTTGCGAGGCATTGATAGCAAGGACAGGATCGATTTTAATATCCTCCAGAACAGAAGCAGGCCGTAGGTTGAGCAGTTATCCACCCGCTCATATCGTCTTCGCACGTGCAGACCAAGTGGTCCTGGACATCAAGGATGGCTTGAGCCTCATACAGGAACGATACAGCAAATCCGCCCAACTGCCCTCCTTTCAGTCGTTGATCACTGGACAATCTGAGGTCTATGTATTTTTATTAGAATCCTAAACACCCCACGAAATTACTAAAATTATTAGTATATTTGCCGTGTGGAATATTCGAAAGAAAATGATTATGTGAGGGGCCGGGGAGCTCAGTTCAATAAAGAGAACCGTTACCAGCGCCTACAATATGCGCAGGACGATGTGGATGGTATGGATAATCCTCCTTCATCGACAGAAGTCGACGCCCGAACTCGGTTTTTATACGAATCTCCAAAAAAAATCATCAGTACCAACCGAAGCCCCGATCTCAGCTTCGCACACTCCATTAATCCCTATCAGGGTTGCGAACATGGATGCGTGTATTGTTATGCCCGCAATTCTCATGAGTATTGGGGTTTTAGCGCGGGGCTGGATTTTGAAAGAAAAATCATAGTCAAACACAATGCAGCTGAGCTACTCGAAAAGAGGCTAAACAGCAAAAACTATAAGGCCGAACTCATCATGCTCTCGGGCAACACGGATTGCTACCAACCTATTGAAAAGAAGCTGAAGATCACCCGTGAGCTCCTGAAGATTTTCCTGAAGTACAGGCACCCTGTTTCATTGATTACAAAAAATAGTCTGATTGTTAGAGACCTGGATATTTTACAGCCCTTGGCTGAGCTAGGCTTGGTCCGAGTAGCGATCACGATCAATTCCCTCAAAGAAGATCTCCGACTCAAGATGGAGCCGAGAACAGCAACCGCAACGAAGAGGCTACAGGTAATCCGCGAACTCAGCCAAGCGAAAATCCCGGTATCCCTTATGGATGCACCCATCATTCCGGGGCTCAATCAGGACGAAATCCCCAAAATCATCGAGGCAGCAGCGGACCATGGTGCAAAATGGGCATCTTACACGGTGGTTCGGCTTAATGGGGCTATTGGTGAAATTTTTGAGGACTGGGCACAGAAGGCGTTTCCCGATAGAGCGAATAAAATCATGAATCAAATTGCTGAGTGCCACGGCGGACGGGTCAACGATAGTGATTGGAGCTCCAGGATGAAGGGCAAGGGAAGCATTCCCGATAGCATAGCTCAGTTATTCAAACTAAGTATTGCGAAATACATGGGCAGCCACCCCGCTCCACCGCTGCGCGTAGACCTGTTTTCGCCCCAGAACGGGAAGCAACTACATCTGTTTTAGCGATCATTGGTGCAATTTATTTAGGAAAACATTTCATTTACTATCCTTAAAAGGGTAAATTTGCGCCAAGATTCTGGCCTCGTAGTTCAACGGATAGAATAGAAGTTTCCTAAACTTTAGATACAGGTTCGATTCCTGTCGAGGCTACCAAAAAAAGGGAAAGCAATCAGGTAATTGCATCCCTTTTTCAAACCAATTTATCAGGGCTATTTTAGGGTAGTACGTTAACACAAGCTTAAAACAGAAAATTGCTTCTGTTAATATGATAAACCGATATTTGCCGGCATATTCGATGTTTACTTAATTTTAATTTTACAATGAAGAAACTAGCATTAGTGGTGATCGCGATGTTTGCGTTTACCTGGATTGCCGCCCAACAACAGACCGCTACGGGATACGTGTTCGTTGATTTAAACAAAGACGGAAAAAAGAACCGCAGAGAGCAGGGGCTGGAAGGAGTGGCCGTCAGCAATGGTCGGCAGGTGACCCTGACAGATGCGCGGGGAAGATACGAACTGCCGGTCGGCGATGATAATATATTGTTCGTCATCAAACCTTCGGGCTATGAAAGTCCCTTGAATGAATACTACCAGCGTCAATCTTTTTATATACACAAGCCACAGGGCTCTCCCGAACTGATATATGACGGAGTTTCGCCGACCGGCCCACTTCCCAGCTCCATAGATTTCCCACTTTATCAAGCCGATGAACAGGACGAATTTTCTATTCTAGTATTCGGTGATCCGCAGATCTATGATCTGCAGGAATTGGAGTACTTTAGAAAAGGT
>CAYNZH010000052.1:0-3309 GCA_964401685.1 uncultured Sphingobacteriaceae bacterium
ATGAGCGCACAAGCCAATCGTGGACGAGTTTCGTCTTCATTAAGTACGCTGACTTCGTCAGCGCCAAACAATATAGCGGTTGATCAGAGCAAAATTCAAAGCATTGAAGTCAAGAAAAGCGACGACGTACAAAGCACCTCGTCAGTAACCAACAATCCCCTGGAGTGGGAGGATGGATCTATTCGTCTCGGAAAGCCCGTCCCGGGAGACCCCCTCGCACAACAGTTTGTCCTATTAAAAGTGGGTTACGATTTTACGCATATTGATGACACTACCCAGCGTGATCGGCCACTTGAGGATGAAATGGTTTTGTATCTTGCAAACAATTCAAGTTTGTACAGACGCGTTCAATTCGAGCATAATTTTTTCAGGGAAGAAGAGGCAAAAGGTAAAACGCGAAGCAACGCGGATCTGAATGATATGATTGATTCTTATCAAAGTATGATTCATCTTTTTGGGGAAAATCAAATCCACGTGGTTGAAAAAATTATTCAAAGTTCCTTCCATTTTACGGAGCCGATTACTCAGATTCAATGGGATATTCATGACGAACAGCAAGAGATCAATGACATTTTAGTGCAGAAAGCGACTGGTCAATTTGGCGGAAGGGAATATACTGCATGGTTTGCACCGGATATTCCGTTTGCCTCAGGTCCGTGGAAATTGCAAGGCCTCCCAGGTTTGATCATTATGGCCGAAGACGCAAAAGGGGAGGTGAAATTTGCGATGAACTCGATCCAGGAAATTCCGGTGACTGAAAAGCTCTTGATTCGAAAGCCCAAGGGAATCAATATAGTGAGCCGGGCGGAATATGAAAAAACACACGCAGCTTTTCTGGCCAATCCAGAGTTTTTCATCAAATCAGCAGGATTGGAAGGAAGAGTTGTAATGGGCAGACCACCAGCTGGATTTGTGCCAAAAGTGTTGAATAATCCGCTTGAAATTTCTAAATAAACGCAGCATGCGCATTCTGTTGCTATTGATGTTTACTTTTGCTGCACAGATGAGCATGGCGCAGCAGCGTGTGACTGGAACCCTCAAAACGAGTGAGGGTGCTCCGATTTCGCATGCGAGTGTGACAATACGGAATGCGGCTAATCGAATTGTGGCTTTCATGCCAACAGATGCCGACGGGAATTTCTCGATAGAGATATTAACGAACGTTCGTTCAGACTCTATGCGTCTGCAAATAAACCACTTAGGATACGCAAAGATCGATATTCCCTTGGTGTTGAATCAGTCTCATTACGAGCTTGTTTTGGAGCCAAAAGCTATAGACCTTTCTGAAATCACGGTCCGTAACAGACCGCGTATCAATCTGGATGGCGATACCTTGAGTTATGACGTGGGTAGTTTTTCCCGCGCGGAAGATCGAAGTATCGGGGATGTTTTGAGCCGCATGCCAGGCATGGAAGTCTCGGAAAGCGGGGAAATAAAATTCAACGGCAAAACCATCTCCAATTTTTATATAGATGGAGACGATCTGCTGCAGGATCGGTACAGTATCGGCACGAAAACCATTCCCCATGGTATGGTACAAAAATTGGAGGTTTTGCAGCATCACCAGCCCTTGAAAGTACTGAGAAATAGAACGCTGAGCGATAAAGTAGCCATCAATCTTGTGATTAAGGATGAAGCAAAATTGAAAATGACAGGTCAGGCCAAACTCGGAGCCGGTCTACCTCAGCAGTATGATGCAGAACTGAATTCAATTCTGTTCAATAAAAAATATAAGATGCTCAATGTGCTCAAAGGCAATAATATCGGTCATGATTTGTCTAGTGATTTTACATTTTTGAATCTGAATAATACCCTCTCAGATCTTGGAAATTCCCGTCCCCAATCACTGCTGTCGGCCGGAACCGCGGGAGCACCATCGCTGCCCAAAAGTCGCTATTACCTCAATCATTCCGGCGCGCTGAATGCCAACAATCTAATCAATCTTCCCAGTGGTTTGCAGCTGAAGACCAATATCAGCGGATTGCTTGATCAAAATGATTTCTCCTACGAAAGTCGTACTGATCTTTATGTGGGTGAGGATACCATACGGTACAGGGAATTGCAGGACAGCCGGAGAAATCCATTTTTGACCGATATTAGCCTGACAGCCACAAAAAATAAAGATCATTATTATTTGAATAACACCCTGAAATTGGCCTTTTCCGGACAAGAGGACCAAGCCTTTCTTCAAAGCAATGAAATTCTGATGGATCAGAGATTGACCTCTAGAGTGTGGGATTTTTCCAATAGCCTCGAATACGTACCTCAATTGAAAAACAAGCATATCATGTCTCTCAACGGGTATGTCAACCATTATAATCGGCCTGAACAGTTGCGGATCAAACCCGGCATATTGCCCGTCTTATTGAATGAAGGTGAAGATTATTCTCTTTTGGATCAGTGGGCCCAAACTCCGACTTGGTTTAGCACGGTAACGGCTGGCTACAGGATCCCGTCTGGGCTTATCATGCAGAATTATCGTATAGGTATGCTGTATGAAAACCAACAATTGCATTCAACGCTGCGCCTTCGCCAGGAAAACGGGGACTTGACTTCGTTTTCAGGAAGCGGAGACAATCATCTGGTTTGGCATCGAAAGGAAACTTTTGCTGACGGCAATTATGAGTACAAGTCGGGCAGGATTGAGGCCTCTTTATCGCTCCCTTTGACTTTACAGCAGATTTCTTATAAAGACGCCGGGTTCGATTTGGATGAGTCGGATCTGAGAGTTTTGTTTTCGCCTCGATTCTCTTTGAAATATAAAACGACCATTGAGGATTATCTGTCGCTCAATTATGCCTACCAAAATCAGACGGGAAACATCGGTGGGGTTTATCGGGGGGTGGTCCTGAAAAATTATCGCAATCTGGGGGCCAATGAAGCCGCATTGGAGGAAAGAAGCTCCCACCAATGGGGATTGAACTATCATTTTCAGCGGGCTATCCACATGTTATTTATGAATGCGGGGATAGCTTATTCCAAGTCTATGGCCAATACCATCGCTTCAAGTGTGGTGACCGAGGATATATCGCGTATGGTGCTTTTGCCTTTTGACAATAACGTCAGCAGTATTTCTGCCAATGCAGGGCTGAGCAAGTATATTTTTGGGCTGGGCGCGACAGCGAGTTTGAAAGCTTCCTGGTCGGAGACCCGAGTGAATCAATTTATTAATGAACAGGCTTTACCCTATATTAATAGAAGCTTTACCTTAAATCCTTCGGTGGAAACGACCCTGTTTAGAAAGGTTAGCGTAAATTATAATGCCGTCGGCAATTGGATGGGCAGCCGCTTGTCGGGGGAGGTTCTGGA
>CAYNZH010000052.1:3409-10614 GCA_964401685.1 uncultured Sphingobacteriaceae bacterium
CTTCGACAAATTTTGCCTTTCCCTCGGCTGATTCCCATTCGTTTTTTACAAAATTAAAACCTTTGTTTATCACCTTGATGCTGTTGTCATCGTTCAGGGAATACTCGGCGGTAACTTGATTGAGGTTTTTCTCTTGCTTGAAATCGAAGCGGGCGATTTCATACCATTTTCCCAAGTATTTCTCTGTTTCCAGATCGGAAACTGGTGTTGCGCCCTTGGGAAGAGTTTGGCAACTTTGCAGGGCTAGGACTCCTCCTAGCGCAAGGATTGAGGCAGAAAGCCAAATGTAATGCATATTTCTCATATGATGAAAGCTTTAGAGTTCTAAAACGAAATAGGGTTGCTGGTCTTGCCATTTTTTTAGAACAGGGACCGCAACATTGTAAACGGGGACGCGCGCCTGCGTGTGACCTTGTAAATGGCCGCTATGCGCATGTCCATGGAAGGCCGCGCGGACTTGTCGACGATTGAGAGGCTCCACCAGATGCGTTGTCCCCAGAAAGGGGTAGATCTCCACAGGTTCGCCTTCTATGGTCTCTTTGATGGGCGCGTAGTGCATCAGCGCGATCTTTGGGACGTCCGGGGTTTCCTGCTCCAGGCGTGAAAGTGCCCGGTCTAGCGCGAGGGATTCGTTAACCGCTTCGTGGACAAAGTTCTTCATGACATCTTCGCCGAAGATCGAAAGCATATAACGATCAAAACCACCCCCAAATCCCTTGACTCCCGCAAATCCGATGTCCTGAAGTACGATGGCTTCGCCGTCCAGGATGTGCATCTGGCTTTCCATGAGTATCTGACGGATCAACTTGTGTCTGCCTTTTTCGTAATCGTGATTTCCCAAGACACCGACCACGGGGATACTCAGCGCGCGGAGTTCCTCAGCCAAAACCGTCGCCTCGTCCTCATCACCGGTGTCGGTCAGATCCCCGCAGATAACCAACACATCTACTTCCTGGGAGATCTTTTCGAAACAGGGCTTCCAAAGATTCTGATCCGTCAACTTCATATGAATATCGGCCATCGCGGCGATTTTTTTTGGTCTTTTATTTTCGTCTTGTTCCATGCGTTCTATATTGTCGTGATCGTGTAGGATTTGTAGTCCCATTCCTTGATGTCTATCTGATACTGGGTCTGGTCTAGCATCGGGCCTCGGCAGACTCGTTCCTTTGGAGGTGGCAGGTCATATTGCTCCTGCGCCCGCGCGATAAGTAGGTCGAACAGCCACTGAGGGATTATGCGCCTGTAGTCTGCAGGATATATAAACTGGAACTGTAGAATTTGCGCTAACAGCAAATGCCAATGCTGGTCGAGCTTGTCGAGTAAGTGCCGCCAATTCAGTTGCTCGCCGTATTTTAGGAAAAGGTGATTGATGTCTGCCCCGTCGTAACGCTCCCGGTTCTGAACATAAATTTTGCACCAGACCAGCTCTTCTGGAGGGATGAATCGTACCGGCATATCGACCAGAGTTCCGACAGAGGCTCTTTCCAGCCAGTCATCGTCCACCGTACACGTATGATTGACAGAATCGAAGATGATATCGATGAAAAATTCACCCTTAAAAATTTTGGCTAACCAGCGTGCATCGGTTAATTCAGTCTCATAACCTTGAGTCTCGAAAAGTTTTAGTATTTTTGGGTATTCACTGCTTTTGCAAAAGACATCCAGATCCTTGGTATTTCTGTATATACCCGTGTAATGGAACAGGGAAAAGGCGCCGCCAAGCATGTATTCGCATTGATGCTCGTTCAAAAGAGTTAAAGCCTCTTTGAAGAAGGCGTTGGACTCCTCGATTTGTTGTGCTGTGATGATCATATACTTCTTTAATTATGTTTTAAGAACATTCTGACGGTGATGAATGTTTGTTTTACCAAAGAAATAATAGATTTTTAATGACTAAACACGTAAATATGAACGTAAAAGAACACCACGACGGAAGCAAGGGAGTCTCAGCCGCGGCGATTTTCAAAGGCGAGGAGGGAACGGTGCTTTCCATGCAAATCAAAGCTGGAGAACGGCTAAAGGAACATATCAGCAAAACCCCCGCAGTACTTATCTGTCTGGAGGGAAAAGTCACTTATGAAGGCGAGCGCGGCGAAAACGCAACCTTGCTCCCTGGGGATTATTTTTTAATAGATCCCATGGTGTTGCACTGGGTCGACGGAATCGAAGACAGCCAATTGCTACTCGTCAAATGATTGAATTTGACCGTCAAGTAAGTTTATGATCCGGTTACCGTATTCGGCATTTTTCTCCGAATGGGTTACCTGCACAATTGTGACGCCATCTTCATTGAGTTGTTTGAAAAGGTTCATGATTTCCTCGCTTTGCTTGGAATTGAGGTTGCCCGTGGGTTCGTCCGCCAGGATCAGGCTCGGGGATCCAGCCAAAGCTCGGGCGATGCCCACGATCTGCTGCTGTCCACCGGACAATTGATTGGGAAACAAATTCTTTTTGCCTACGATTCCAAAGCGGTCCAACAAATCGCCTACGATAGCCTTGCGCTCCGAACCGGAAACTTTTTTGTATATTAACGGTGTTTCGATGTTTTCATAGACACTGAGCTCGTCAATCAAATGATAGGACTGGAACACAAAGCCGATCTGAGATTTGAAGAGTTGATCTTGTTGTTTGGACTTGAGCGAATAAACGTCTTCACCCATAAACCGGTAGGATCCCTCATTGGGTTGATCCAAATTGCCCAACAGATGAAGCAACGTTGATTTCCCGGACCCCGAAGGCCCCATAATGGACACAAATTCGCCTTCCATTAAGGTCAAATTAATGTCTTTTAGCACAAATGCACGGGCTCCTCCGACTTGGTACCATTTAAAGATGTTTTTAAGTTCTATCATGTTGTAATTTATAATTTATTCTTCACGTAATGCGTCTACAGGATTTTTTGCTGACGTTTTATGGGATTGGTAGGATATGATTATCAGCACCATTCCCAAAATCAACGCTGCGGGAAATAAAAACAGCCACATTTCCAAGCGTATCTTATATGCAAAATTGTCCAGCCATTTGCTAAATATCACCATAGCCAAGGGTATTGCCAATAGATGAGCCAAAATAAGGATTTTAAAATATGGTTTATTTAATAATAAAAAAAGTTGCCCTGCGTTTGCACCCAACACTTTCCGGATACTGATTTCTTTTCGCCTTCGAGAAATGCTATAAGCGGACATGGCAAATAAACCCATACCAGCGATAAAAACCGTCATGATGGTAAATCCATTGAAAGCCTTTTGCAATTGAATCTGCCTGTCGTGAAGCGCCGCATATTGTTGATCCAAATAATGATATTGCAAAGGCTGAGTATCTCCTTCTCGCGTTTCTTTCCACAGTTTTTCGATAAGGGCAATAGCTTGTTCTGCATGCCCCACAGCAGCCTTGACCAAAACACTGGTTTTGTATCGGCCTGCTCCGCATTCCAATCCGGCTGAATAGAGGGTCGGTGCTATTTTCTGTTCAAAACCATAGACCTTGCTATCTTGGGCGATCCCAATCACTCTGAATTCCAGCCCACAACCATGTATGGTCGATCCGATTACTTGATTGCCAAAGGTCTGTGCTGCAGTTTCGTTCAAGATTGCATAGTGCAGGGATGTGTCTGATTTATGACGCTTTTTAAAGGCTTCGCCTTCTAAAATTTTTATGCCTAGTGTCTCAAAATAGCCTGGTTCGACGCCTATGTGATCAAAATCAGTTTTTTGGTCTATGAATTGGAATTGATGGGAGGGAGGGAGATTTAGACTTCCCGGAGCGTGATTGGTCGCTGTAAGCCAAAGGATGCTTTCTTCGTTTTGAACGCGATCCTGCATACGCAGAATATCATCGCCAAATGGACTAAAATAAAAGCCTAAACCACTAAAATGAATGACTTGTTCAGGTTGGAAACCCTTGTCTGTCGAGTGGATATAATCCAGTTGCTTTTTGACTACCAACATGCCTGAGATAAAAATAATGGCCATTGCAAACTGAAAAGTCATCAATCCTTGGCGGACAATCGGTTGTGGCTGGCGAGCGTTGTTGTTTCCTTTTAATAATGACACAGCCTGTACGCGGGACAGATGCACGGCCGGATACCATCCCGCCAGTAAGGTGGTGCAGAGAACCATAACGCTTAGTTGACCAAGCAATTGTGTATTTAATAGCAGGGAATGTATATCCTCGTTGAACCATTTTTCAAGGCTGCCAGCGGCTAAAACCAACAGGCCCCATGCGATGATTGCAGCTAAGGCACACTGCATAAAAACTTCCAATAGAAATTGAAGCATAATCGTGCTTTTGCTCACGCCCAATGCTTTTTTCATGCCGATTTCCTTTACCCTGCTAGCTGATTGAGCCAAAATAAGGTTGGCAAAATTGGTTGCAGCTAATATTAAAATGAGTACAGATAGGATGCCTAAAATCCAGACAGTCAAATAAGCTGAGTTTGAGCCGGATTGTGGTCTTAAATGTAGATTTGACAACGGCTCGAGAAAGATTTCACCCAGAGCAAAACTTCCCGATGCGACCAAGGCATGTTTTGACGTCTCGTTTTGATAAATTTCATTGATTTTTACTGTTAATTGTTCGAGATCGCTGCCTTTTTTAACCTTGATAAAGGTCTGATACTGATAGGGATTACCCGTGGTCTCTGCAGTGATCTCTTTGATAAATAAAACGTCAAAATTCAGGTAGGTCAATCGGCTATTGTCCCAGATACCATAAATCTGATCAGACAGACCCGACTGCCGATTGTATGCAGAAACATTGACAGGCAGCTCAAAATTCAATTGCTCTGACGTGAAAAGCGCTTCGGCCAGATTTCTGGTCATCAGACTCGCCTCTTTTTGATTTTCATCGGTAAAGAGCGGACCATTATCCTTTTTGACCTCAAAGATCTCGGCTGCACCCCGATCGATCAGCCCCGCGTTTCTCACGATGATGCTTTTTCCTTCAGTCTGATCATTGTAGAGGGGGTATTCACCATAAGGTAAAACCATGTACAACCCCGCTTCTATGATCTCTGGCATCCTTTCCTTGAGTGTTTTGCCCAAAGAAGGTGGCGTTTGATCAGTAAATTGTCCTTGATAGCTCAATCCAATCGAATAGATCTGATCATAGGCAGTATTCCACCTATCGTAACTTTTCTCCCGATTGATGTATTGATAAGAAAGTAGAAACCCGGCAAAACCCACGGCCAAGCCCAGAATATTGAGCATGGTAAAGCCCTTTTCTTTTTTGCTGAACCGGAAGGCAATCTTGAAAAAGTGACCGATCATTTTCTCCGAATTTGTTTTTTCAAATATTTTTTCGTATATTTCCTAGATAGGCTCATATTTTGCGCTTCCATCTAGAGTGGGATAAACTACAGGAATCAAGCCATTTTCGTAAGCAGTTGAATATCATCTGTTCTTCTTTTCTGGGAATTTTAAAGTGTCCGATTTCGAACAATCAGGTGAGCGAAAATGAACATTGGCCCCGTAGCTAGGGTGCTGTTTATTTGTGATTTATTCGCAAAATTTCCCGGAGATATAACGCTTCGACTTTAGCCCTCGCCCAGGGTGTTTTTCGCAAAAACGTGAGTGAGGATTTTAGGCTGGGATTTTCATTGAATGATCGGATGTTTATCTGCTCGCCCAACGCACGCCACCCTCCATAATGATCCAGTAACTCTTCGATCATGGTATCGAGCCTCTTGCCATGTAGAGGATTGTTTTTTTGATGTTCCATTTGGTAAAATTACGAAATTTACTATCCAGGAGTGTGCAAGTAGATGGAATAGATTCATTAAGTTTGTCTTTGATGAACGAGAAAACGAATATCCGCACCTATAGAAAGGCAGATCAATCAAAACTGATCGAAATTTTACAACTCAATGTGCCAGAGTATTTTGACAAGAGCGAAATACAGGATTTCGAGTTCTATCTGGCCCATGAAATTGAAATGTATTTTGTAATTGAGAGGGATGGAGAGATCGCCGGTTCAGGGGGAATAAATTTTGAACGCGATCAGAAAGTCGGTAAACTAAGTTGGGATTTTGTTCATCCGAACCATCACGGGACTGGTTTAGGAAGCAAATTATTGAGGCACCGCATGGAATTACTTCGGTCAATGGACGTCGTTGAGGAAATTTCAGTACGAACCTCTCAATTTGCATACAAATTCTATGAGAAGAATGGATTTGATTTGAAACATGTTCATCCCGATTTTTGGGCAAAAGGAATAGACATGTATTTTATGAATTTTAAATTAACACGATGAAAATAGTCATATTAGACGGATATACAATGAATCCGGGAGATTTGGATTGGAAGCCGATAACATCGCTCGGTGACGTCACTATTTATGATCGCAGTACGGCTGACGAAGTTGTCGAACGAGCTGCCGATGCTTCCATTGTCCTGACCAATAAGGTTGAAATCACCCGTGAAATGATCACGCAATTGCCGGCGCTGAAGTACATCGGTGTGATGGCAACCGGTTATAATATTGTGGACCTGCAGGCAGCGACTGATCACGGGATTACGGTGACCAATGTCAGAGGTTATAGTACGAATGCGGTCGCACAGCATACATTTGCTTTATTGTTGGCCCTCGTCAATCGTGTTGAGACGCACAGCAATATGGTTCGCGCTGGCCGCTGGGCGAGCAGCATAGACTTCACTTTTCGAGAAACACCATTGCTGGAGATCGCTGATAAAACGATCGGGCTCATTGGATTGGGCGACATCGGCCAGAAAGTAGCGGACATTGCCAAAGCCTTCGGAATGCGAGTGATCGCTTATAGGAAAAATCCAGAAAAGACCACCGATCCGAACATTGAGATGGTCACAATGGATGAGCTGTTCAGGCGAAGTGACGTTTTGAGCTTGCATATTCCGCTCAGTGCCGAAACCGAGCATATCGTGAACAGCGCGAATTTAGAAAAAATGAAAACTACGGCCTACCTGATCAACACTGCGAGGGGTGCATTGATCAATGAGGCGGATCTGGCATCAGCGTTGGAAAATCACGTCATTGCGGGTGCAGCCCTTGACGTTCTAAGCGCGGAACCTCCGTCACCCGACAACCCCTTGCTAAACGCAAAAAACTGCGTGATCACACCACATGTCGCGTGGTCTCTCCAGGAAACCAGAGCGAGACTTATAGATTTGATCAGTGAAAATATCAAGGCTTATCAGCGTAACGAGCCCATCAATCAGGTGAACCGCTGATTG
>CAYNZH010000053.1:0-6101 GCA_964401685.1 uncultured Sphingobacteriaceae bacterium
GTCAAAACAGCGGAATTTTCTATTTTAGAATGACTCGGAATTTGGGAAGGGGTCATTTTAAAAAAATAAGTATCAAAAAAACCGAGTGAATATTTGAAAATATCATTTTTACTGATTATTTTTGGTGATATACTTTTTATAAACCAAATTCTAAAACATTATGAAAAAACCATTAATCGTGTTGGGGATACTAGCAATGATGATGTCTAGTTTCACGGTGACTCAAGTCTCACTAACCAAATAATCCTCACAGCCTATTTTGGCAATGGAAGGGTAGTCTAGTATCAAAAGTGCTGAAAATTTCGGTGGACTTTGTACTTTATATCTTTACCGGCTGGACGAGGACGGAAATGTTGCAGAGTCATGGACAGAGCACCATTATGCGCCTAGTGAAGCTTTTTGTGATTGGCTTCTTGATTATCGACTAGACCAACTTAACAATCCTATTTCAGAGGAAGAAGACGCGCCGGAAGAGCCGTGATCATCGCAAGCTTAGAGTATTCTTTATCACATAGACTATGACGAGAAGTGTTTGTTTAGTATGTTTGTTATTATTCAGCTTATATAAGCTCGGTGTAAGTCAGCAATCTAACGTTGTTCGGCTCGAGTATGAGTTCCGCAATAGTACCTATGATTTCAGAGAGGTGACCTATGCTACTGCAGATTCAGCCATAAGTGTATTAGAGTCAAGGTTTATTGCGGCCAACAAAGCCGGTGCGGCTGCGGATAAAAGTGCAGTTAGCACCATTGTGATCTCTCCCCGGACTGAAGATCGCTATACGCCGGAGCAGATTGTGTTGAAGACCATGCATGACTCAGACATTTATCAAAAGCTCACCTATGATGATAAAGAATACCTTTTGCACGACCGGATGCCGGACATGCCTTGGGAAGTTGTCGCCGAGGATACAAAGGAGATCGGGGGTTATACCTGTATAAGAGCAACTTTGAAATTTAGGGGTTATCAAGTTGTCGCATATTTTACTCCAGAAATTCCGATACCGTTTGGTCCCTGGAAGTTTAAAGGTCTTCCGGGATTGATCATGGAAGTCCAGAGCATTGGAGGGATCAACTCTTTCCATTGGGTCATCAAGGAAATTCAATATCCCTATCAGGATCAGGTAGCGTTTGAAATCGCAGAGAATGGAGATCTAGTCGAACTGAGCCAGCAGGCCTTTATCGAAATTGTCGACAGGCACGCTGCGATAAGAAAGCGAAGACAATTTGCAAGAACTCCTGCAAACGTGCAAATCACCAATTTTAAATCGTTCAGACCTTCGCTTGAGCAAAAATATGAATGGGAGGATTGAAGGCATTCGTTGCAATGATCGTGATTATCCCCGGCTTGATAGGCCTGTGTTCGGCGCAAATCAGGATAAAGGGCACAATTACGGATCAAGAAGGTAATGCACTGCCCTCGGCTTCTGTCTTTGTTTATTCACAACAGATCTTGTTGCATGCGACACTAAGTGGCTCGACGGGTCATTATGAAGCCTCTTTTCCGAGGGAAAAAGTGTCAGGAGAGACGGTCAGGATTGTTTTTCGTTCCATGGGGTATACAACTGATACCCTAAGCCTAACTCTTTCAGACCAGAATGAGTACACCCTGCCTGTGGTTTTAGCGTCTACAGATTTCAAGATCAGCGAAGTAATCATTCAGGCAAGCCCCATGGTCATGAAGGGAGACACGATTATTTATGATGTTAAATCGTTTTTGACCGGCAACGAAGCGGTGGTTGAAGACTTGCTTAAAAATCTGCCGGGGCTGGAGGTCGATAGAGAAGGGACAGTCACATTCCAGAATAAGGAGGTGGAGAAAATTATGGTAGACGGCGACGACTTTTTTCGGCGGGGATATCGATTGCTTTCCCAGAATATGCCTCCCCACCCTTTGGAAACAGTGGAATTACTGCAGAATTATAGCGAGAACAAGTTGCTGAAAGGGATCGAGGAGTCTGACCGAGTGGCGCTGAATCTTACGCTGAGGGATGACGCCATGGGCCTTTGGTTTGGAAATACGGCATTGGGTCTAGACCCCGTAAGCTTAGATTTTTATAGGGCAAATGTCAATTTGATGAACTTCAAGAGGCTTGCAAAGTACTATTTCCTTGTGAATGCAAATAATATCGGAAATAGTGTGGACAGTCGGGCGCTCACGAGTCTGGGGACCGATGAAATCGGGAATCAGGTGGATGCTAGGACACTGATACATCCGACAAGTGTCTATCTGAATATGGACGCTGGCCGATACCAACAGTCGCATCCGAAAACGGCCAGTGCCAACAGTATTTATACATTGAAAGATAGTGCAAAATTGAAAATCGGTTTATTGGTAAACCAGATGAACCAGTCCAAATATCAACAATATGTTCTCTCCTACCTCCTCCCCGACGGCACCTCGTTTTCCAATACGGAATTTGAAGATTTTCAGCACGAAAAATGGGCGTTCTGGAACAAAATTGAAGTGGAAAATGATATTTCAAAAAACACGATGCTTTTGAGCAGGACCACAACAGATTTTACCTTTAACAGCTATGATAAGCGATTCTATTTTCAAAACAACCAGATTTTGGATCAAATCAACAGTCGGAAATGGCATTTTTCTCAAGATCTGAATATTACGCGCAAGATCTCAGACAATAGTGTTCTGATTTACAAGGGCCGATATCTCAACCAACAAGTACCTCAGGAATACGGATCACCGGCTTTCTTTTTTCAGTCCCTTTTCCCCGAAATATCTGAAAATGTGTCGATTCAGGCCTCAAATCAGTCGATTGCACATCGTTTGAATTACCTGGGAAATGAGTTTCATTATTTTTATAGAGATAAACATCTATTTGAATTTATTTTAGGAAATGAAACCAGGCAAGATGATATCCTTACGGAATTGACATTATTTGACGACGCCCGGAACCGTTATCTTCCGGAAAGTGCCCAAAACGAACTCAGATACCGGCTCTCAGACACTTACATGAAAGGAAAGGTGCACCTGCTGTTCAGCAGGTTTGAAGTTTCCGGCACCATGGCTATTCACCATCTTTTGACAGATAAAAGTTTCCTCGTTACGGTGCCAAGGATTTATGCTAAATGGGATATCAACCTTAAAAACTCCATCAGTTTTCAGGCTTATAGAAACTTCATACGAGCAGACGGAGCCTACCAAACCAGATCTTATGTCCATACGTCCTTTAGGATACTGACACGAAACGATGCAGATTGGGACCATCTAGATCGAACAAACTACTCTTTGGGGTACCAATTTGGTGATGCATTCGATGATTTCAGATTTAGAACATCGATAAGACACACGCATGACCATGATTATCTCGCAAATCATTCCATTGTCAGTCCCGAATTTATAGAGTCCAGGACTTTTATCAATAAAAACCGAAAAAACTGGGCTGCAACCCTGAGAACAGACTATTTCATCGCTTCCTTAGCTCATAATATTGCATTGGACGGAAGATTTCAACACGCCGAGTATCAGCATTTGGTCAATAATTCCATTTTCCAACCGGTCCGGACAAAATCGTTTGACGCAGGGATTCTTTTAAAATCCGGATTTATCTCTCCATTAAACTATAGCGTTGAGTTTAAGAACTCTGTTTCTGTATTTGCATCGACAACCTCAAGAACGCTGCAAAGTCAGCATGCACTTCTAGGTCTCACCTACAATAAAGGCCCTTTTTGGCTCACTCCCAATGCCCAGATGTTTAGATTTAAATCATTGTCCGGCCAGGCCGATAGTTTTACCTTCATTGACTTGAAAGCCTCATGGAACAATCCCGCGAAAAAATGGAAACTCGATTTGGCTGCAATGAATCTCGCGAACATAAGAACGTATAAGCAAACACTGATCCATGACCTTGGTTATTGGGAAACCCAAACACGACTTCAACCCAGACAATTGGTCATGAGTCTAGAGTACCGATTCTAGATGCTCCCCAATCCTTCTTGATCAGGACCTCTCCCCCTATTCAGAGTCTTCAAACATAGGAAATTCCGCTGTTTTGACCTGACTTTCGATGTACATTTCAGCTGAAAGGTCCAACAGACAGCGATGGGGCCGGATGGTGATAGCTACGATAAGCGAGTCTGTTGCTGGACGCTCAGGCGGGACGAAAAGTATGAGATCAGGGTCGAAACCAGGAGGATGGTTGCGAAAACCAGCACAAAATCCTGCCAGCGTATATCGACGGGATACGCCTCTACAATCATATTTTCGGCTTGACTAAACTTTAGCCATCCCCACTGGACCTGGGAGTAGCAGACGAGCCAGCCGAGTAAAAGTCCGATCAAACTCCCGAAAACGCCAATGATCATTCCCTGATAGAAAAAAATCTTGCGGATCAGGCTGGGAGGTGCGCCCAGTCCTTTTAGCACGGAAATGTCTTTCTTCTTGTCGATCACGAGCATGGTCAGGGAGCCAAAGATATTCAGGATCGCAATGAGCGCGGTCAGTGTCAGGATAGAAAAGATAGCCCATTTTTCGGAGCGGATGATCCTGTAAAGAGTTGGATTTTGCTCTTCCCTTGATAGAACTTTAAAATTTGAGCCTAGATCCTGTTTTAAGCTGGTGTACAAGTCATTGAACGAATAGCCAGCCCGGGAATTGATCTCAATGGCAGAGACCCCTTGGTATTCATCCAAAACATCCCTCGCAAAGTCAGAAGGCACCAGGATCATATCGTTGAACTCCTCATGATTTCCTATAATACCAGAGACATCAATATCCCTGACGTTAAATTCCTCGGCAGGATTGACAGGGATTGCCTCTCCTTTCCGTACTGCAAATACCGAGATTCTCTCCATATTATTGGATAGGGACAGGCCCAGAGACCAGTCTATTCCACTACCTAAAATAGCCTGAGGAACGCCGTTTCGGGACAGTTGAAACTCCGGCAAAAAAAGAGACGAATCACTTTTGAGCAGCTCGAGATATCCGTCCCCCACTCCCTTTAGTGTCGCGATGACCTGGCTGTTGTCATGTTCGACCAACACCTTTTCTTCGATCACCTCCTGATACGTGCCGATACCCTGATGCGATGCCAAGTCTTCAAAAGCTGCCGTTTCCTGCGGATACAGAAACTTTCCTTCCGCGGGTTCTATCCGGATCTCGGAAGCGACATCACTATACATCGACAATATCAGCGTTTCCAGTCCATTGTAGAAAGAAAGAATCGCGATCAGAGAGGCGCTGCTGACAATTACCCCAACAGCACTTATACCCGAAATCAGGTTAATCGCATTGACCGATTTTTTGGAGAATAAGTAGCGCTTTGCAAAGAACAGAGGTAATTTCATAGTGCCCGCACTTATTGGTTATTAGCCCCTCACAAAGGGATTGAACTGTTTTTCGTCACCGATCGTGGTTTGTGGTCCATGGCCTGGATAGACGATGGTCTGCTCTGGCAATGAATAAAGCTGAGTCTGGATACTACGCAACAATTGCTCATGGTTGCCCCCGGGGAGGTCAGTCCGGCCAATGCTATTCTGGAACAGCACGTCGCCCCCGATCAGAAAGTCTTGGATCGGAGAATAGAAACAAAGATGACCCGGCGAGTGTCCCGGCGCAAATAGGATCTCCAAGCTATGTCCGTCGATGGTGATTTGCCCTGAGTCATCAAGGAAAGTCTCAGAGATAGGCGAAATATCATAGTTAAAACCCATTTGTGGAGCATAATTCTGTACTTCAAGAAGGACAGGCAACTCCTTTTCATGGAATTGGGGCATCAGCTTGTAGGTTTCATATATGTAGCGATTGCCGAGCACGTGATCGATATGGCAGTGCGTATTGAGCAGAAGGCGGGGTTGAAGCTTATTTTCGGCGATAAACGCACTCAGTTCCTGCTGTTCCTCTTGACCGTACATACCCGGGTCGATGATCGCGCATGCGCCATTCTCGGTATACAAAAGATAGGTATTCTCCTGATATGGATTGAAAGTAAACGTTTTGATCTGTATCATAGAGCAAAATAATAAAAAATAATCTATTTCCAGTGTAAGGTGCGCACAAGAACTTCCACGTCTTCACGAATAAAATCCAAAACGGGTTGAATGGAATCGATTCGCGGCTTCTCGTTGAAATAAAGTGCACCCCG
>CAYNZH010000053.1:6201-10240 GCA_964401685.1 uncultured Sphingobacteriaceae bacterium
ACCCACCGGAAATATTTATACCGCGTATATTTCACCATAGTCGAGAGCAATTAGGGAGTGGTCCAGATTTCCCAGTTTTTTTCCGCTTGCAGCCGGAGCATTTCCATTCCATTCTTGACTTTTGCTCCCCGACTCGCCCCTTTCTGCAAGAAAGCCGTTCGTTCTGGGTTATAAACCAGATCGTAAAGTAAATGTTTTGGTCCAATATGCATGTAGGGAAGTGGCGGACAGCTGTCCACATCCGGAAACATTCCGAGGGGAGTCGTATTGACGATAAGGGGATGTTCGCTGATCAGTTCTTCAGTCAACTCCTCATACGCAAGTTCGTCGCTATCCTCCTTGGGAAAACGCGACACAAGGGTGTACGATAGCTTGAGGTTATCCAGCGCAAAGCACACGGCTTTGGAGGCACCTCCGGTACCCAGAACCAGTGCGCGTGTATGATGATCCTCCAACAAGGGCAAAAGCGAGGCTTGAAATCCGAAAACATCGGTATTTTCACCTTTTAGCAAGGGGGCGCCACCCTGTGGGGAGCGCACAATCCTAATGCAGTTCACCGCACCCACCTTCTGGGCATTCGCTGAAACTTCGTTCAAAAAAGGCATCACAGACACCTTGTGAGGTATGGTCACATTGACACCCATAAGATCACTCTGCTCCTGGATCAGCTGCGGGAATCCTTCGATATCCTGAATCGGAAATAGGTCATACTGCACGCCGCTTATCCCTTCGCGCGCTATTTTCTCGTCATAAAAATTTTTAGAAAACGAGTGCCCCAGCGGATATCCTATCAACCCAAATTTCATCAGCTATTGAGGACGATTGTAACTATGTATCAGGTCCATTATTGCCCTGTTGGCTTGCAACTGAGGCAAATACTCGAAAAGAATGGTGTATTTGCCAGAATTCAGGGTCAATGCCAATTCCAAATATTCCATCGCATCGTTGTATTTGCCGTGCGCAATCAAATACGCAACCATCCTGTAATAGAGCTCCGCACTATCCGGATTGTGCTTGATGCCATTGGAAATCGTTTCGATCGCCTCGGGCAGCTTTGCCTGCTCATAAAGGATTGAAGAATAGTCCAGCCACGCCTCTATATCCCCCGGATTCAGCTCCAACACCTTGTCATAAGCGCGTTCGGCTTCATCCAGCTGCTTTAGCTTGTAATGTGCGTCTGCTATTGCAAACCAGTAGTCCGGATTATCACTATCGACGTCCAGCGCTTTTTTGTAAAAGTGCAATGACTCGAAGTACCTCTCCTCATAGTCCAAAGTGACACCTATCCCAAACCAAGCGTCTCCCAATGCTGCATCCATTTTCACAGCCTTTTTGTAAAACGCCCGGGCCTCGTCCATTTGCTCCATTTTCTCAAAGCACTCGCCAATAGCACAATACGTCTCGGCTCCCGGCTGTTCGTATTCAAAGGTCTCTTTGTACACCTCAATAGCCTCCTGAAAACGCTCCAGATTGACCAGCGCATTTCCCTTGTTGAAATAGGCCGAAGCGAAATTCTCCTTGATCAGAATCGCATAGTCATACGCGTCAATCGCTTCGTTGTACTGCCCCAGTTTATGGTAAACATTGCCAAGATTGTACCAAGCCGCATAAGAATAGGGATCCTGATCGATATACTGATTGTAAAAAGATATACTTTCCTCCTGGCGGTCGAGCACATCGTAGCAATACGCGAGCTCGTAAAGCGCATCCTGATTTTCCATATTATGGTTCAGACTGGCTTTTAAGCTCTCAATGGCAAGCTCGTAGCGTTCCTGTTGCTGGTGCATGAGCGCCATCTGCAAATGAATCTCATCGGGATGCTCTGAAAGCTCAAGGGCCTTGCCGAGATATTCCAATGCTTGCTCAAACTGACCCATCTGACTCAGAATACCCCCTTTTATCAGAAAAATCTCCCCTTCTGAGGGCTCCAGCGTCTCGGCTTTTTCCAGAGCCAGCATCGCGTTGTCCAATTGATTGGTCATCGCAAACAACTGAGCCTGTTTTAGATAAAACACAGCAGCAAAGGGGTGCTGATTCACCGCGTAACCTACCACCTGGAGTGCCTTGACGGGATCGCTTTTTTCTATATAATAATCGATGATACCTTCAAACGCCTGACTATCAAAGAAATACTGATCTTTGTTGCGGATCATTTCCTCGTATCTATCGACGGAATACTTGGCATCTTCTGCCGAACCGTATTCGAAATCATCTTCCATCTCTAACCTTTCATTTATAATTCCTAAAATACCACTTCCCTGGAGCTTTTGATGTATAAGTTTTCCACATTGCTAGCTGCAACACGGCTTTACACTGACTGTCAAATTGATATGTATGTCTTTTTGTCGAGAACCTCCAAAAGTTTGGGCATTGTATACTACAAATGTAAGCAATTATCCTGATATTTTGTATCTTTGGGGTGTAACAAATAAAAAGGACAAATAAAGACATGGCGACTATTGAAATTGGAGAAATCCTGGGCAGATTGGGCGTGCAAAGCACCAATCCAGGTTGGAGCACGGGTAAAGAACAAGGCTCGATAAATAAGGACAATCTTATTGAAAGTTTTTCACCCGTAGATCAGAAACTGATTGCGTCGGTTTCGACGACCAGTACCCAGGACTACAATCAGGTTTTGGCCACAGCCTCTCAAGCATATAAAGAGTGGAGAAAAATTCCTGCTCCTAAAAGAGCAGACATCGTGCGTCAGTTTGGAGACAAGCTTCGCGAGCATAAACAGGATTTAGGGGTGCTTGTTTCCTATGAAATGGGTAAGAGCCTCCAGGAAGGTCTAGGAGAGGTGCAGGAAATGATTGACATCTGCGACTTTGCGACGGGTCTGGGCCGGCAACTGTACGGCATGACGACACATTCCGAACGGCCTCAGCACAGGATGTATGAGCAGTGGCATCCCCTTGGTGTGGTGGGTATCATCTCGGCGTTTAATTTTCCAGTGGCCGTATGGAGCTGGAATGCAGCGGTAGCTTGGGTATGCGGCAATGTCTGTGTATGGAAGCCTTCTGAAAAGACGCCGATCACCGGCGTGGCTTGCCAGGCTTTGATCACCGAGGTATTGACTGCCAACAACCTGCCTGAAGGGATTTCCTGCTTGATTCAGGGCGATCGCGAGATCGGCAAAATGATGGCCGAAGACCCCCGGGTTGCGCTGCTATCAGCGACCGGATCTACTCGTATGGGCAAGGCTGTCGCAGAGACGGTTGCCAAAAGGTTGGGTAAAACGATTCTGGAGCTAGGGGGCAACAACGCCATCATCATCAGTTCCCGTGCTGACCTGGACATCGCGCTTCCAGGAGCAGTTTTTGGGGCTGTCGGTACTGCGGGCCAGCGCTGTACTTCCACCAGGCGACTCATTATCCACGAGAGTGTCTACGAAGACTTCAAGAATCGCCTCGTAAAAGCTTATGGGCAACTGAAAATTGGAAACCCGCTAGATGAAAATATCCACGTGGGGCCACTGATCGATACTGATGCGGTGGATAGTTATTTGAAAGCGATTGAAAAAGGAAAAGCAGAGGGAGCGAAGTTTATTGTCGAAGGCGGCGTGCTCTCGGGCGCAGGATACGAGTCGGGTTGCTATGTCAAGCCTTGCATTGCTGAGGTCGAAGCGCACTACGATATAGTCCAGACGGAGACCTTTGCGCCGATCTTGTATATTATGAAGTACAAGGATCTCGAGGAGGCTGTTGCCATCCACAATGGTGTACCTCAAGGCCTTTCCTCATCCATTATGACCTTGGATCTTCGCGAGGCCGAGTATTTTCTTTCGGCCGAGGGATCGGATTGTGGTATTGCCAATGTCAATATCGGGACTTCCGGTGCCGAGATCGGAGGTGCTTTCGGTGGCGAAAAAGAAACTGGCGGGGGTCGCGAATCTGGTTCGGACGCTTGGAAGGCGTACATGCGGAGGCAGACAAACACGATCAACTACTCGAGGCACCTGCCTTTGGCCCAGGGCATCAAGTTCGATCTATAAGCGATCAGCCCAGATCGGGATCAAAAAAAAGGTCGGTTCCTGTTT
>CAYNZH010000054.1:0-10198 GCA_964401685.1 uncultured Sphingobacteriaceae bacterium
AAAAAAGCCCTCACTTGCGTGAAGGCTTTTCGCGGTTGTCGGGGTGGCAGGATTCGAACCTACGACCTCCTGCTCCCAAAGCAGGCGCGATACCGGGCTACGCTACACCCCGAACAGGTGTTTTCAACAACGGGTCCGGAAACTGAAACCTTAGTGTTTCCCCGTTGCGGTGTGCAAAAGTAAACAAATTTTTTTGACTTGCAAATTTAGTTTAGATTTTTTTTATCAAAAAGGTTTTTTCTTCTCGGAAATTTTCGCTAATATTGCAGTCCGAATTCACAGGTAGGAAATCGGCTTTAATTACGCAGAATCATGGATTTAATCAAATTTGTAGAAGAACAAGCGGTTGTAGAGAATAGTTTGCCAGCATTTAAAGCGGGTGATACTATCAGTGTACATTACAAGATCCGCGAGGGCAACAAGGAGCGGGTTCAAATATATCAGGGTGTTGTTATCCAGGTCAATAGCTTTGGAAACAACAAGACCTTTACCGTCCGAAAAATGTCCAATGGCATTGGAGTTGAACGTATTTTCCCGATCAATTCGCCAAACATTGAAAAAATTGAGGTGAACAATCACGGAAAAGTTCGTCGTGCCAAGTTGTATTATCTGCGCGGTCTTACCGGTAAAGCTGCCCGTATCAAATCGAAACGTATCAAGTAAGATTTCTACGTTCTTACATTCAATAAGATATACAGGAACATCCTGAAGGCCCAAAAGGTTTCAGGATGTTTTTTTTATGCAAAATTTCGCCGATTAACCCCACCGCTGGTATTATCATCAGTTTTTTTCTATATATTTGGTCTGATTCAATGGCATGACCACTAACCAATGGGCTGCCTTTTAAGAAAAATGTATAATTATGAAAAAAGTAGTTTCAATTTTTTTTGTTGTGCTTTGCGCAAACTTCATGGCGCCAGAACGGGCAACGGCCCAGCGGGTATTGCCTGCGGATTCTACAGTAAAGACCACGCACGAGGTTACGATCAAGGGTGCGAGAGTGCCGTACACAGCGATTACTGGGACGCAGCCTGTCTGGGATGAGGAAGGTAAAGCGATTGCGGCAGTGCATTATACCTATTATGAGCGGAGTGACATTAAGGACAAAAGTACCAGACCCTTAGTGATTTCGTTCAACGGCGGCCCGGGCTCGGGTTCGGTTTGGATGCATATTGCCTATACCGGTCCTCAAATTCTACATATTGACGATGAGGGCTATCCCTTGCAGCCTTATGGAATCAAGGAAAATCCCTATTCTATTTTGGATGTAGCGGATATTGTTTTCGTGGACCCTATAAACACTGGCTTTTCGAGGATATTGGACCCAAAAGCTGACAGAAGACAGTTTTTTGGTGTTCAGGCGGATATTCGTTATCTGGCCGAATGGATCAACACTTTCGTTTCACGTCAAAACCGTTGGCCTTCACCCAAGTATTTGATCGGTGAAAGTTATGGGACGACAAGGGTTGCGGGTTTGGCTCTCGAGTTGCAGAACAATCAATGGATGTATCTAAACGGTGTGATCCTGGTATCGCCAACGTCGCTGGGTCTGGAAAGAGGGCCTATTTTGGATAAAGCCCTGCGCTGGCCGTATTACGCAGCAACAGCGTGGTTCCACAAGGTGTTGCCGGCCGACTTGCAGCAGAGGGATCTGGAGGATTTGCTTCCCGAGGTGGAAAAATTTACTCTTGACGAGCTCATTCCTGCTGTTTCCAAGGGCGGATTGCTTACCGACCAGGAAAAGGATGCAATTGCCTCCAAGATGAGCCGGTACTCAGGTATTTCCAAGCAGGTGATCTTACAGAACAATTTAGATATTCCGACCAATTATTTCTGGAAGGAATTGTTGCGCGATCAGGGCTATAACATCGGACGATTGGATTCCCGGTATCTAGGGATAGATCGGAGAGACGCTGGGGAGCGGCCTGATTACAATGCCGAACTCACTTCCTGGTTGCATTCCTTTACGCCGGCCATCAATCACTATTACCGAAATCATTTAAAGTGGGTTACCGACCTAAAGTACAACATGTTTGGGCCTGTGCATCCCTGGGATAGGAGTGGGGACAATACCGGGAACAACCTCCGACAGGCTATGGCTCAGAATCCCTTCCTACATGTGATGGTCCAGGCGGGATATTATGACGGCGCAACCGATTATTTCAACGCCAAGTACAATATGTGGCAAATGGATCCTTCGGGCAAACTACTCGACAGGACAAGCTTCAAAGCTTACAGAAGCGGGCATATGATGTATCTTCGCAAGCAGGATCTGGAAACGGCAAATGAAGATATTCGAGAGTTCATTGCAAATTCAATTCCTGCACCCGACCAGCCTGCAAAGTACTGATCTGCAGTGCCTGATTTTCATGAAGGTCCCTTAACGGATCTTCATGAAAATTCGGTTCCAGCGGATTTTATCCAGAAAGCTTCCGTGTTTATCGAGGCTTAGCCAGACAAAAAGCGCTTTACCTACTATGTGATCCTCGGGCACGAATCCCCACATGCGCGCATCTTCCGAATTGTGGCGGTTGTCGCCCATCATCCAATAGTAGTCCATTTGAAAGGTGTATGTCGAGGCACTTTCGCCATTGATAAAATACTGCCCATTTCTTGATTCCAACTCATTTCCTTCATACACGCGGATAGCACGCTCATAAATAGGGTAGGTCAAGCTGTCCAGGGCGATGGTCATCCCTTTTTTAGGGACCACAATAGGACCAAAGTTGTCCACATTCCAATTAAACCGCTCATTATGAGGGAAAATTCCGGGTTGTCCTTGTTCGGCAGGTCGGATATTTGGGATCACTTTTGTGACATTGCTCCAGCCTACCACTTCCTCATACCGTTCAGGCGTCAAAAACAAAATATAGGGCTCTTTATTGCCCATGGAGCTTTCGATTCTCAGGTCAAAAAGCCTTTGAGGATTGAGTCCCGAACCATCGGTATACACCAGGTAGTCGATCTGCCCCTGTGGCGGATTGAAACCGGTTTCGCCATTTACCAAAACCTGAGCCTGAACGATATTGATCGTGTCTCCGGGAATTCCTACAGCTCTTTTGATGTAATTTTCCCGCTTGTCGATTGGTCTGTTGAAAGGAGCATCTGCTTCCATCGGAAAGTTGAAAACCACCACGTCGTTGCGCTCAATGGTTTCAAATCCCGGAAGCCTTTTGTAGTCCAGCTGGATTGCATCCCAGTATGCTTTACCGCCGACCAGGGGCATGGTATGGTGCGCAAAGGGAAAGGCCACCGGGGTCATGGGGACGCGCGGGCCATAGTTTATTTTACTGACAAAAAGAAAATCTCCGGTGAGCAAGCTCTTCTCCATCGAGCCTGTTGGGATCATATAGGCTTCCAAGAGGAAACCCCGAATGAGGGTCGCCGCAACCACCGCAAAGACTATTGCGTCAGCCCATTCCCTCCCAGCAGATTTTTTATAGGGATATTGTTCTTTAAATGCAGGAGTTGCCGATCTGCCCAGGTAGATCACTTTTACGTCCTTTCCCCACAGTGGGAGTACGACGAATGGTACCAATACCGTCGCGGCATATTGCCAGAATCTGCGTTTGCCAAAGGCCTTGACCAGATCCAGGTAGATACCAAAGTAGATAAATATATTGACCAGTGGGATCAGCAAGAGAAGTACCCACCAGGAGGGTCTGCCACAGATTTCTTTGGCGATGATGTATTCGCGATACAGCGGTACCAGGGACTCCCAGGCGGGTCTCCCGGCTTTGATAAAGAGTTTCCACAATCCTATATGGATGAATACCAGCGCTACGGCTAAGATGATGTATCCCATTTGATGCTTTTTATTTTGTTGTTTTAAAAATCGAACATTTCCCTCACTTCAAAGAAGCCATTTTTATCCTGTAACCATTCTGCGGCTAGGACTGCTCCGAAGGCAAATCCCTGGCGACCTCGAGCGATATGCTTCAGCTCGATTTGATCTATATCAGAACTGTAAAGCACGGTATGGGTGCCGGGAACGTCTTCCATGCGGTGGCTTTCAATGAGCAATTCGTTGTTTTTGACAAAGGTCTCCTCTTCCTGGTCGACCACATGATTGACCCAGTGGGTCTTAGTTTCGCTACTTGCTATAATATCCTCCGCAAGCGAGATCGCCGTACCGCTGGGCGCATCCAGTTTCTCCGTATGATGGATTTCTTCCAGTTGAACGTCGTATTGCTTGTAGGGCTGTATCGCTTTGGCCAAAACCTTATTAACGTGAAACAGGATGTTGACTCCTATGCTAAAGTTAGACCCATACAGCAGTGTATTGTTACTTTCTAGACATTTTTTCTTGATTCCCGCCAGCTCGTCGAGCCATCCTGTGGTTCCAACGACTATGGGAATTCCTGCTTCAAATGCCAATTCGATATGCCCCAGCACAGCATTCGGAGTGCTGAAATCTATGATTACATCCGCGTTTTCCAGGGTATCCGCGGTCAATGATGCCGTATTCCCCGAATCGAAAATCTGTATTATTTCGTGGCCACGCCGCTGGGCGATAGGTTCTAGCATCTTTCCCATTTTTCCGTAGCCGAATAGAATGATTTTCATAATTTGATTTTATTCTCTTGCAAACATAGGAAAAATGTCTAAAAATCAATGACCTATTTTGAAGCTCACGGTCATGCCTAGCGCAGGACTGAAGCTGTTGGGCTGTAATGGCATCACTGCTGGTTTTATATCCATGGACAAATCCTGCCCGATGTCCCAGCGGTTTTTTAGCATGGAGTCGACGTAGGCTTCAATGACGTTGAGTGCGTGCCAGCCTACAAACCCCAAAATACTCAAATCCCGGTTTCGACGGTAGTAGTCTTTGGCGGAAATCAGGTATTGGGTCCCTTGCGGATCGGCGGCGATATAGTCGTAAGGTGAGTCTGGGGGCAAAGCGTGATTGTTGGCAAGGCGGTACTGTACGTCCTTCAAGATGCTTCTGTAATACCGGTTGTTAAACTCGAAGACCAAGCCCGCGGTGACATAGCCCGCGTAAATAACGGGCACCTTGACCCACCACAAGCCGCCGTTGGTTACCTGGCCCCAGCCGGGAACAATGAGCGACCGTCGCCAGGCTTTTCTCGTGATTGCCTCTATGGCCAGCCTTGCCGAGTCTTTGATGACGATGTTTTCGGCAGGATCTGCCGGCGGCTGGACGCGTGTCGCCGCGACGGTATCGCGGTTGATGACGGAGTCGCGGACGATGACCGAGTCGCGGACGATGACGGAGTCCCTGGTCGGAAGGGAATCCCTTTGAAGGACTGTGTCCCTCCGGAGAACCGTGTCTCTACTAATGGTCAGCGTATCCGGAATGACCTGGGGCGCCGCGGAAACTCCTGCCACCAGGAGCATCAGGCAAAATAAACTAAGCGCACCAGTCAAAAATCGCATTTACCAATCCAATAATTCTAAAATCCTGTTCAGATCATCCTCCGAAGTAAAGGGAATTTCAATGGAACCCTTGCCTTTGTTTTTGATGTTCAGTTTGACCCTGGAGGACAAGCGTGAGGCCAGATCATCTTCAATCTTTTGAAATTGGAATGACAACCCTGCCTTGTCTTTAGTTTTCGTTCCAGTTTTCCCCTGCTGAATGAGGCGGACCAATGCTTCAGTTTTTCTCACTGAAAGGTCATTGCGGACAATTTCATCCAGTATATAGAGCTGTTTGTCGACTTCGGCGACATTGATGATCGCGCGTGCATGGCCCATGGAAATTTTTCCGTCCCGGATGGCGGCCTGTATTGCCGGCGGGAGTCTCAATAGCCTGAGGTAATTCGCAACAGTCGAACGGTTTTTGCTCACCCTATCTCCCAACTCCTCTTGTTTAAGATTGCACTCTTCAATCATTCTTTGAAAGCTGAGAGCTACTTCCATCGCATTCAGATTTTCGCGCTGGATGTTCTCAATCAATGCCATTTCCAGCATTTGCTGGTCATCTGCAGTACGAATATAAGCCGGAATCTGCTTTAAGCCAGCCAATTTTGATGCACGGAGACGTCTCTCGCCCGATATCAGCTGGTAAGACCCTTTTTGATCCAGGCGAACGGTGATCGGTTGTATGAGCCCCTGTACCCGGATAGAATCCGCCAACTCTTCTAATGCAGTTTCATCAAAGTCAGTACGCGGTTGGAAGGGGTTGATGCTTATTTTATCAATGTCCACTGTGCTGATTTGTCCCACAGCGGGGTCGCTTTCCAATCTGTCCTTTACAGATCCCTGTCCCGACGTGGAGGCAGGACCTTTCTTCATCACCTCCTCGGTGTCATCCAACAATGCGCTAAGTCCCTTTCCTAATCCGATTTTTCGATGTTGTGCCGACATATTACGATCCTACTTCTTCTTTTTCAATGGTTATCAATCCGTTTTTCTGTAGCAGTTCCCTTGCCAAATTGAGGTAATTTATGGCTCCCTTGCAATTGGCGTCATGCATGATGACCGAAATCCCAAAACTGGGAGCCTCACTCAAACGTGTATTTCTTTGAATAATCGTGTCAAAAACCAGATCCTGGAAATGTGCGCGTACCTCTTCCACAACCTGGTTGGAGAGTCTCAGTCGTGCGTCGTACATGGTCAGGAGAATTCCTTCAATTTCCAGTTTAGTGTTTAAGCGATTTTGAACGATTTTAATTGTATTTAAGAGTTTACCTAATCCTTCCAGGGCAAAATATTCGCATTGAACAGGAATTATCACCGAATCGGCAGCAGAAAGAGCGTTGATCGTGATCAGACCCAGCGAGGGCGAGCAGTCTATAATGATGAAGTCATAGTGGTCTTTGACCTTGTCCAGGACCTTCCTCATCTTGAACTCCCTTTCTTCCAGATTGATCATCTCGATTTCGGCTCCGACCAGGTCGATATGTGCGGGTAAAATCTCCAGATGTGGCGTTTCCGTGGGCTGTATGGCTTCATTTGGGTCCTGATCATTCACGATGCACTCATAGATGCTGGCCTTGATTGCACGCGGGTCAAAACCTAGCCCTGAGGTCGAATTCGCCTGAGGATCTGCGTCAACCAATAAAGTCTTGTATTCCAAAACGGCCAAGCTGGCAGCCAGATTGATGGAAGAGGTCGTTTTTCCCACTCCACCTTTTTGATTGGCTATTGCAATGATTTTGCCCATATATTATTCCTTGTTAAATGCACCTTAAAGAGCTAACTTGCTGAAAGATTCAAATTTAATTTTGTATTTTTGTCATTTGCAGAAGCATTCCTCTTCGAGTGCTAAGATACGAAATTAATTTATTTCTGGTTCATGATATCAATAATATCGGGCACAAATCGGCCAAATGCTAATAGTTTAAAGCTGGCAAACTATTATAAGCACAGGTTGGCGGAAATGAGTGTCCCTTCCTCTGTATTTTCGCTCACCGCTCTGCCAGACGGATTTATTACGGCAGATATGTTTGGAAAGCGAAGTGAAGCATTTCGTCCGATTCAGGAAATGGTGACGCGCACACAGAAGTTCATATTTATCATTCCCGAGTACAACGGGAGTTTTCCGGGCCTCCTGAAGACCTTTGTGGATGCCTGCGCCTTTCCGGAGAGTTTCAAACACAAAAAAGCGGCTCTTGTCGGACATTCGACCGGTAGGTATGGCAATATCCGGGGGATAGACCATTTCGCAGGAATTTGCCACTATATTCGTCTACATGTACTGCCTTTAAGGATTCATATTCCCAATATTGCGCACGAGTTTGACGAAAATAGCATGCTTTACAAGCCGGATACCCTTAGGTTTACCGATGAGCAAATCCAAGAATTCATCGACTTTTGATTATTTGTTGAGTCTAGTCATGGTGAGTTCCACGCCGATATGGATAAAGCTTTCTATAAAGGTTACACTCTGCTCGATCAATGCAGGAATTTCAGGAAGTTCGTCGTCGTCAAAGCTGCTAAGCACGTAGTCCGCCTGTCTACCCCGCGGAAAGTTATCGCCAATGCCGAATCGGAGTCTTGGATAATGCTGTCCCCCGCAGAGTGCCTCGATGCTCTTTAGGCCATTGTGCCCAGCGCTGCTTCCCTTGGGTTTTAGCCTTATTTTGCCTAGGGGCAAGGCCAGATCATCCACGATGACCAGGATGTTTTCCAAAGGGATTTTCAGTTCGTGCATCCAGTAGTTGACCGCTTTCCCGCTGAGGTTCATGTAGGTTGTGGGTTTGATTATACAGGCAGTTTTCCCGCGAATTCTCAGTTCAGAATAATAGGCATGGCGTAGATTAGAGTAGCTTCCATCATGCTTACTGACAAGTGCGTCAGCCACCATAAAGCCTATGTTGTGCCGGGTATCTTCATACTCCCGTCCAATATTTCCCAGTCCAACGATCAGATATTTCATGTCAAAGACGTTTTAGCTAAGATAAAAAAGAAAAAGAGGTTGACCAAATGGACCAACCTCTTTTTTGTCTTGCGATGAGCTTAGGTGAACCCAAGCGCATAAGATTTATTTTGATGCTTTTTCAGCGGCAGCTGCTTCTTGTTCAGCCTGACGCAAAGCACGGGACATGATGACAGACACGATCGTATCGTCAGCGTTGTTCAGGACACGCGCGTTGTCAATCTTGATTTCTTCAACACGGACAGACTTTCCAACTTCCAGCTTTGCAATACTTACTTCAATGTATTGGGGCAAGTTGTTTGGAAGCGCTTTCACGCGAAGTGCACGTAATTTCTGGACCAATTTTCCACCGACTCTCACGCCTGGGGAAGTGCCCGTAAGCTTGATTGGAATGTTGATGGCAACTTCCTTGTCATCCTGAAGCTCCAAAAAGTCGATGTGTGTGATTTGATCCGTCAACGGGTGGAATTGGCTGTCTTGAATGATGGCTTTCGTTTTCGTACCATCTACATCCAATTCGATAAAGTGCACATCCGGAGTGTAAATTACGGGTTTCAAATCAGCTGCGGATACCGAAAAGTGAATTTGTTCTTTTCCACCATAAAGCACTGCAGGTATCAAACCCTGGTAGCGCAATTTCTTGGCATCTCTTTTCCCTACGTTCTCCCGTGGAGAACCGCTAATAGCAAATGATTTCATTTTTCTTTTATTAAATAATTAGGGCGCAAAGATACGAATAAAAAATCTAATACCGATGTATTTCTTATTCAATCTCAAACAATCCGCTGATCGAACCGTGCTCGTTGACATTTTTTATTGCGCTTGCAAACAGATCGGCGGTAGAAAGTACTTTTATTTTCTCGCTCTCGTGCTTTAAAGGAATGGTATCCGTGACGATAAGTTCAGTGAGGGCAGACTTCTCTATCGTTTCATAGGCTTTGCCTGAAAGCACCGGATGCGTACAGACAGCGCGCACTGAATTGGCACCATTTTCCATGATTAGAGAAGCGGCCTTGGACAACGTCCCGGCTGTATCACAGATGTCATCTATCAATACAATGTCCTGTCCCTCTACATTTCCGATGATGGACATCGACTCAATCTCGTTGGCACGCTTACGTTGCTTGTCACAGATGACGACTTCGGCGTTGAAATACTTTGCAAAAGTTCTGGCCCTGTAAGAACCACCCATGTCCGGCGACGCGATGGTCAGATTGGGCAAATTGAGTGATTTGATGTGTGGAACAAAAATGATGGATGCGTCCAAGTGGTCCACTGGGATATCGAAAAATCCTTGTATCTGGGCTGCATGCAAGTCCATTGTCATGATACGGTGCGCCCCTGTCGCGGTGATCAGATTGGCGATCATTTTGGCACCGATTGCAACCCTGGGCTTGTCCTTACGATCCTGTCTTGCAAAACCAAAGTAGGGAACTACGGCCGTGATATAATGCGCCGATGCCCTCTTTGCCGCATCAATCATGAGTAGCAACTCAAAGAGATTGTCGGTCGGTTGATTGGTAGACTGAATGATAAACACATCGCTGCCACGGACCGATTCGTTATAGGAAGGCTGGAACTCACCGTCACTAAACTTTGATAGATCTACGTTTCCAAGGGGTTTGCCAAAGGAGTGAGCGATTTTTTCGGCAAGCTCTTTGGAACCAGTACCAGAAAAAAGTTTTACAGGATTAAATTGCAGAGGCATTATAAAAATGATTAACAGTGGAATTACAAAGTTGTGTGACTACAAAGCTATAAAAAATGACGGATTGCCGTGTGACAATCCGTACCTTTTTTTATTGTTGCCCGACCAGGATTCGAACCTAGACAAACAGAACCAAAATCTGTCGTACT
>CAYNZH010000055.1:0-10131 GCA_964401685.1 uncultured Sphingobacteriaceae bacterium
GCTATCGTATGGGGTATCGTAATATCTCGTCTCCTGAATCCGCAGAAGCCGTTTAATGCTCCTGTGACAGAAGGCATGTCTCAACGATATATTACAGAACCTGACATATATAAGCGAACACTTATTTTGAATTATCGCAATCCGTTCTTTCCAGCGACTACGATTCCAGACCGAGATTTGGTAGACAAAAATGATTCCCTCTACACACTCCCAAGGATTCTTTCCCATTCGACGAAGGAATGGCCCAGCATAAAATATCTAGGAGAGATATCAAATCCTGCCACCAATAAAACAACATTTCTTATCAGCATAGGCGGCAAGGATTATCTATTTAGGCTCGGCGATAGCTGGCAAGAAGTGACGCTCGTCAGAAATTATAAAGACAAAATCTATCTTAGTCATCATGATTCATCGAAATACCTTCTAAAATAACGTCAATATGCTAAAAGGAATATTAATCTTTCTACCTTTCGTATGGCTCACACTTCACGGTCAGTCACGCTATCTAACAGAGGCGATACCCTATAACGCTCGAATATCGACGTTGATGCATTCGGGGACGGAAATTCATTCGGGACTCATGAATACAGATTTAAAGAATAGGGCGAGTGATGTTTATTATGCATGGTATAAAAAAGATAGTATATATCACACTATGGGAGGGTATGCTGGTAGATTGCTTCATGGTCCATATAAAGAGTTCTATCCCGATAAAGCCCTTAAAGTTTTGGGTCAGCATCACGCAGGGAGAAAGCACCAAACGTGGCAACACTGGGACAATACAGGCATTCTCCGAAAGACTACAAACTGGAGGAAAGGAAAAGAATCCGGTAGCTACATCTTATATAATAAACAAGGTGCCATTAAAGAAATCGGAAGAAAGAAAAATGGGCTTAAGGATGGTATCATAACCTACTATCACTATTCGGATTCCTCTGTTAGCAAGACTAAATCCAAGATGAAAAAAGGAAAGGAGAAACGACTCAGAGTCGTTGACAAAATGCATCTGTTTATTTCTAGGTTTGTAATACTCCAATGACCCAGGGCCATCGGCGAATAATTTTGTTACGTATTTGTTTGTTTTTGAAATTTTATTCCCTACCTTAGTCGAGCAATCCTCCATTATAAACCTGGCGGAATTAATTTTTTTTATAAAATAGCTGATTATTAATGATAAGGAGTTTCCCTCATTATAAGCAACAGGATCAGATGGATTGTGGGGCTACCTGTTTGCGTATCGTCTGTAAGCATTACGGTCGCAATGTGTCGATTCAGCAACTGCGGAAGTTTAGCCAAGTGACGAAAGCAGGGGTCAATCTGCTCGGGATCAGCGAAGCGGCAGAAAAGTTGGGCTTCCGGACACAAGGCCTCAAATTGTCACTTGAGCAATTAGGGAAATTGACTTTGCCATGCATTTTGCACTGGAAGCAGAACCATTTCGTGGTGTTGTATAAGATAAGGAAAGGGAAGTATTATATTTCAGATCCGGCAATAGGCCGAAGAGTCCTGACGGAGCTTGAGTTTACGGACGAATGGTTTGGGCATAAAGGATTGCAGAGTGGCACGGCTCTTACCCTAGGAACAACACCACAGTTTTTTAGTCAGGAAGAGAGTGACCCTGAGGAGAGACAGCTCAAATGGGCGTCAATACTCCGGTATTTCTATGATTACAGAAAGCTTTTTGGGCAGTTGGTTCTGGGTTTGTTGGTCGGCACCATTCTCCAACTATTTGCTCCATTTCTTACACAGTCGGTCGTAGACATCGGAATAGCAACCCACAACCTCAATTTTATACATTTAATCTTGATTGCACAGCTGGCGCTATTTGTAGGGCAGATGGGGGTTTCTTTTATCCGTTCATGGATTCTTTTACATATTAGCACGCGGGTGAACATTTCCATTCTTACAGATATGTTGATCAAGTTGATGAAACTACCTATGGGGTTTTTTGAAACCAAGACGACAGGGGACATCATGCAACGGATGAATGATCAGGCCAGGATCGAGTCCTTCCTGACGGGTTCGACACTGAATACGTTGTTTTCCATGGTCAATCTGGTGGTATTCGGGTTTTTGCTTGCATTCTATAACGCCGGTATCTTTTTTATATTCATGGGGAGCACGATCCTTTATACGGGATGGATATTGTTGTTTCTCAAAAGAAGACGGGCGCTCGACCATCGGCGTTTTGCCATTTCTTCAGACAACCAGACCAATATCGTTGAGCTGGTAGGGGCCATGCAGGAGATCAAACTGAACAATAGCGAGAAGCAGAAACGGTGGTTATGGGAACGCATACAGGCGAGGTTGTTCAAGTTCAAGGTTCAGAGCCTTGCATTGAGCCAGTATCAGCAGTCAGGTTCCATGGCGATAAACCAATTGAAGAATATTCTCATCACCTTTTTGAGTGCAAAAGCGGTAGTTGAAGGCGATTTGACTCTCGGGGGGATGGTGGCCATTCAGTACATTGTTGGTATGGTCAATAGCCCGGTGGAGCAATTATTAGGATTTATCCAATCGTATCAAGATGCGAAAATCAGCCTGGAACGGATCAATGAAATCTATCAGGAAGAGGACGAAGAGCCTATCGAAAAGGACTGGCTTCGGGAACTGCCTCCCGACAAGAGCATTGCCTTAAAGGATCTTACATTCCGTTATCCCGGCGCAGGAAACGAACCCGTGTTGCAAAACATTGACCTCGTATTTCCTGAAGGGAAGACTACGGCTATCGTAGGCATGAGCGGAAGTGGAAAGACCACGCTACTGAAGATGATTCTTCGATATTTCCAGCCGGAGACTGGTGAATTAAAAGTGGGGCAGACTTCCTTAGATCGGATAGGCTTCTCTACCTGGCGCGCTGCATGTGGCGTTGTAATGCAGGACGGATTCATCTTTGCAGACACCATTGAGAATAACATCGCCGTGGGCGAAGACTACCCCGACGCAGACCGGGTCGCACAGGCGTTGACTATAGCCAATCTTCATGATTTCGTTCGGGAACAGCCTTTCGGGTTGAAAACGAAAATAGGTGTGGCGGGCAAAGGTATCAGCCAAGGGCAGCGTCAGCGACTATTGATCGCGCGGGCGGTGTATAAAAATCCGGACTATATACTTTTTGACGAAGCAACAAACTCCCTTGATGCCAATAATGAACGGGTCATCATCGACAATTTGGCCGACTTCTTGAAAAATCGCACGGCCATCATTGTCGCTCACCGGCTCAGTACTGTAAGCCATGCAGACAATATTGTCGTTCTTGAAAGCGGTGCTGTTGTCGAGCAGGGTACGCACAACGACTTGGTCAAACAGAAAGGCCAATATTACGCCCTCGTAAAGAATCAACTTGAACTGGGAAACTAACTCACTGACGCCAATGGAAATAGAACAGACACACACGGAAGAGGTTCAGGACATCATCGGCAAGCCGCCCCACGGTCTGGTTCGCTGGGGCATAACCTGGGTGTTTCTGGTGATCCTCGCCATCATTGCGCTGTCTGCTTTTATTTACTATCCGGATATCGTCAAAGTACCCATCCGTATACATACGACCAATTCACCTAAGCCAGTTGTCAGCAAACTTTCTGGTAGCATGGTAAAGCTACTCATTCCTGATAATTCAGGCGTACAAGCGGGGCAGGTTATAGGGTGGTTGGAAAGCACAGGAGACCACCGACAGATACAAGAGTTATACGACAGCCTTATTTCCTTTCGCCAACAATTTCAACAGGCGGATAGTCAACACCCAACATTTCCCGAAGCGTTTACCGACCCTACCAGGCTGAAGTTGGGGGAAATACAGAACGCTTACCAAAGTTTTTATATACAATTCCTCACCTATAAATCTACTCAAGAGCGTGGGATTTTTCATAAAAGGAAGGAGTACCTGCATCAAGAAATCGACAATATCCGAAGACAGCGAGAGCATTTGGAAGGTCAGAAATCGCTCCAAGAACAGGATTTTATACTTGCAGAATCGGAGATGAACCGCTATAAAGTCCTGGCGGAGAAGAAAGTGATCTCTGCCTCAGAGTTTGAAAAGCAACAATCCGGATTCCTGTCGCGCCAACACCCGCTGCAACAAACCCAGTCCGCATTGATCACCAATGAGGGAACAATGCAAGCCCGGCAAAAAGATCTCGCCGACCTGGAACATCAGGTGCAGGAAGAAGGGTCCAAATTCCTGCAAGCCCTCAATAGCCTGATCAGCCAGATAGAAGAATGGAAAAGACAATACCTACTAACAGCCCCCCTAGACGGCACGTTGATGTATTCGGGCATAGTGGAAGAAAACCAGTTTATAGATGCCGGTAAAGAACTGTTCTTTATCACCCCGGAAAGCAGTGGATTTTTCGGGGAGATACAGGTACCTCAATATAATCTGGGCAAAGTCAAAAACGGGCAGAAAGTCCTGGTGAAACTTGATAGCTACCCCTTTGAAGAGTTTGGTATCATCGAAGGGAAGATCAATCATTTCAGCTACGTGCCTGTGCAGGATAGTATCTTCCTGGCCCGGGTGGAATTTGATCAAAATCTGGTCGATCCCCGTATACATTTGCGCCCTGGTCTCTCCGGCGCAGGTGAGATCGTGACCGAAGATGCATCATTATTGTCACGATTGTACCGAAATATTATCAAAATAATAAAATAAAGGCTAATCCTTTATTGATTTCATAAATATTTTTTTATTTAAGTTTTTTTGGATTTTTAAATTTATTTCTTACCTTAGTAGTTCGAAACTAACAAGTTATCCACCATATAAACCAAGAATTATGGATACATTGATTCGACGGCTGTTTTCCAAGCAAGAAAATGTTCATTTTATGACCGCACATTTTCTCAAATTGCTGGGTGTAAAAGTAAACCTTCCGTCTCTGGAAGATGCATTTGAGGAGCATCCTGATTTCCCCAGTTTACTCGCGATTAAAGATGTGCTGTCTCGATTCCGGGTGGACTCTGTCGCTATAAAACTAGCCGACGACCGACTTTCAGAAATCCAGCTCCCTTTTCTATCCAGGACTAAGGCCGATGAGTTTGGCGCTCAGAATTTTACGATCGTAAAACCTCTGGAAACAGGTGGTTTTGAGTTTCTGCATCCGAAATCGGGGAAATGGGTCGCATTTGAGAAGGAAGAATTTGATGGTCTATTGACTCCGATTGCTTTGTTTGCCGAGGCCGCGGAGGGTTCCGGCGAGAAGGACTACCAGGCAAAACGAAAAGCAGAAGCTAGAAGAGTCGCGAGCCAGTGGCTCAAAATGTTGCTTCTGCCCATCAGTGGACTTGTTTTGCTGAGTTGGCTGGCGTATATGACTCCTGGAAATGGGGCCGGCTTTCTTGCATTTTTCCTACTATATCTGATCGGAGCTGGCGTGGGATCACTACTCCTTTTGTTTGAGATAGATCAGCACAACCCATTGGTCAAACAAGTTTGTTCTGGCGGGAGTAAATCGACCAACTGCAATGCGGTACTGCAGTCCGATGGTGCAAAAGTACTGGGGATGAGCTGGAGTCTGATTGGGTTTACTTACTTCCTCTCCGGACTGATCGTATTTACGCTTGCTGATTTTGCCGGTACAGCATATCTAGCATTGATGTCAGCACTCAGTCTGGCGGCAGTTCCGTTCATTGCCTATTCACTTTATTATCAGTGGCGGGTCGTCAAGCAGTGGTGCCGCTTGTGTTTAGCGGTACAGGTTATCCTGGCCGTGCAGGCGGCTATCGTTTTATTTGAAGGCTGGTATATGCAGATAGCCCAGCTTCCGGCATTTCCGGTAAGGGAAACCTTATCTCTACTGCTGATATTTACGCTCATCATGGTATTGGGCGAAAGTCTGATTAAATCTGGAAAACGAGCCAGGGAAGGAAAGAAGAACAAGCAATCGTTCATCAAACTAAAAAGCAATCCGGATATCTTTGAAAGCCTGACCAAAAATCAGCGTGCGCTGTCGTCCCCTTCAGATGGACTGGGCATCCTTCTGGGCAATCCGGATGCGAAACATACCCTGGTCAAAGTGTGCAACCCTTATTGTGGCCCATGTGCAAAAGCCCATCCCGCCATTTCCAAGTTGCTCTCACAAAACAAAGACCTCAAGGTGCAGGTCATTTTTACCGCCACCAATGAGGACAACGATCAAAAAGGACCGCCGGTCCGTCACCTGCTAGCCATTGCGCAGCAAGGTGACTTGGTAAAAACCGAACAAGCGCTGGATGACTGGTATCTGGCAGAACAAAAGGATTACGAGCAATTTGCTTTTAAATACCCCCTCAACGGAGAATTGGCGTTGCAAAGGGAGCAGATAGACAAGATGAGTGCCTGGTGTGACGATGTAAAGATACGTCATACACCGACCTATTTTCTGAACGGTTTCGAACTCCCTCAGATCTATGGTATTGAAGACCTGGACTATTTCCTGAAATCTTAACAAAAAAAACACATAAATCAATGAGAAAGGAGCAGATCTTCCTGTAAGATAAAAAAGCCGAAGCGCTGTCCAGGACAGCACTTCGACAAGTCAAGCCCACTAAAGGAGGCTATAGCAATTAGTAATTACAAAACTACGGAAATTCATCAAAACAATCGGGTTTCTGTATCTTAAATTTCAAAATTATGAATACTTTAAATAATTTCAAAAGCCAGTTCGGAGAAGTGCTTACGAGAGAAGAACTTAGAAACCTTGTAGGTGGTGTTGTTGCAAAATGCACGGCCCTATGTCCGGATTCAAATGATGAGATCGAGTGTGACGGTATTTCTTGTACTGCCATTGACGGTGAAAGCTGTACATCCCAAACTGTAGATGGGCCAAGTGTCAAACTATGTCCAGTGGTTATTAATTAATTCATAACGAACATCTCCCATATATTGTCTTATATGGGAGAATGTTTTAATTCAGCCCTTCAAATACTTGGCGTATGAAATTTACATATTTGCTTTTAAGCCATTTTTTATTGGTGGTTTTCTATGGCAGTCACTCAACCGAGTCGGTGAGTGATGATCGTGTCAGAATTTCCGGGTATATTGATGGGGCGGATAGCCAGAAAATGTATGTTTCCATTTCAGACTTTGGTATCCGTCTCGACAATGATGTGCTTTTAGATTCGGTGGTTCTTAAAGATGGACGTTTTGAGATGGAAGTGAATTCGAGAGGGGAGATACATTATTATAAGCTTCAAATTGAGGGCCAAGGCAATCTTTTTTTCGAGTTTATTGCTAGTCCTGGAGACAGAGTGACTTACGCGGGTACTTTGGAACATTTTCGGTTTGGAAAAATCAATGGCAGCCGCCAAGACTCGATTTTCCGTGAATTTAGGAAAATGGAAGCAGAATTCGTCAATAATCGTATCAATAAATATGGACAACTTTATAGAGAGGAACTAGATTTCACCAAAAAAAGTGAGTACCTAAAACTCCATCAAGACGCGATAACCGGGTATAAGCTAGCTATTAAAGAGTTTTTGATCGATCACCCTGATTCATATGCGCCACTAGCTAAGTTTGAAGCCTGGGTATTTACGGAATTGGGAAAGGACTCAAGCCAAATTCTGTATGATGCATTGGATACTCAAGTAAAAAATACAAAAATCGGACGTCATATCGAAAAGATGCTCAGACTTCATCCAGGCAATGAATCCACTATTGGTAGATCCTTTCTCTGGGCCGAGTTAGAAACCAAAGATGGTCAAGCATTTGTGAGAACTAAACAAGATGGAAGGACGCTGGTTGTCCTGTGGGCAAGTTGGTGCGGCCCTTGTAGGTCGGAGATCCCAAAACTAAAGGAAATATACGCAACAAAGGCCTCGGACCTTTCAATTATCAGTATTTCGATCGATACAAATAAAGAGGCTTGGTATTTAGCGATGGAACAGGAAAACATGCCTTGGGAACAGAATATTGCTTTACAAGGTGGTCGGTCAGCTTTGATGTACAGTCTCGGCGCTGTAAGCATTCCACAGCATTATCTGATTGATGAAAATGATGTGATAGTAGGTGCTTGGGAGCATCTTAAGAACATTCCCGCGGAAGTTTTGCAATAGTTTTAACCTGACCTGAGAGTTAAATTGATCATTACAAAACTGAACAGACCAAATGAAATTGTCTCGTTTCAGCAATTTCATAATACACAAACATATGAGAAAGGAGCAAATCTTCCTGTAAGATAAAAAGCCGAAGCGCTGTCCAGGACAGCACTCCGACAAGTCAAGCCCACTAAAGCAGGCATATAATTATCTATTACAAACTTACAGAAATTCTCCAATACAACCGGTTTCTGTATCTTAAATTTTAAAATCATGAAAACTTTAAATAGTAGAAAAAACCAATATGGTAAAATATTGTCAAGAGAGCAATTGAAAAGTGTAACAGGCGGTACGTTGCCAATCGATGGTCAATGTGTATTGTTGCAGACTGATTCTGGAATGGCAAGTTGTTGGTACACTACTTCAACCCCCGATGAATTATTTCACAGAGTATATCCCGACCAAGAAGGCTATGCATGGGAAAATGTAGATTGTGTAGAACACAATTGTACGATGAATTAATTTTTGAGGCGAGTTGAAGATCGTTGTGTTCATGCAACTCGCTTCTTACAAAATTCACTTGAATCATGAAAAACAGAATACTTATATTGTTAATCATTTCAAAGGCATTTTTGGGCTGTCAACACGGGGAAACGCAACGCATAGCACAGATGGATGGAGATACGTCAGACCTCAGGTCCCTTGATGAAAATTCGGATCCATGTGTCAGGATTATCGATAGTTTGGAGAGTCACTATGCTGTTTTGATGCAATCATATCAGGCAAAATACCAAGAGATAGGCGATCTGGACACTTTAAGGGCAAAATTAATGTCTTGGAACGGGGAATTAGGGAGATTTATTGAACAAAAATCAGCATCCGCTGAGAATAGATTAGCTGAACACTATGCTGGGAAGAAGGCGCTTAAGCGCATGAATGACATCTTTGTAAGGAGATACATGAATGTTCTAAAAGCAACGCCAGCGGAGCAACTGGAATTTAAGGACGTAATGGGGCTGCCTAACTTTACTTACGGCTTGGCTTTTACTACGCTCGACGAAATTGAAGCGAAATTCTCCAGTTTGCCGGCTGATCTTCAAGAAAGGCTTGGCGGCGAAAATGCTTTTCCCAACTTTAAAAAGTACAGTTCTCTTGTTGGCCAATCTCTGGCAAATCAGGATGTATTAGAGGACATTAACGGGCAAACCTTCTCTTTGCATCAAATTTATCAGGGAAATTCTAAAGCTACCATCGTCTTCTTTGGTGCGTCATGGTGCGCTGCATGCCGCAACGCCGAAAGCTGGTTTCACGACTGGCATCCGCAGTTAGACGGGCCTGATCTTCAGGTGCTGAATCTATCTATTGACAAAAATCCAACACATTGGCGAAAATCTGTTGTAGACGACGATCTATCTTGGGCATCATACAGGATCCAGGAACCACAGGTATCTAGTTTGTACAGGCAGCTGAAACTAGGCGACGGCATCCCTATTATTTTGCTGTTAGACGCTGACCATAAGGTAATTTTGGCCCACAATGACATTCGGGAAATCGTCAAGCAACTGCCGAACGTCCGTTTCGAAACGCGAATTTAACAGCTCATGAAAGCACGCAGGATTATAACCCGTAGACCGATTTTTGAACAATGCGCAATCTGAATATCTCCGGCATGTGATATTGCTGATGAAAGAGGAATTACCCGAAAAATTTAAAGCCTATGATAAAGACAAACTGGACAGAATCCTCAAGGACAGCAATGAACTCTACGCCACAAACCGTGCTTTTGTACTTCCCGGAATAATAAAAATCCAGGATAATTTTTTCAATAAATATAAGATTTCTCAAGAATAACGACTTAAAATATTCTAGATATGCTATTGTCAATCTTCGGTTACCTTGCTTCTGCATGTAACCACACCAGCTTGACATTATTGGTTGCTTCAAGCAAGCCTGAAGAAATGGATTGAAAAAACTAATCTTCAGTGTACTGAACCGAAATCAATAGACTATTTATCCAGCGGTTGTGTTGCAGTGATCAAAGTATGAGCATTGCCTAGATTTTTAAAAGCAGCTTGACAAAGTCTTCCAATTGATCAAATTGAGGATCATTCATCAGTTTGT
>CAYNZH010000056.1:0-8057 GCA_964401685.1 uncultured Sphingobacteriaceae bacterium
CGGCATGCTGCTCGGCGATTCCCACATCAAAAGCCCTGTCCGGCATGGCTTTCATTAAAATATTCATAGACGAACCCGAAGGCATAGCCGGAGTGATGCCCATGATTTTCTCATTCTTTTCGGCCAACTCGACCAAGGTATGTCCAAACACATCTTGATACTTGGGCGGAGCCGGCTGAACTATTTTTGGCTTTTTTATTTCGCCTGTGATCTTATCGAAGAGGCCTGGCGCGTGCCATTTGGTTTGGTCTTTCTCTGCCAGTGCAAAGCCTTTACCTTTCACTGTGATACAGTGCAGCAATTTTGGCCCCGGAATTTTCTTCAAATCTTCCAAAACCCGCGTCAATCGTTTTACATCGTGCCCGTCGACTGGTCCGAAGTATCGGAAATTGAGGGATTCGAAAAGATTACTGTGCTTGAGCAGCGTGCCTTTGATGCTCTTTTCCATTTTTTTGACCATCCCCAAGGCATCGGGGCCAAACTCTGATAATCTCCCGAGCACATGGGCGATATCATCTCTGAATCTATTCCAATGCCTGGAAGTGGTAATGCTGGTCAAATATTCCTTAAGTGCACCGACATTGGGATCGATGGACATGCAGTTGTCATTGAGGATCACTAAGAGATTGGATTTTTCGATACCCGCATGATTTAGCGCCTCAAAAGCGAGCCCGGCAGTCATCGCGCCATCTCCAATCACCGCAACGTGTTGCCGGTCAGCTTCTCCTTTGTGGTGGGAGGCGACAGCCATCCCGAGCGCTGCCGAAATCGAGGTCGAGGAGTGACCTACACCGAAGGCATCAAATTCACTTTCGCTTCTCTTGGGAAAACCACTAATGCCGCCGAACAGCCTGTTGGTCGGGAACACATCCCTACGCCCGGTAAGAATCTTGTGCCCGTAAGCCTGGTGACCCACATCCCATACAAGCTGATCGTAAGGAGTATTGAATACATAGTGAAGGGCTACGGTCAGTTCGACCACGCCGAGACTAGCCGCAAAATGCCCCCCGTGTACGGAAACCACATCAACAATGTATTGGCGCAGTTCGGCACTCAATTCTTCCAGCTCAGATTCTTTTAAGTGCTTTAAATCTGAGGGATGGTTAATATGTTGTAGCAATCTGCCCTTTTCAAACTCCATAGCGAATATTCTCCAAACAAAAATCCATCAAAGGTACTGATTTAATTCTTAATTTTACGGCATGGAAAGTGGATATGAAATCAAAATACCTCAGTTTGAGGGCCCTTTTGATTTATTGTTGTTTTTTATCGATAGGGAGGAGCTGGATATAAATGAGATTTCTATCGCCCAAATCACGACCGATTTCTTAAATTATATTCAGGAAATGCAGGCGCTGAATATGGAGGTGGCCAGCGAATTTATCCTGATGGCTGCGACCTTGATGCGAATAAAGGTAAAAACCCTACTTCCCAGACCGCAACACGAGGAGGACGAAGACGGGACGGACTTTAAGCGTGACCTGATCCAAAAGCTCTTACTGTACAAAGCCTTCAAGACGGTTTGTGAAGACCTGAGAGGGCTTGAGGAAAAACGCATGCAGCTTCATAAAAAAGGGAACATTCAATTTGATCTCAAGAAATCTGGAGAAGGGGCGACCGGCGGCGAAGAACTGGACTCCTTCGATCTCTACAAGCTGATGCTATCCTATGAAAGGGTTATGCGCCAGTATGCCAATCGCACTGAGGAAGCAAAACATACGGTAATCCAATATCCCTACACGATAGAGCAACAGAAAGCAACCCTGGCAACACTGGTTGAAATCAACAAAAAACTGGATTTTCAAACCCTACTGAGGAATTCCGAAAACAAAGTGCACTTTGTATATAACTTTCTCGCCATACTGGAAATGCTCCAGCAGGAACTCATTGATATTCAACTGGGGCTTGGTTACAATAATTTTTGGTTGCAACCAAAAAATTCCCTCGATTAAGGAATATATTAGACTATTTACGTGATTCTCCAGCGACCGGATATTTGGCCATCACACCCCGAACGACCTCAGCAAGGTTATTAATCGCTCTTTCAGGTGTTCTCACTTCACCGGATCCACGTGCCTGCCACACGACCGTGTTAGAACGGCGATCTCGGGCCTCGATTATGATATGACCCAAACGATAAGGCTCTTTGGCCATGGGTCCATACATAAATGGCCGCGGCCACATCCAACCATAATACCCGCCCCAGCGATAGTAGGGGGGATAATAATGCTGTAGACGGGATCTATTGTTGACGATTGCAACATATCTAAACAAAATATCCGGATTCTCGGTGGTGTAACGCATTCCCCGGGCCTCCAACTCATCATTGGCCGCATCCAGAATATGGCTCCGGGCGATGTCGTTGTTAAAGAACCCTTTAGAAAGGGAATCTACAGGTGACAACCAGCCATAGGTTCTATATTGTGTAAAATCTTTGGATTCTACCTTTGTCGTATGATAACTGAATGTAGAACAGGATGCCAGAATCAAGATTAATGGCAAGAAATAGATTTTTCTCCACTTATGATGCATAATACCTCCATTTTAGGATAACTCTATTAGATTAGAGTGTTCTAAGGAGGAAAGGTTTAGTCACCAGTTTGACTTTTTTGCTACAAGTGGCATGGACCGACCCGAGCCGAAGGCTTTCCTGCTGACACGCAGCACTGGTGGACCTTGCTTCCTTTTAAACTCGGCCCTATCAACCATGGTCACCACGCGTTCCACTAAAGCCGCATCAAAAGCGAGGGATTTTATATCGTCCTTATCTTTTTCCAACTCTATGTAAGCATGAAGAATAGGATCCAGGATGGCATAGTCAGGCAAAGAATCACTATCCTTTTGGTCGGGACGAAGCTCGGCTGAGGGCGGCTTGGTAATCGTGTTGAGAGGAATAATCTCTCGTTCCCTATTGATATACCTTGCAAGATCGAACACCTGTGTTTTGAATACATCCCCGATCACACTAATCGCTCCCGCCATATCCCCATACAAAGTCCCATAACCAACGGCAGATTCACTTTTGTTGGAGGTATTCAGCAAAATATGCCCCAACTTGTTGGAAAGAGCCATGAGAACCACTGCTCGGGTGCGGGCTTGTATATTTTCTTCGGTCAAATCCGCTGGAAAACCCGCAAAGGGCTCGGCCAACATAGACTCAAAAGCGTGGACTGCCGGCTGAATGGCGATAATTTCGTGGGAGCAACCCGTATTTTTCACCAAATCTAAAGCGTCCTTGAGCGAATGATCAGAAGAATACTGTGACGGCATCAAAACGGCGAGCACATTTTCTGCACCGAGGGCTTCGCAGGCCAGTGCGGCGACGATCGCTGAGTCCAAGCCGCCCGACAAACCAAGTATCGCTTTTTTAAAGCCGGATTTCTGAAAGTAATCCTTCAGGCCAAAGACCAGAGCCTGGTGAATCCAGCCGATTTCTGCAAGAGGCGCCGCTTCGTCCAATCCTTTCCCTTTGCTTTCTCCCTGAGGCGCCCTAGAAAGAGACTCCAGATCGAAAAAATAAAAATCTTCGTCAAAGGAAGGTAGCTTTGCCCGGAGCTCACCGTCTTCGTCTAGAACCATTGACGTCCCGTCAAAAATGAGCTCGCTATAGGCGCCGACCTGATTCACGTAAATCAGTGGAATCTTGAATTTCTGAGCCTGAGAGGACAACACGCTCATCCTCCGATCAAAATGCCCCACCGAAAAAGGAGATGCCGCGATATTTATGATAAAATCAGGAGATTCCGCCATCAGATGTTCCAGGGGGTCATGACCGTAAAGTGGAGAATCCTCCAAATTCCACAAGTCCTCGCAAATGGTCACACCCAGCTTGACTCCCTTGAAATCCACGCAAGCCGACTGCGAACCAGGCTCGAAGTACCTATACTCATTGAAAACGTCGTAATCCGGCAGCAGACTTTTGTGTACGCTGGCCTGAATCTCCCCCTTATAGAGCAAAGCAGCGGCATTGAACAGGGCTTTACCTTTTCCTGAGCGGTTGCGCACCGGCAAACCCACGAGGCAAGCGAGCGTGTCACAGTGTTGGGCGATTTCCAGCGCCGAATTTTCACATGCATCAATAAATGCATTTGAGAATAAAAAATCCTGAGCTGGATACCCACCAATTGACAATTCGGAGAAGACAAGCAGTTCGACCTGATGCGACTTTGCTTGCTCAATAGCTGCAAGAATTTTATGCTGATTATTGACCAGATCCCCTATTTGATAATTCAATTGTGCGATACCGATTCTCATGTCTAAATCTTATAAAAAGAATGCAAAATCAAAGGAGATGTACGAATTTCTTGGATCGCCGGCGCGCATGACGCGGGTAAAACCGTTATTGAAGGTCAAACCTGTCATAAAACGCATATTATGATCCAGCAACCATTCTACGCCTCCCCCTATCTGAAGTCCGAGACGGAATACATTTGCGCCCTCGATGACCGTGCGTGAGGATGCGTCGTTTATTCTTTCCCGCCCTGAAACCCGGATACCGGGCGTGAATCCAAACTTACCATAATAACTCCTGTGATATCGCTGTGCACTTTTTAGTTTGACTGCAAGCGGAATTTCCACAAACTGAAGGCGCTGAGCAGATTTGAAAGTGCCAGGGAATCCTGGGCCAGAAACCTCCGACTCAGTCCGTAAACTATTGATGAGAAGCCCTGTAGAAAAGTAATAGCTTTCCGAAAAAGCAAAGTCCGCAAGCAATCCATAGGCAAAACCAAGCCCGGAGCTCCCATTATAATCCTCCGTATCTCCGTACCTCAGCCAGGCAACATTTGGCGAAAAAGTAATCCCCATAGAAATAGGTTTGTAGTCATAAGTGGTCGCATAATAATCCTGGGCACTTGTATGAACCGGCGCTACAAACAGTAAACTGGCAGCGATAATAAAAAAACAAATTGCATTCTTCATCCTTATTGATATTAAATTTCCTACTTTAGTTCACCAAAAAACACACCAAAGATGGGATTGTTGCGCAAATTTAAAGATAAGCAAAAATTTATACTGATTTTAAATATATTGATATTAATTTCTCTTTGCCTGAGTTCCTGTTCGCCGAATCAAAAGACAGACATAGCTGATTTGCCCGTGAGGGTGACCGTCGTGCGATTCGATGCCTCGCTCAGCGAACTCACTCCGACCAATGCCTATGAGCAACACCTTCGCTTTAAAGATGAGTTTGGTCCTTTTTATCAGGATTTTATCGAGAGAATTCTGGCGGTTGGCGCGGTCGACGATGAGCATATCGGCAGAATTTTAGCCGAAATCTCAGACACCGAAGACTTTAAAGCGCTGTCAAAGGCGGTGAAATCTGCCTTCCCGGACCTTGATTCTCAGGAACTGGAACTCTCGAGAGCCTTTTCTCTGGTAAAAGAGCATTTTCCGGAACAGGAACTTCCAAAGCGATTTTTTTCTTATTTTTCTGGATTTTCAGTCCAAACCGCCCTCGGAGAAGACTACATGGGCATCGGACTTGATATGTTTTTAGGATCGGATTCGCCATTTTATCCGGCTCTCATCGCTCAGTACCCCCGATATATGTCTGAAAAGTTTACTCCTGAAAATATAGTACCACGCGTCATGGAGACGTTTATCCGGGAGGAAATGATGACCGACGCAGATCTTGACGGAACCTTTCTGGCACACATGCTCCACCATGGCAAAGTCATGTATTTAATGGATGCGTTTTTGCCCCATACACCTGACAGCCTAAAGATCGGCTATACGTCCACTCAAATGAAATGGGCCAGCGACTACCAAAGCAGTATCTGGGACTGGGTGCTTATGGAATCTCTACTGTACGAAAACGACTATTTGATGATACAGAAACATTTCCATAACGCGCCTTTCACACCGGCATTGGGCGATCGAAACGAATCAGCGCCTAAGTTGGGCGTGTTTCTGGGATGGAATATGGTGCGAAAATACATGCGCCAAAATCCCGAGACCACCCTGGAAGAACTTATCTCGCTGAATAACGAACAGCAAATCCTGGAATTATCCGGCTATAACGGCCGCCGATAAAGACGCTGCTTTTACCGACGAGCTACAGCTACCACAGATTGTATAACTGAAGAGTTTCTCCGACGCGGGGAAGGTGCAACTGATGACCTCCGTCCTCAAACTTCTTCTGTGCCGCTTGCTTATCGATTGCAATCGGCGGGAAAGTGTCATAATGAATACCCACTATGTTTCTGCAATCAATGAAATCGGCCGCTCTCACGGCATCATTGACATCCATGGTATAATGCCCTCCGATCGGAAGAAAAGCCCAGTCCAAAGCTACATTTTCAAGCAACTTCATCTCCATCGTCAAGGCCGTGTCGCCTGCGAAATACACCGCTTTACCCTTCATGCTAACCACGAAACCGACAGGAACGCCACCGTACTGTCCATCGGGAGTTGCATTGGTATGAAGCGCATAAACCATCTTTACCGTCCCGAAGTCTGTTTGGATGGTACCGCCAACATTCATCTCTATGACCCGATCCTCCGGAACTCCTTCCCGCTTGAGCCACGACGCAGTCTCTACGACGGCCACTACGTGTGCATCACTCTGCTTCTGAATCTCCACGACGTCCGCAACGTGATCCTCGTGACCATGACTCAGCAGAATATACCGAGGTTTAATCTCAGCAACATTGACCTTCTCAGCCAAAGGATTTGGACGGATAAATGGATCAAACAAGATATCAATCTCCTTGTCATCTGAATGCAGCCTGACACAGGAATGTCCGTAATATGTAGCTTTGATGTCCATGCTACTAAGATAAGCATATTTTTTCAGGAATTAATCCAGTTCTGGAGCTTTTTTTCCTTTAACGTACAAATACACCTCGCTGCTATGAGGAATTCCATGCGTATGAGCAGGTTCAATTTCCAATAGATTATTTAAATAAACATCAATAACCCCTTCGATGACCTTGGCGCGCCCCTCCAGGAATTCTTCCATCACGAAGATCTTCCCTAACCTCATTTTCCCGTTTTCATCGACAATGACCGAAAAATCATGGCCAAAATCCTTATAAGCTCGGTCGATCTGAATGAAATATTCGGGGTAGAGATACTCATAAGCCGGGGTACGCTCCGTAAGTGTATAATCCTGAACTTTTTTCTTACGAATAGACACCGCAGGACTTTTACTCCGGAGCTGGACATAATTTCTCGATGCGAAAGCACTGTCTCGATTGTCCGGATTTCTATTGGCAATGGCTATCCTTTCCAGAACGAAAGCGGAATCCTGCCTGCTAGGTTGACGAAGGATATCAAGATTGGTGTGCCCAAATTTTTTGTCGAGAAAATCTTCTGAGTAAAATTTCATGTACACATTGGACCGAAACTTATCCACGGTCAATCCTCTCAACGTCAGACTTTGAAGCATCAAACTATCTTGGTTGAGATAAATCACCTTCCAGCTGTCCCTGGCAAAATGATAAAAGGAATCATGGTCATGGTAAACCTTATAGCCAAGCATTCGGTCTTCATAGGGCGAATACACCAATACAGAATCTTTTTTAGCGAACCTCAAATGCCATTCCGGAATTTGCACAAAACCAGTAGTATCGTAAGCAATCCCTGTATCGAACACCCGGCTTACTTCGTAAAAATCAATGCCAACGATAGGCTCGAACGAGGGAACACGCGGATTGAGAGCGTTTTCCTCACCCTTCCCTGGATTGCTGCAACTCTGAAGGAGCAGACAGCCCACGACCAGAATGAGCATAAAAAAACAGCCTAGGCTGCTCCGGGAAAAACGTGACCAACAATATTTCATGTTTACAAATCTACTAAAAAGACGTTTACTTCTTCGACAAAAAGGCTGTAATTATTTTATTGAATAATGGCGAATCTTTGGTATATTTGCACTCCCAAATCGGGTTGTAGCGTAGCCAGGTATCGCGCCAGCATGGGGTGCTGGAGGTCGTGGGTTCGAATCCCGCCAACCCGACCAATCAGGAAAGCCACCGCGTCAGCGGAGGCTTTTGTCATTTAATGAGCGAGCCAAACTCGTTTGAGCGAGAACAGAAAATGACAAAAGCCCGGCACGA
>CAYNZH010000056.1:8157-10029 GCA_964401685.1 uncultured Sphingobacteriaceae bacterium
GATCGCCGGAGCGGAGAGAGTGAAACGAACGCAGCGGAGGCAATCCCGCCAACCCAGTGTCTCTGAGCGAGCCAAACTCGTTTGAGCGAGAACAGAAAATGACAAAAGCCCGGCACGAAGTGCCGAAGGCTTTCCTGATTGAGGCCTCCCCCCCACCGGGATCGCCGGAGCGGAGAGAGTGAAACGAACGCAGCGGAGGCAATCCCGCCAACCCGAAATTTATTAAAAAGCATCAAACCAACAACCCAACCTCCGACAACTCTCTGCCGACCTGCTGCACACCTTTGACAATGCGGTTCAGTTGGGTCTGTGATGGTTTCTTGGCTCCGTTAATATACTGAGCAAGCAGGCTTTGATTCATCCCAATCCGTTCGGAAAGGGCTTTCGCATTGATGATCTTGTAGAAATCAAAGAAACTTTCCAGATCATATTCAAATTGGATCTCGTCAATCGTATAAGTGAAGTCCAAGTCTTCAAATACCAGATCGAGCATCTCTACAATCATCTTCTGCAACTCCTCCAAATTATCACCGCAAGTGACCAAACTGCGGTCTTGCCACTGACCCACTGCTGTATAACCTACGTCCTCTTTCAGAATCTTCAATTTTATATTTGGCTTATTCATAATGCCTCATGTATTTAACGTTTGCTTGTTTCAATGTCTGCCATTTTCAGGACAGCCTGCAATGTGCCCTTTTTTACCTCTTTGGATGCGTGAAACGGTACGGTTACCATATTTGGCTTCGTGCGGTGCTTCATAAGGATATGGCTGCCTTTTCGCCGAACCTCATACCACCCGTCTTTCTTCATGATCCGCAACAACTCACCTGACTTCATCCGATACAAAAGTAATAAATTTATAACCTAACTTCAAAATTAATCCTTTAATAAAAATTGTTCCCTCCAGGAATTTGTTTACTTTGCGAAAAACAAAGTATAACCCAATGCTTAGCAGTAAAATGCCAAGGTGCGAACGAGATCATCACCAACGCCACCAAGTCGCAAACAGAAAAACAAATTACAAAGAAAATGAGAATCAAGCCATTCACCTGCCTACTAATAGCATTAGGATTGTTTTTAGCATCAAACGCTAACTCACAGGTGACCACGAGAAAAGATTCGTCTGCGTACGTTTATTTTGAAGAAAAAATGCGGGCAGAGAACGAGGTAAGCACCTACAAACTCGACTTCGGTGAATATGATGTATTTGTATTCGAAGTGTGGGAACCCAGAAAAAGAACTCTATACACCACCTTCAATAAACACAAATACCGGCTCGTTGATTCTGTGTTCGTGCAGAACCTGAGCGTTCAACCATCCGATTGGCTAATAGATATCAGCAATTTCGCTCCGGATCAGGATCTGATCAAGAGTAAAAAATACAATCAGGTCTTTATTCTGGAAAAAACCGATGAAAACACCTACAAAATGATCGAAATCGTGGGTTATATCGGCGATATTTTCTTCGCCCCAGAACGGCGAAAGAACAAGTGATGGCTCCGACAGTACCTCCTCGAGAAAGCAAAATAAACAAACTCAAATGTGTCTATTTATACATTTCTGCACAAATAAGGGTTTTTCAGTGTTTTTGGATACTTATTTTTACATTAGAAACGGACGAATAGAATTGGAGAGAGAAGGACGCCGGTGAATATCATCTTACCTCTCCCGGCCGTCATAATACCTACCGTCCGATTCATAGGTCAAAATGGCCCTCAGCTCCGGATTCGACAGAACCTCTCGAAAATGCATATACTTGCCATCTACAAGAATGTATTCCCAAACGAGACGAATACCGTGACTATAATCGACATAGGTGTTGACATGCCCGGTGTAAACCGGCTGTATAGGTGTTCCGTCCAACTTGTGCCA
>CAYNZH010000057.1:0-6510 GCA_964401685.1 uncultured Sphingobacteriaceae bacterium
TATCGGTTGCTGCTGCTCAAATTCCCGCAGTTTTTCTGCTTTTTCTATGACCTCCCGGATTTCCTTCACCCCCGAGTTGATCGCACTCAGTTTGAAAAAGCTGCGCCGGGCGGTTTCCGCGATGATCAGCGCAAGCGTTGTTTTTCCCACGCCCGGAGGTCCCCACAAAATCATTGAGGGAATGCGCCCTTGGGCGATCGCATTATGAAGCACAGCGCCCTTGCCTACCAAATGGCCTTGTCCCAGGTAGTGTTCCAGGTCACGGGGCCGCATACGTTCTGCTAGTGGGGCAAGTGGCGCCATAGATTCTCGATCCTTTATTGGGTTAAGTTCACATTTTTAATTCTCAAAAACCACCTCCAGACTTTCCTCCATCGCTCTGCTTGTCTGTTCCAGTACTTCCGGACTGTGGGCCGCAGATACAAACCCAACCTCGTAGCCCGACGGTCCCAGATAAACCCCACGATTGAGAAGTTCACGGTGAAAGATTTTGTATTTTTCCATACTCGAATGGTCTATATCTGCAGCAGCTTTGATTTCTTTCTCAGAAAAAGCAACCCAGAAAATCGAACCGACGGAAAGTATTTGTACGGGCCACTTTTTGTTGGCTACAAATTCCCGCAAAGACCGAACAAAAGTCTGTGTTTTTTCCTCCAGGGCCGAAAAAAATCCTGGTTTGGTCAATTCCGTCAGCTGAGCGATTCCCGCTGCCATGGCGACCGGATTTCCAGAGAGCGTACCCGCCTGATAAACATTTCCGTCCGGAGATATCTGCGCCATGATCTGGGCCGATGCGCCGTATGCGCCGACAGGCATTCCACCTCCGATGATTTTTCCATACGTCACGATGTCTGGATTTACACCATAATAGGCTGCCGCACCCTCCATCCCCAGTCTGAAACCGGTGATCACTTCGTCGAAGATCAGAAGCGCCTGGTTTTCTTGGGTGATTTCCCTTAAAAATTGCACATATTCACGGTCCTGCAGGAGAAGGCCGTTATTGGCAGGTATTCCCTCAATAATAATGCATGCGATCTGATCCTTAAAGTCTGCAAACGCTTTTTTAAGCGCCTCTCGGTCGTTCAGCGGCAAAACTAGGGTCTCATCTGCAAAGGATTTGGGTACGCCTGCTGAGGAAGTCTCCCCGAAGGTGACCAGGCCCGAGCCTGCTTTGACCAGTAGTGCATCTGTGTGACCATGGTAGCAACCATCAAACTTGATGATTTTGTCCCGGCCCGTATATCCTCGCGCGAGACGGATTGCGGACATGACCGCTTCCGTGCCTGAGCTCACAAAACGTAGTTTTTCGAGGTATTTGTTGTTTTTCAGGATCAGCTCGGCCAATTCATTTTCCAAGGCCGTGGGCGCACCAAAACTCAAACCTCTACTCAACGTCTCGGTGACTTTTTCTCTGATTGCCGGATGATTGTGCCCGAGTATGAGTGGGCCCCAGGAACAGCAAAAATCGACATATTTGTTGCCGTCGGCATCCCAGAGGTGGCATCCATCACCTTTTTCTATAAATAAAGGCGATCCATAAACGGATTTGAATGCCCGCACAGGTGAGTTCACACCGCCCGGAAAGTAGGTTTTGGCTTTTTCAAATAATAATTCGGACTGTTTTCTGCTGATTTCTGAAATCTTCCCCATTCTAGTAATATAATAAAAATATCTTAAAAAATCAAACGTTTAGCCATTTTTTGGCCAGAACCTCTTTCGCATGATAGGTCAATATCGCGGTCGCACCGGCACGCCTCAAGCTTGTCAGTACTTCTATGGTGGATCGCTCCTCATCCAGCCAGCCTTTCTGAGCGGCGGCTTTGAGCATAGCGTATTCTCCACTGACATTGTATGCGGCAATCGGAAGGTCAAACTGATCATGAAGCAGCTTGATTACATCAAGGTAAGGGAGTCCGGGTTTTACCATCAGAAAATCCGCACCTTCCTCGGTATCCAATGCGGCTTCGATCAGGGCTTCACGGCTATTGGCAGGATTCATTTGATAAGTCTTCTTGTCACCATGTTTAGGAGCGGAATTGAGCGCATCGCGGAAGGGTCCATAAAATGCACTGGCATATTTCGCCGTATAGGACATCAGGGAAACGGAAGTAAAGCCTGCTTCATCCAATGCCTGTCTAATATAGCCTATGCGACCGTCCATCATATCCGAAGGGGCGATGATATCTGCGCCTGCATGGGCGTGGGCCAAGGCCATTTTTGCCAAAACGTCCAGGGTTTCGTCGTTGAGGATTTCTCCGTTTTCTACAATGCCATCGTGTCCATCACTACTGTAGGGGTCCATCGCAACATCGGTAATAATGCAGGCCTCCGGAAATCGTTTTTTGACGGCTTCAATCGCACGCACGTAGAGATTTCCTTTTTTATAGCTCTCGCTCGCAAAGGGATCCTTCAGCGAATCTTCAATATTGGGGAAAAGGTCAAACGCCCGCAGTCCCAACTCCAGGCAGCTTTCAATCTCACGCAGCAGATGATCTATGCTCAAACGGTAAATCCCGGGCATTGAATCCACTTCGGTTTTTTGATTTTGGCCATCGACGATAAAAAGCGGGAAAATCAGGTTGGATGCACTCAGCTGTGTTTCCTGAACCATATCCCTGATTACCGGTGATTTTCTATTTCTTCTTGGTCTGATAAACATTTTTAAACGGGTTGAATTTTTACTGTGAATCTAATCCAAATACGGCTTCCGCTAGACCTATCTCATCTGGGGTGCCCGGCAGTTCGAAATCGATTCCATACTGTTGAAGGGCTCTGCCGGAAGCGTGCCCAATGGCCACCACTCTTTGTCCTTCGGCAAGTGTGTGCTTTGAAAAATAGGCATTCACATTGCTCGGACTGGTGAAGACCAGCACTTCGCTTCCCAACTGCGGGACTTGGGAGATGGCTTTGGTCTCATAAACGGGGATGTCTATCACGGTGGTCTTGGGCTCCAGGAATTTTTGCAAGGTGCCTAAACTTTCCTGAGCTCTGGGAATCAGCACGGTTTGTCCCTGCGCCGAGTCCGCGAAACTACGTGCGATATCGTCCATTTCAATGCCCCAGTTTTCACCCGAAAAGTGTGCCGAATGCCCAAATTTACGCAATTCTGATTCAGATCCACGTCCCAGGACAGCAAATTTTGTTTCGGACGAAAGCTGAGGGTTTAACCCGAAAAAATATTTTATGCTGTTTTTGCTCGTAAAAAACACCCAGTCCACCTTTTTGAGTGCAGCCGAATTCCATCCTAATGATTCCAGGGAGAGCGCAAGAGGCGCGACGTTTATCAATGACTGCGCATGTATAGCGATGCCGTGTTTTTTCAGGGAACGCTCAAAATATGGATACGCAGCCAAATCCCGCGACAGGAATACGCTCTTGACAAAACTCCTTGTTTTACTGAATTTTTCGGCAATTTGCGCTGCCATGTCCTCAGTACGGGAATCGGTTAGGTACAAACGGTCGGGTAGTTCGTCTGCCGTGTCCGCTTTGGACGTCCAGACGTGGTATTGGTCACCTACTTTGTGGCAGTAGCATCCCAGTGGCGCGTGACAGCCGGCCTCAAAGATCCTGAGTACTTTTCTTTCCACGCCTATGGTTTCTGCAGTTTCACTATGGTGAAGTTTTTGCAGCAACGCATGCAGTTCCTGGTCGCTTTCCCTGATCTGTAGCGCTAAAACTCCTTGTGCAGGTGCGGGAACGATTTCTGTAGGTGCGATTTCTATCACATGGAGATCGCTTAAATCCATTTCAATACGGGAAATGCCCGCTTTGGCAAGCATGATCGCATCGTAATTTCCCTGGCGTAGCTTGTCGACCCTGGTAATTACATTTCCCCGAAGATCTTTAAACTGAAAGTCAGGTCGCAACGCTTGCAACTGCGCCTTTCTTCTGTTGGAAGAGGTGCCGACAAGGGCATTCTGCTTGAGAGAGAAGCGCTGTGTCGGGTCGAAAGCATGAGGCAGGATGATCAATAATTCTGAAGGATCTGCACGCTCGGAGACCGCCGCGATCGTCAGGCCCTCGGGCCCTATTGTAGGCAAATCCTTATGGGAGTGGACGGCAAGATCTATGCCGCCACTTAAAAGCTCCTCTTCCAGTTCTTTGGTGAAAAAGCCTTTTCCCTCAAGCTTGTCGAGTCGCAGGTGCTGAATTTTGTCACCCTGGGTCTTGATGATCTTTAAATTTGCCTGCACGCCAATGGCGGAAAGCTTGTCTTTGATATGATTGGCTTGCCACAACGCAAGTTTACTGCCGCGAGTGCCAATAGTCAAATTTCTAAATTGCATAAACCAAAGGTAATGGTTTCAAGAAAAAGAAACCAGCTTAATTTAAATCGTTTGTCGACTGATGTGTCAAAATGTCTTTAGCCATGACCATGGGGACTTTGATATACTTTTTTTCCATGTAATCCATGACCTTCTCGAGCACTTGTCTGGCGTCGTTGTCCAGCATGTTCACTTCCCTGGCGAAAACCTGGTTGAGCGCGAAGGACCGGATTTCCTTTACTTTGAGAGGAACTTCCCGCATCGCAACTTCGACGCGCCTCTGCTTTACTATGGGTAGAAACTCTTCAATGTTCCTGTCAATGATCTGGTCGGCGTGGTGCAGCTCGCTGTAGCGTTCCTCGAGATTTTTCGCTGCGACAGCTTGCAGGCCACTTACTTCAATGTAATTTACAGGAAATTCTTCTATAACCTCGGGGGCGATATCGTTGGGAACAGCTAGATCAACGATGATCTTCTTGTCTGTTTCCCCTTGCAAAAGATTGGTATACAATTGCAGGTCGATGATTGCATCCGCTGATCCTGTGCAGGTAATAAGTACATCGAAGCCACTTGTAAAATGGGGAAGCTCGCTAAGGGGTAGTAGTTTTGCATCGAGCTCCTGCGCAAAGGAAACGGCGTTGGCCGGTGTGCGGTTAAAGATAGTGAAGTTAGAAAACCGGTGCTTTTTCAGGTATTTTCCTATATTTTGGTTGGTTTCTCCCGCTCCCACAATGACAATCCGCGGGTTTTCCGGCAACTTTCCTTCTTTGAGCTTTCTATAGGCGAGGGAAACCACAGAGACCGGATTTCTCGAGATACGCGTATGCGTATAGACTTCCTTGGCCGTTTTCACCAGTCTATCCATCATCAATCGCAGGTAATCACCAGTGAATCCCGCTTTTTTGCAGCGTTCAAAAGCTTTGCGCACCTGGGCCAGAATTTCTTTTTCGCCTACAACCAGGCTTTCCAGCGAACAGGACATGCGGAAAAGGTGCTTCAGCGCGTCCAGGCCTTCGTAAGTGACGGCCTGATCCTGAATTTCGGAAATTTCTTCTGCAGACTCATAAACAGCGAGTTGTGCCAGCAGCTCCGCGACAAAAGAGGAATCAAGCTGAACATCCCCATAAAAAACAAATTCCACCCGGTTGCATGTCCCTATGTAGAAAATCTCCGGGAGGTCGAAATGATTTTTAAGCTTGGTCAAGCGCTCATCCAATTCTTCTTCGCTGATCACGAGCTTGCCCAAATCCTTCAATTCGACGTGCTTATGGGTAAACGCTATGACTTTAAGGTGTTTCACTGCTATCCAACTGTTCTAAATTCAAGGGCAAAAGTACAATATTAAGGAGCATATATATGTCAGAAACGTGTCAAACCCAAATATTTAGAATGTTTATAAATAGCAGATATCTGAGTACTATACGGAAATGGTTCCATATGTTTTTAAAAAAGCCGTAATGCTTGGACAGGATTTGGTATCTTTCCCTCAAGCTCTCCCAGTGACGTTGTTTGGATAGTCCCCCCTCGAGGTATTTGGCAACGACGGAATGCGTGTTGATGATGATCGAAGCGTTTTTTGCTGCGCGGATGACCCAGTCTATGTCCGCGCTGAGCTTGTATCGAAGATCATACGGGGGTGCGATCGCTTTTCTCACGTAGATCGCCTGATGACACACGTTCATCCCTCTTTGAAAGCTCTTCCAGTCAAAGACCTCTGGTGCTGAGAGCCTTCGCATCCCAAGATTTTCGCCTTCGCTGTTGATCAGTTGCGTCTCACCGTAGTAAATGTCTGCAAACGGTCGTCCTTCGAATACTTCCTGGACGGTTTGGGGCGAAAAAAACTCGTCGCCCGAATTCATAAAAAGGACATGGGTACCAGTGGCCAGCGCCAGCCCCTTATTCATGGCGTGGTAGATACCTTCATCGGGCTCGCTCAGAGTGACAGCGATCTGCGGGGCGTACCTTTGGATTATCTCCCAGGTGCCATCCTTTGAGCCGCCATCGATCACCAGGTACTCTATATGCGGGTAGCTTTGTCCGATCACCGATCGTAAGGTGCGTTCTATGTCTGAGGCATTATTATAGACGACCGTGATGACGCTGAGTATTGGTGTTGTCATTATTGGTGAATGAATTGTGCTTTCCACCTGTCAATCTCTCCCTGATGAATACGAAGCTTCACGGCTGAAGTTTCCTGTAAATGAGAAGAAAGCTGATCCATATTTTTTCGGTTCAGGACGCGCAG
>CAYNZH010000057.1:6610-9343 GCA_964401685.1 uncultured Sphingobacteriaceae bacterium
GTAGTCCGTGATGGTCGTGACGACGATATCTTTTTTCCCGGAGTCTATCTGCGCGCAATGTGCCTCTGTCAATCCCCAGACTGTGGGGCAACCTGTATTGATAACGTTGCGTATCCCTATGCTTTTGAGTTTTTCCAGCGTGTACTGGTCTCGTACGGCGTGCTGATATTTGTTCGAAAACAGTTGTTTATAAAGGAATTGTGTATATACAGAGGGCTTCTGATCCTGGTATTGCCACCAGCCAACACCAAACAGCACCACTTTCCGTCTGAAAAAGAGGACATCCTTGAGCCCGATCTTCCACTGATTTTGCCAGATATTGTCGTTTTTTAGTAAATTGGTTCCGCCGACCAACGCAAGTTTATATTTTCTCAAAAACCCAAGGTCTAGTGGATGAATGCGCAAGTGAGTCGCAACGTTTATCACGAAATCATCACGAAAAAGGTCATCCGCAATGGTATTGACCGCATCCATGATAATGTGATCACCCAGATTCGTTGTTCCAGTAGATGTGTCAAATATTATTTTTGGCATAGAATATTTTTCGCAGAAGCGTGATTAATATAAGGGACTGGAACATGTTCCAGCCTTGTTCCCGGGTTTTGGGTACAAAAATAACAAAGAAAGCGCTACTTGCATAGGCAACGACCGAAGAATAAGCCGCACCCGCTAAACCATAGTGTGGTATCCACCAAAAATTGAGGGCTATATTGACCAAAGCACCAAATAAAGACCGAGCCAATAATACCTTGCTGTGTCCTTCTGCAATCAGATATTGACCGTTGGCTAGGTTGAGGGAAATAAATATTCCTGCCCAAATATGTATGGTTAAAACCTCGGCCCCGGCCTGGAATTCCGGCTTATAGAACCATTGATAGAGAAAAGGAGAGGCAATGGTCATTATAATCGCTACCGAAAGCCCCAATACGACCATGAGATCGTAGAGCTGGTGCATGCGTTTCAAATAGTGTCCGGGGTTTTTTTGCCTGGCGTGCATGATGGCCGGAAATAGGGACGTAACAATGGCCATGGGGACAAAGTACCAGGCTTCGCTGAGGTTGATGCCGGTCGTATAGACTCCAAGGGCCTCTTTTCCCAGAAAGGCATCGATCATCAGTTGGTCGATTTTCATGTAGAGACTGACAAATAAGGCTGAGAATGCCAGTGGCCAGGAGTATTTCAGCAGCGTCTTCGCAGTACCCTTATGGTATTTCCAGCGATTGAGCTTTTCTCCACGTCCCTTGTAAACCAATACATAGGCCAAGCTGATTATAAGTACATCCAAGGCGAGCATCCACACAAAAGCGATAAGGGGTGCGTGAACGAGAATCAATACAAGTTTGATCGCCGCCGACAGCAGATTTCCACCTATATGTACCCACATGATGAATTTGCCTTCTGCGCGCGACTGGAAATAATTGTCAATAATATGAATGGACTGGAAAATGCAGATCAGCGATACGATGGCGATAAAGCTGAGGGGCGCTGCCGGTGGCTGAGACGCTAAGTGTACGATGGCGAAATACACGCCAAAGATCAGGGGTATTACGGCAATTCCTGCTGCCAGCCTCAGCCCAAATGCCGTTCCTAATATTCGGTGCTTTTGTGCCGGATCCTGAAGCAGTTGGCGGGTCACAAAACTATCCATTCCCAGCGCAGAGATCGCCATGAAAAAAGTGATCAAAACCAAGGGATAATTGAGCATACCAAATTGGTCCGCGCCCAGATAATTGGGGAGGGCCACCGCGGTGATGATCATTTTGAGGAAAAGTGAACCTACCCTCGCGGTCAGCAACCAGCCGGTGTTCCTCAGGTATTTCGCAAAGGCCTGGGGGTCAAACCCGGGCAGAGTAGGTATTTTCATTTTATGATCAGAGAACTTCTACTGTTTTCCTGAATCCGTCCAATTTCGGGTGATCCGGATCTAAATCAGTCACCAGGTGCGAAATTGCATTGAGGTTGCAGACTCTCATCTTCTGGACGGAATTCAGTTTTTCTGAAATACTCAATATGCACGTTTTAGCCGAGCAGCGGATCATCGCTTTTTTGATTTGAACGACTTCCCAGTCAGAATCGGTCACGCCATCTTCGAGAGAAAGACTGTTCGTTCCCAGAAGGCACAGATCGACTTTTATTTCCGAAAGCTGGTTGACGACTTGCGACCCGATGCTGATATTGGTGTTTCTGGATAGTTTTCCTCCGATCAGGATCACGTCGGCATGAGTGCGCTCTGAAAGCTCTAATGCCACCAGCGGACTAATCGTAAAAAACGTACACTGCAAAGATTCCGGTATCAATCTAGCAAGCTCGAGCATGGTCGTTCCCCCGCCGGCCAATACGCTCATCCCATTTTGAATCAGGCCTATCGCTTTTTTTGCAATCAACTTTTTTGAATCCTTGGCGTAAACGTCATTTTCGTGAAAGGGATACTGAAAAGATTTAGACAGGGCACCCCCATATACCTTGATTACCTTTCCGTTTTCCGCCAATTCATTGAGATCACGCCGGATCGTGTCTTCCGACACATTGAGCTGTACACTCAGATCAGAGGACAACACCTTGTTGTGCAGATTGATCTGATGAATGATGTAAGCTTGTCTTTCTTCCTTCAACATATTTTAGGTCTACATTAGTTCGGCGGTAAATATAGGGATTTTTAGTCCTCGGGTAGCTCTTTAGTTGAAATTTGTGCCAGGATCTCCTTCACATCGTTCTCAGTATCTGTCAATTTGC
>CAYNZH010000058.1:0-5841 GCA_964401685.1 uncultured Sphingobacteriaceae bacterium
GTGGCTCGTGTTGCTCGGAGCGATTAGTTTTGGTGTGCTTTCCTCTTTTGTGAAATTGTCCTTGGGAGCAGGGTATACCGTGGGCGAAGTAACCGGTGTTCAAGTGTTTTTCGGCATGCTCATGCTTTGGCTGTTTTTTCTTGTTGGACGAGCAACGAGAGGCGTAAACCGACATTCTTCTCCCGAGAAAAATAGGAATGGCCGGTCAAAAAGAGAAGCTCCGTGGAAAGTAATCCTCGCGGGTATGTCGACAGGAATGGTAAGTATCACCTACTACCAATGCATTGCCCTATTGCCCGCTTCAGTAGCTATCGTTCTGCTGATGCAATTTGTATGGATAGGTGTTTTTCTGGAATACGTACTCTTCAAGACTAAACCTTCGGCCATTCAAATGGTGGGCGTTGTCCTGGTCATGGGAGGCACGCTGTTCGCGGCTGGTTTGTTCAATGAGGTGCAAATTTTGCTTTCCGTCAGGGGAGTGATATACGGGCTGTTGGCCGCCACCAGTTATGCGATTTTCCTCATGGTGATGTCTCGGGTAGGCAATGCTTATAACCCGGTTCAAAAAAGCGCACTGATGCTTACAGGTGCCTGTGCATTGATTTTCATCGTTTTTCCGCCTCTGTTCTTGATCAACGGTGTCTTAATCTCAGGACTGTGGAAATGGGGCCTCATACTGGCATCGCTGGGCACGGTTATTCCTCCGCTGTTCTTTGCCGTTGGGACGCCCAAGATCGGCGCCGGCCTGAGTTCCATTATTTCAGCGATAGAGCTTCCTGTCGCTGTCGCGATGTCTTTTTTCGTGCTGCAGGAGACCGTTAGCGCAGCTCAATGGGCAGGAGTGCTAATCATTTTGGCTGCGATCGTAGTGTCCAATCGCAGAACAAGGACCGGCCACCCCAAAGACCGATCCTTGTTCCCGACCAAAAATTGACAGATATTTACAGATTCCCAACTCTATTTTTTTCTTCGACTCTTGTTTCGCGTCTTTGATTGCTTGTTTTTCCGAAACTATACGAAAAAGTTAGCCGTGCAATCCGGGTTTCGTGCTTTTGATTAATTAGTACATCTAGATTAGCGTGATCCGTCCGGACCGTGTGTTTTCTCGTTAAGAAGACGTCACTCACAGCCAACTTCAGACTTGCTCTTCGCTGCATCAAGGATTTGCTCAAACCGATATCAGTGGACCAATGGCTGCCAACCCTATAAATGCTGTATACGAGAGGGGAGCTATAATTCACATTCAGCTCCGCGGTCAAGGTCGGGAGAATTGTAAAATTACTACTGTTTCGTACATTGAGCGCGAACTGACCCCGATCCACCTGCTGGTTTTCCAGATTGCCCTCAAACCCTAAATAGAAGCCATTGATATTGGTCGAATTGTTCCAATATCGGAAAAGGCGAACAGGTACACTGAGATTGACGTAGGCATTTGTCTGCTTAGCCAGATTGTCTCGGGTGACATAAGTTGTTTTCAATTCGTCATCCTGGCCCATGGATTCCACGATGGCGTCATTGGTCCGATTCCACCCTAAACTAAGGTGATATCTGCTTTTAAACGAGTAAGTCGCCTCGAAAACCTGAGCATACTCAGGCTGCAAATACGGATTCCCACGCTCAGAGGTGTACTGGTCAAGGAAGTAGCTAAACGGGTTCATCAGATTATAGTTTGGCCGATTGATTCTTTTGCTATACGAAAGACCGGTTTGATGATTTTCATCTATTGCATAACTCAAAAATACACTGGGAAACAAATCGATGTAGTCTCGGGTCACTTCACTGTTTAGGGTAATGGACCGACCGGTGGAGTGCGTATGTTCAGCCCGGATCCCGGCTTGCATACCCAGTTTACCAAATTGCTGCTGGTAATTGGCGTAGGCTGCCGAAATATGCTCGTCGTATATAAACTGATTGCTACGTCCAGGATCGCTTTCCCAGTGGTCGTTGTTCAGAACTGTAAAGGCCATTTCGTTGTCTGATAGAACCTGGCTGTAACGTAAACCCGTTTCCAAACGCCCGCCCTTCGCGACAGGGTGTGTATAATCTACTTTGGCCATACGAATGCTAATAGTTGTTGGAGTAGCACCTTGAGAAAGGGCGGGTCGCCCCATTGGCAGGCCATCAGGCAGAAAGAACGAATTGTCGTACGCGGTTTCCATTTTTCGCACAAACTGAGAAATGTCGGCCTGCGCGACCAATTTCCGCCCTGAGCTATCGAGAATAAATTCATTGTTCAGATTTGCTCCGAAGCTGCGGAACACGCCCTCTCCATTTGCAAGTGAAAGTAAGGTAGAATCCAGCGTTTGTGCGCCTTGCCCGATAGATGTCTGACTGTGGTTATTATTTGAGTGTGTAGAATTATTTCCATTCACCTCAAAAGTAAGCGTGTTTCGGTCTGAACTATGGAAATCTACTCCAGTCCTGTAGCTAAAATTCTGATTGAGGCGATCAAAGTGGCTGCTCTGTAAGAAATTTGTGTTTACATTTCCGTACTTCACATTGCGATTTAGATTGATCAATTGTTCGCCACCATTATTAAGGTAGCTCACCGTACCGTAAACATTGAAAAGCTCCGTTTTATGACTGAGATTGAGGGAAGTATTGGACTTGTGCTTGAGCCCAAAACCGGCAGTGACCGCAACTGTGCCATTGGTACCAGACAATACGCTACGTTTGAGGACAATATTTATAATGCCCGAGCTGCCGGAGGCCTCATATTTCGAAGAGGGATTGGTGATCAATTCTATCGATTTAATGGTATTGCCATCCATATTGCGTAAGTAACTAGCGAGTTGGTCGCTGGAAAGATTTGTCTGCTTACCATTGATCATAACCAAAACACCTTGTTTGCCCATCAAACTGATATTGTCATCCTTGTCGAGTACGATGCCGGGGCTGCGTTCCAAAATTTCCAGAGCCGAGTTGCCGGCGGAGAGCGTCGAATTCTCTACATTCACCACAAGCATGTCAGGGCGACGCTCTACCAATGGGCGCGAGGAAGTCACAGTCACTGCACTAAGCTCAGTGAACTCAGTTTTTAGCACAAAAGCGTCGAGTTTTACCTCCTCTGAAGAACCCGCTGCCACTCGGAACTGATCTGATACGAAAGGCTGATATCCCAAACTTGTCGCCCTGATGAAGTATTCACCTACTGGGATGGAATGGAAGAGGAAAAATCCTTTATCATCGGAGAAAATGCTTTGAACGGCGTCTCCACTCGGTTTATTGAGTTCAAATAATTGTACTGTCACCAATGCGACAGGCTGAAAATTCTCATCGGTGAATTGTCCTTTTACAGATAAGAGAGTCGTTGATTGCTGTGCCTTGGCCGTCATTCCTGCAAGGAGAAATACCATTAGAAGGTAAGTAAATTTTGCTTTCATTTCTTTGTATTAAATAGTATCTTGTATTACCTATTAGAGGTTGTCTGCATCCTGTTGTTACAGGCACTTTCAAAAAATTTGAACAAAACGGCAGGATTGTTATAATTATAGACGCTATTAACCCAAATAAGTTGCATTCACCGCACTTTTAAGCCCCATAATTATTACAAATAATTGGTCTGCAAAATAGAAGTTCGTATACTTGCCTCAGAAACTCGGGACTATTGAGTAATTGAACGATGATGAATGACATAAAAATGGCCAGGAGCAAAATTGTCGCCACAGGTGCTTACATTCCTTCGGAAGTGATGCCAAACAAGCATTTTTCCAATCATACTTTTTATCAGGGAAATCAGTCCGTGATTCCTCAGGATAACGACACAATAATCAATAAGTTTAAAGCAATCACAGGCATCAGGGAAAGGCGATATGCGCCGGAAAACATGAGTGCGTCGGATATGGGAGCTTTAGCCGCTAAGCAGGCCATCGAGGAGAGTGGCATAGATTCCGAATCAATTGACCAGATCATCGTCGCGCACAATTACGGGGATATGGACTACCTGGGTGCTCCTCGGGACATGGTTCCTTCTCTAGCATCACGTGTGAAACATATCCTGGGTATAGAAAATCCTGCTTGCATTCCGTATGATATATTGTTCGGCTGTCCTGGATGGTTGCAAGGCATCATTCAGGCTGACCAGGCCATACGAATCGGTGCCGCCAAAACCTGTCTTGTGATCGGTGCGGAGACGCTCTCAAGGGTACTCGATCCCACGGATAGGGACAGCATGATTTTTTCTGACGGTGCCGGTGCGTGTATATTACAGCTAAACACCGACGATGAAAGCGGATTGATCAACAGCCTGGTCAGATCTGATACGACTTCGGAGCTGGAATATATTTATTCCGGTGCTGGAAACGACGGTCAAGAGGATGAAAAGCGATACATAAAAATGTTAGGCAGAAAAGTGTATGAATACGCATTGAAATACGTTCCCTTGGCGATGAAAGACTGTTTTGACAAAAGCGGAGAACAGATTGATGCCCTGAAGATGGTCTTTTTGCATCAGGCCAATGAGAAAATGGACCAAGCGATCATTGACAGGTTTTTTGAGCTTTACGGGATTCAGGAAGTTCCTCAGTATATGATGCCTATGAATATATCGTTTATGGGAAATAGTTCCGTTGCGACGATTCCGACCCTGCTGCACCAGGTGCTAGGCACGGAGCTGGATTCCTACAACCTTCAACGGGGCGATGTCATTATGATGGCTTCCGTGGGGGCCGGAATGAATATCAACGCAATTACCTACAGGTGGTAAATAAGCCTATACGGCTTAGGATACTCTATTGATCTTGTTACAAACTGGGATTCTTCAAAACATTTTGATAATATTGGGCCATGGATTTGTTCCAATTGCTTTAACCAAACAGTCAACATGATGATTTTCAAAAACAAGTTTGTTTATGCTTTAGTGCTAAGCGGACTTCTCAATAGTGTAACCCAGAACGTCAGGGCCCAGGATAATTTGCCCTATCAGATGCCACCAAAAAGCATTCAGGAGCTGGTCGATGCACCGACTCCTCCCAAGACTTTTCTCAACGATGAGCGTTCATGGATGCTGATTATGCGGGCTCCCCGCTATGTAGATATGGATTTGGCTGCCTATCCTGTGCAGGGCCTGGCCGGCTTGAGGATCAATCCCAACAGCCATACTCTGGAGGCGGAGATGCACGGATTCTTCACAAGCGTGGAATTGAGAGATTTGAAAAATGACCGATCTGGTTTGACACTTACAGGCTTACCGGCACAGGCTAAAATCGGCAATGTGATTTGGCAACCGAACGGAGAAGGTTTTGCGTTTACGAACAGGACAAACAGTGGCCTGGAGCTTTGGTATGCAGACCTGAACAACCTTTCCGCTCGGAAAATAAGCGACCAGCGATTGAATGCTCTGAGCGGGAATATGATCCAGTGGCATCCGGCCGGTGAGTTTCTTTTGGTTCAGGTGCCTGCTAATGACGGTAAGCCGCTGCCATTAAGGCCTCGAATTCCTGCTGGTCCGGTGATTCAAGAAAACTTGGGGACCAAGTCACCGACACGTACATTTTCCAATCTCCTGGCGAATACCTATGACGAAGCCCTATTTGACTATTATGCAACCAGTCAGTTGACCAAAGTTTTTCTGGACGGGCGCACAGAAGCCGTAGGAGAGCCGCGTATTTTCAAACGAAACGTGTTTTCACCTGATGGTAGTTTTATCCTTTTGGAAAGCGTTCAGAAGCCTTATTCCTATACCGTTGGGATGAATTCTTTTCCCTCGTCCACTGAAATATGGGCCCAGAACGGACAGCTTGTCAAGGAGGTTTCGTCCGCCGACACTTCATCGAGGTCCCAGGGACGATCTTTCCAATGGCGTTCTGACAAGCCGAGCGAACTGGTATTTGTCAAAGGCCT
>CAYNZH010000058.1:5941-9002 GCA_964401685.1 uncultured Sphingobacteriaceae bacterium
TTGCTACAGTGGGATTTGCTGAAAGATAAGAGAGATACCCTCTTTAAATCTTCTCCAGATGCCTATGAAATGCCCATTGACTTTGACGGTACCAATACACTTTATTTTACCCGGGAATCCTGGAATGTTCCTCCGAATATGATTCAAAAGGATTTGAGGCGGCAAAGGGAAGTAGAATTGACTAGCTTTGAGCCACTGTACCCAAGTCTGGCCGGCGTACAGAAATCCCTGATCACCTATATGCGTGAAGACAGCGTTCAGTTGAGCGGGACTATGTATCTACCCGAGGGATTTCAGCCCGAGGTCGACGAGGCCCTTCCTGTATTGGTTTGGGCGTATCCCAGAGAATATAAGAGCGCTGAACTGGCCAGCCAGGTCAAAGGTTCTCCGCACCGCTTCACGGAGCTGAATTTCCGTTCGGCAGTTTATTGGGTAACCCGTGGCTACGCCGTTGTGGATATGGCTGATATGCCCATCATCGCCGAAGGCGAAAATGAACCCAACGACAGCTTTGTAGAACAATTGATTCTCAATTCTGAGGCACTCATCGATTATATGGTCAGTGCAGGAATTGCTGACAGAGAGCGCTTCGGTGTTGGCGGTCATTCCTATGGAGCTTTTATGACAGCAAATTTGCTTGCGCACTCAGATCTTTTTGCAGCGGGAATTGCCCGGAGCGGTGCATATAACCGTACGCTTACTCCCTTTGGCTTTCAGTCCGAAAGCCGGTCGTATTGGGATGCAAAAGAATTGTATGATCGCATGTCTCCGTTTACCTATGCGGATAAGATAGATGAACCCATTTTGATCACCCACGGAATAGATGATGAGAATTCCGGAACATTTCCGGTACAGAGCGAGCGTTTATATGCGGCGATCAAAGGACACGGAGGGACGGTTCGATTGGTCATGTTCCCTCATGAGTTCCACGGCTTCCGGACTCGGGAGTCCATCATGCATATTTTCTGGGAACAGGATCGCTGGTTAGAGCAATATGTAAAGAACCGCAAGCGCGAAAACGAGTAGTTTTCGCACCCTTTAAACGTCGCTGGGCTCCAGGTCAATGGCAGTTGCTTTCGCAGCTGGATCGTGAAGGCCTGGGCCCTCTGTGGATTCCTGAAAATGAGGAAACCCGCCTGCAGGAGCTTTGTCTTTGGAGTCAGTTTCCAGAACTTTTTTGTCGACGTAGTCGCAATTCATCAGACGCAAGATTCCCATATAGTCGAGTGTAAATTCAATCAAGCTCCCGACCTTATAGTTTTCAGGATTGTCCCCCAGATCCAATACCATCATATCCGAACTGGATCCTACTATCCTGACATTGTCCGAAGTAGGAGAGATGTGACTTTCTTCCACGTCCAGCAATCCAATATCGATTATAGCCCGGAGGGATGTTGTGTTTTCCTCAATATCGTCAAAACCCTTGACTTCGCCTTCCATATTTGGGCCGAGTTCGCCATCTGGAATAGACGGTTTCTCCCGGAGCTCAATGATTTCCGCATATAATTTGAATACATCCTGATGCAGATTGAGTTCATTCTCCGTGCTGTAGGCATTTGTACCTAAAAACAACGCCTCACCAATACGAAAATGGTTGACCCCAGCTGGAAGCAAGCCTTTTGAAATTAGTGGAATTGTGACCGATGTTCCACCAGAAATGTAGGGGATCACCTTGTTGAATTTCGCTTCTATCAATTGCTCGTACAGACATAGTTGCACCAATTTATCCTGGCTGGGAAGCACGCCATACATACAGCTCAGATTGGTACCGACTCCGGTCACTTCTATATTCGGCAACTGAAACACCTGTTCGTAAAATGCGATAAACTCATCCCGCATCACCCCCTCGCGCAGCTCACCCAGCTCAATCATGATGATGATTTTATGGATTTTGTTTTGCCGGACTGCTTCGTCAGAAAGCATTTTGATAGTTTCAAACTCTGAATTAAAGCTAGCGTCCGCATATCTTACGACACTGGAAATGTAGCGTTTTGCCGGAGGCTTTATAAAGACCGTCTCTATGTTGGGATTGAGTGATTTAATTATTTTTAGATTGGTAATCCTGCTATCACATATCTGCGTGATACCCAAATCTATAATTTCTTTGAGGTATGTTTTGGAGCCACAAAAAAGTTTTGAAACGATGCCCCACTCGATGTGGTTATAGACAAATAACTTGTCTAAGGTTTGGTAGTTTTCTCTTAATTTTTTTCTCTCTAAAACAATGTGTGCCATTAGTTTATTTGTTTAATCTCATTTCGAGATACTTGTTTGTGAATCCCAATTTCTCGTACAATTTTTTTGCCGGATTATCGGGTTCCACATGCAGTGCAATGCTTCCTTTGGTACGCTCGATCGCGATCTGCATCAATTTTTTGCCTATGCCCTGCCCTCTGTATTCTTCATGCGTGGCGATGTATACCAGGATATTTTCCGGTATGTAGCTTTCCATTCCTGTCGAGTTGATAACAACTACGCCCACAAATTGATCCCGATCCGTATCTTTCGCTGACAAAATCAGCCCACCGGGCTTTTGGTTACGACCCAGTGCATAGTCGGTTGCTTTTTGAATATCCGCCTCGGAGTCGCCATATTTCCCCAAATGTTTGAAGAGAAAGGTTACGATTTCCGCTTCGTTTTTTGGCTCCAGATGAGCGGGGCTACTGTGAATAGTATATTCGATCATGTGCTTTTTGATGTGGAAGCAAGTTACAAAGTTACGGAAAATAATGCTTTCCTGCAAGTTTGACCCCCATAGGATAAGTCGCGTGCTTTGCGTATCTTTGGCTATCACTAATATTAATTATATGAGAATCATGATTTTAGGGGCTACGGGACTGACAGGAAGTCATCTACTTGATCTTACGCTGGAAGATCCTGCTTTCAGTGAAGTTTTGATCCTCACTAGGCGCTCAACCAAGGTGGCACACCCTAAGCTCAAGGAGGTTGTCGCAGATTTGAAGAATCTTGATGTCCATACAAGCCTTTTTGCCGACCTCGATATACTTTTTATTTGCGTGGGAACAACAAGGGCTAAAACCCCGGACCGGGCAGAATACCG
>CAYNZH010000059.1:0-8907 GCA_964401685.1 uncultured Sphingobacteriaceae bacterium
GGTCGCCGGACGAAGGGTCATTTTGTTTTTGTTGAATGTTCCTTCCAGCTGAATCTCTTCTGGACTGACTTGCACCATTGCAAACTCAAAATCGGAGAGCAATCCTTCGCCTCGTTCGCCTCCGCTTACATTCCGGTCTGGATCGTGCAGCATGTGCAGGTAATTGTAGGTGTCAAAAATTAAAGTCGGCCGCTGTAATGCCTTCATTCTATAGGAACTTTCTCTCAAGACTGAACCAGTCTCCTGATTGAAATCACCCAGCATTGCTACTCGGTCGTCCTCAGAAAAACTAAAATAGAATGAGTATCCGCCGCCAGCGCCCGGATAAATGGTCGCAATCCACCCGTGGTCAGCGCCGACTAGGACTTGCTTGTATTCTTCCAGGGTTGCGATTAGACGGCTATCGGGATCCTCCATCAGATTGGTCTCCTTTTTACAGGAGCCCAAAAAGACCAGGCAGGATACCGAAAGAATAAGTAATTTGCTAGAGATTTTATTGAAGTATACCATAGAAGAAATTGCTTAAATTGTTCAATTCGTAAAATGCTCCGTACCGGTCTGTTGATGCTTGAGGATCACCATACCAGGCGAAATTGAAATTGTTGGCCACCAGATAGTCTAGCAAGGGGCTAATTCTGGATTGGGCTGTTTGCCCGTTTGAATTGGCGTCATTTGGGGCCCAGGAAAGAATGCTCACGTCTCCTGCATCGTTCATGATTACTTCCAGATCATAATAAGCGAGGAAATATCTTTCGCTTGACGGATTGAAATATCTCATTGTGAAACGGATCAACTCGGGTTCAAGAAATTCAAAGGAGAGATAGTCTATACTTCTATTGCTCCAGTCAACCATTCTGCTGTTTACTTCAGCGAGAGCCGCATTGAACTGGGGAGAGAAAGCGTTGACTTCGTCCAAAGATAAAGTCAGTGTACTGTAGGGTTTGTCCGGCCCAATCTGGGTATGAAGGGGATCGGGGCCAGGCAGGGGAGAAATCCTGTTAATGGCTTCCTCAGTTAGTGCCTGCACCTGGTACAGGTCTATACCCCAAACTTGGTCAAAGTAGTTGACAACGATTTCCTCTTTCTGTCTTATTTTCACCACTGCATCCGGGTTTGTAATGCTTTGGAGGATCTCCTCATAACCCTCGGCTCCCTCAGTCAGGAGGACGGCAACCATTTCAGCGAAATCCTCGTTGACATCTGCCATCGAGTAGGGTGTGATAAAACCGGCATTGTTTGCAACGGCGTCTGCTACTCCATTCCAAGAGGAAGTATAGTCAGCCGGGGTGATCAGCTCGTATTCGGCTGGAAACATCACGTTTTGATGCAGAATATGGGCAAATTCGTGGTGGATCGTTTTCAGTACACGCTTGACAATAGCCCGGTCTTCGACGGAAAACCAGTTGGTCCGATAGATTACGACTTTAGAGCCCGCTGATGCACTGCCGACCGTTATCGTGCCATTTGCATTGTACTGTGGGCTACCTACCAAAACATATTGCCGCGGCGATAGCTTTTTGATAAATTCCTCACCCGCGATTTCAGCATACACATCGATCCAGGCTTCCTTTACCACGTTCATAAGCGGCATCACCTGCTCTTCTTTTGTGGGGACCAAGGTGTTGTTTAGGCCAAGTTCAGACCCATTCCACCGGTAGTCAACGGCAATATTGTATGGTTTTGTGAAGTTGTCATACAACCACGCGTCCAACGGCCCTCTGGTCCAGGTATCCCCTTCCAGTCCAAGGATGGGCTTACTTAAGTCTTCATCTTTTCTACAGGAAGTGAAAACGAACAGGAAGCTCAATCCCAATAATATTATTGTATTTCTCATGTTCATATTAAATTTTATCTTGGATTTAGTTGAATTCCCGACAGCACGACTTCTTCTGGAAGCTGCCATACTCTCCGCAGATCGTCAGGCGCCAAAGTAAACTCCTCACCTTCGTAGGTGCGGTGGACAACCGGGATTTTATACCTCAATATATCAAACCATCGCAACCCTTCATGGACAAACTCCGCCCGCCTCATTTGAAGTACACTTTGTATCAATGCCTCTTTATCGTCGGCTGTATCGAAGTAGCTTTTTGCTTGGTACAAAGTGAGCGGAGAGAAATTCGCCGGGCGCTGACGCGCTTCTATGTAAGTGTTCAGATCCTTCAATGCATTTTCGTAGTCGCCGAGCTTGGTGTATGCTTCTGCTCTGCTGAGCAGAACCTCTTCAGTGGTAAACAGCGGAATCATCAGATACCCTCGACCAGTCGTTGCACTTAGGCTGGTTCTTACAAAATGCTCATTGAATTTTCTAATATAATAGGATAGACCTCCGGTTATGTTCCATCGAAAACTATTCAAAGAGCCAACAACGGTTTGATTGACGATCCTGTCCCTTAGGTTGACCGACATGGAGTAGCGATTGTTTTTGAATCGCCGTCCCCACCAAGAAGTCGTTTGCGCCATCAGCAAATTGGATTTTTCGCTCGCCTGTGTAAAGATCAGCTCCAATTCAGCGGTCGTGACATTCTGGTATTTTCCATTCCATGGCCGCAAATTGGGGGTGAAGCTTTCATTGGGAAACGCTAGATTTGAATGTTCAATCACTTTTTCCGGTTGCCCTTTGAATAGGTAGAAGCGGACGGCAAATGCATGGGCTGCTCTGCGCGTGAAGTGATACTGTGGCACGGAATAGCGGCTGTCATCCAAGAGGGGAAGACCTTCAAGAAGATCCTTTTCTATCTGCTCATAGACGTATGCTACAGTATGACGTTCGTACTTCCCGAATACCACATCTTCGGGCTCGGTGACGTAGGGTACGCCGGGATCCGACGCTGCGGTCGCAGGGTCATACATTTTAGCATAAAGGCTCACTAACATAAAATGAGCATAAGCTCTCGCCACCAATGCTTCACCTTTATATGGCAGATATCTAGTGGGGTCGCTGGCTGTTTCAGAAGCATGGAGCGCTTGATTTGCAGCTGCAATTGCTGAATATGCATTGTTCCAATAATAGTTTGGAGAATCTTGCGTCGTTGAGGGGCTGTCTTGCCAAAAGTAGGCAAAAGTGTTGACCGCATCTGATCCAGACACACCAAAATTGTCAACCACATTATCGCTCATCGCTTCTGCCACAGGTATATAGTTTGCTGTAGGATAAGCCGAAACCAACAGTTCGCCCACCTTAGAAGGTGTATTCAACTCCGTTCGCTGATCGGGAAGGTGGTCCAGGTATTTGTCACAGGAAGCAAATGATGCAACAGCAACGATTCCTATTAGGCTCAGCGAAATTTTGTTTTTTATTCTTGCATTCATGTTTTTCTGATTTAAATTCCGACTCTAAGGGTTACTGTGAATTGCTTAGGCATAGGAAGCGCGACTCCTCCGGCGTTGAAAAACTCTGGATCCTGGCCTTTCAGCATGGGATCTGCGTAGATCAACCATAGGTTTGTCGCGTTTAAGGAAATTGAGCTCGAGTTCAAGCCCATGGTGTCTGACAAGCGGTTTGGAAGGCTGTAATTAATTGCAACCGTTTTCAAACGTACAAAAGAACCGTCAGCAACCCGGACATTTGAATAGTTGTATGTATTATAAGGATAGTAACTTCCTAAATCCGCCCTTGTTCTAGGATCCATAATCGACGGGATGTTAGTCCTGTTTTCGTCTCCCGGAAGCACCCAGCGATCGAAAAATTCCTTTGGCATTGCATCCATATCCGTGTAGCCATTTTTAAAACTTGGATTTAAACGAATCTTATTTCCTGCTTGATAAGTCAAAAAGACGTTCACTCTGAAATTTTTGTAGGCCAGAATATTGGAAAGCCCGCCGGTTATAGTCGGATCCACCGACCCCTCGTAAACCAAGTTGCCAACATTGGTGCTTTGCAGATTGACATGGTGGCTCTCCGCTCCGTTTTCGTTGATGAAATACGGTGTACCATATTGAGGGTCCAGACCGCCAAACACGATAGAATACAATCCTCGCACCGCACCCCCTTCTTTCGCACCGCCTTCAGGAATACTTAGATCATAGATTCGAGGTATATTTTTTAGGTGCTTGATCTGGTTTTCATTGTAGCCAAAGGTGAAGTTTGCATTGTAGCTAAAATCTGCTCGCCTAATTAGGGCACCTCCCAAATTGATTTCAAGTCCTCGAGAGACCATATCCGCATAGTTTGCTTGTTTCAGCGACTGTCCACCGATTCCGGAGGTCCGAATTGTGCTGATTAGGTCAAACCCGTCACGCTTATAAGCGTCAATACTCATGTATAAACGGTTCTGCCAAAGCCCCAAATCCAAGCCAAGGTTTGTTTCGTATTGTTTTTCCCACGTGAGCTCACTGTTGGCTAGACTGCTGATCACAATTCTGGATTCTGATTCGCTCAAATAAGGTCTTAGGGTCGAGGTATTATTGAGTACTACGGTCGAGTTTCGGGCATTCCCCATGCTAGCCGTAAGCCCGTAGGTACCTCTCAGTTTGAGATAATCAACCGCAAGTGCATTACTCATGAATTCTTCAGAATCTATATTCCAGGCGCCGCTCAACGTCCAGGTTGGGAGCCATCTTGCGTCTCTGGATTTACCCATTCTGTTGGAGCCGTCGTAACGCGCAGTAAGGTTGGCTACGTATTTTCCCTGCCAGGAATAGTTTGCGTTTCCAAAAAATGACACAAATCTATCCCAGTTGTAATTCATCCCATAATAATCGAAATTGCTTTCCAACGCTTGCTTGATGATCCGATAATCAACGAAAGGAACGCCTCCTTTGTCATGTTGATAGCCATAACCGTTGTTAAACGCATTTTGTCGATGTGCAAATTTGATTTCCTGTCCAACCATAACATTTACCAAATGATCTCCCTGCATTTCGTTGAATGTAAGGGTGTGACGGCCATAGTAGTTTTTCAGAAAATCGTCGTTTCTCATATAAAATCCGCCCTCGGGAAGTACGATCTGCTTGTACTGATTCGGGAAATCAGGGTCATTATACAGGTGACGGTTGCCACTAATAACACTGGAGTTGTATGCCGCACGGTACGCATTAGCCATATTGGAATGCTCAGTGATCATATGTTCTCTTGTCGTTTTAACATAGCGTATCGCACCTAGCGCGTTGTAATTGAAGCGCTCATCAAATTTATAGGATGCTTCCCCTTGAAACTTTAGATCGAGAACATTCAGTTCCAGCCAGTTATTGTTCAGCTCATTGATAATGTTAAACGGCGCATAATTGCTCATCTGGTATTCCAACCCGTCGTCCTGGATAAAACCTTGGTAGGCTGGCAACACATCGAAGTACTCTAATCCACCTTCTTCGGTATATGCTGTTACCGCGCGGCTCGTGTTGAGCGAATAACTGAAGGGATTGATATCAAAATCACGGGAATATTCGCCAGAAACAACGTTGTCAATTCTATTCTGGCTACCCGGGGTTTTCTGATCACGAATAGAGCCCGTGACTATAAATCCGGCCTCAAATTTGTCGGAAAGTTTGTAATCTGATCGAAGATTGGCCGTGTACCGCTTGACATTGTCTGCAATCGTCCAGCCCTTGTCGTCGTAAAAGCTCGCCGAGAAGTAATTTCGCACATGCTCAGTCCCTGAAGATATACTTAAAGAGTGTTCCTGGACGAAGGAATTGTTGAACAAAATGTCAAACCAATCCGTGTTCGCCTGGGCGTACCTTTGTAAGAAGGCAGAGCGTCCTTCCGGTGTGTTTTCTACCATATATGTTCCAGTCTGAGGATCATAAGTGTCGATCAGCTGTGCCATTTTTGTGAAAATACCCCCTGATGACGACCCGAGCGTTGACGCATAATTCAAATGCCCTTTGCGATACAGTTCTGCATAGACAGACATCTGATCCCTGGAGTTCATAATGTTATAGGTATCGTAGGTGGGCTTCAAATAAGAGGAAAAATTCCCGTTATAATTAACCAGAGGCTTTCCGATTCTTCCTTTTTTAGTGTTAATAACCACAACTCCATTCATTGCCCGAGCTCCGTAGAGCGCTGTTGCGGAGGCATCTTTCAGTATTTCGAAACTTTCGATGTCATCGGCATTGATACCTGCAACAGATGATCCAATCAGCGTGAGCGGATCTCCGCTGGAAAGTTGGTCGTTTGAGACGTTGACAACGTCTTCAAGTACAACGCCGTCGACGACCCACAAGGGTTTGTTTTCCCCGCTGATCGACGTCGCGCCTCTGACTCTGAATTTTGGTGCCGAGCCAAATGTGCCAGACACATTTTGGACCGAAACACCCGCGACGCGGCCTTCCAGCATGCGGCTGACATCCGTCATACCTTCGGTTTTGACATCCGCCCCTGAGATTGAAGTTGACGCACCGGTGAACAACTTTTTACTGATTGTTTGGTAACCCGTGTTCACAGTTACTTCCGCCAGCGTTTGCATTTCCTCTTGTGCGACAAGGTTAATTTGAGAATTGTCAGTAACATTTCTTTCTACAGTAGCGTAGCCGACCATGGAAAAAACGAGCACAGCGCCTCGTTCCGCGCGTATGCTATATCGCCCGTTTTCGTCGGTACTCGTTGCTACCGGAGTCCCTTTTACGCTAACGGTCATTCCGGCAATAGCTTCCCCATTTGCTCCTGTAACACGTCCTGAAATTGTGTTTTGACGCACTGCCGCTGAAGGCGAACTTATGCTTGTGTTTACTTTTCTTTTAATGATCACCACGCCTTGATCAATAGAATAGGTGAGTGGTTGGTCTTTAAAGATGACATTTAAAGCCTCTTCGAGGGTTACATCCGTAAGATTGACATCAATTCTTTTTGCTTCTGCAAGCATACCCGGATTAAAGACAAAATCGACTCCCGATTGCCTACTTATTTTGTTGAATACGCTCTCGAGAGTCGCGTTTCGGTCGTTAATCGTCATTTTTTGTGCGATAGCCGCCGCAGCCACGTGGACAAAGGCGGTTATTAGAACCGCGATTATTAACTTCACACGCATGATGACTAGTTTGTTTATTTTCATACATTTGAATTGTTAGTGTTTGTTTTATTCGGTTGATTTTTTTGATAGCAGAAATTGTTACGGCGTCACAATGATCCTCCTTTCATTTTGTGCTGCAGACATTTCAAAGTTAACCGTGCCAGTCAATGCCAGTTTTCTCAATACTTCTTTAACAGTATCGTATTTAGACATTGACCCCTTGAAGTTCGCCTTGCTTAAGTCTCCTTTGTATTCTACGTCGACATCGTACCAGCGCGCGATATCGTCCATGATTTCTTTAATATTTTCCCCATCAAAGGTAAATTTGCCATTTTTCCAGGCGACTGCTCTTTCGGGATCGACCTGAGTTAGTTGCATCTCTATACCATTCCATCGAATTTGTTGGCCAGCGGTTAGGACTTGCTGATGGTCTGTCTTTTGGCCCGAGCTAAGACCAGTGACTTTTACGGAGCCGGTTAGCAGAGTGGTGGTGTTACGATTTTGGTCGTAGGCGTCGACGTTAAAGCTAGTCCCGAGCACCTCGATTTCTTGATCTGTTGTGCTTATGAAAAATGGAATTGGCCGAGGGCGGGTTTTTGCAACCTCAAAATAGGCCTCCCCGGTCAAATGAACCCGACGTTCCGTGGCCGAAAACTGAGACGGATAGCTCAGGCTTGACGCCGCGTTGAGCCAGACAATGGTTCCATCGGGTAATAATACCCGATATTGTCCGCCTCTTGGAGTTTGGATTTTGTACTGCTTGAGCTGGTTAATTTCTTTTTCTGGCGCAGGTTTTGTTTCTATACCATCCTTTGTCTTGGTAATCAGCATGCCATCTTCTATAAAGGACTCGCCCTGCTCAAGCAAATCCAAATCTATAGCTCTTCCGTCGTCGAGAATCAGTTGTGCCCGCTCGCCACCTGGCTGTATGTCGTCAACTAATTCTGTTTGTGCAACGTTTTGATTAGGCGCAGATCGATCAACATGATTGAAAAGTGAAAATATTGTTGCCGCCAATCCGGAAATAAGAAGAACAGCAGCAGCAGTCCGCCAGTGCCCCAATCGCGACGGCGCTTTAATAGCTGAGGAGATGTTCGCCCACATTCGGTTTCGCCGATCTGTTGAGAGATCTACCGGCGAGCTTCCTTCGGGAAGATCCGAATACCAGCGATCGAGCTCTTCTTTTTCCGCTGGGGTCGCACGCCCATTCAGAAAAACTTTAATCAAGTAGTCCAGCCTGTTTTCGTTCATAATCAGTATGCCTTATACTCATCTATCGAACGAATTCGGATTTACCCTTGCTTTTATTTTGATTTTATAAAAACCTGATGAGAATCATGAGAAGGAAAGCAGAATGAAAGAATGAAATCATCATCTTTTTGGCCTTTGCGAAATGTCCCTCGACCGTCTTTTCTGAAATTTTCAGCCTCATTGCAATCTCCTTGTTGCTGAATTCCTTTAATTTAAGCAGGAAAACTTGTCGACATTTTTTTGGTAGTGTATTCGCAAAGCAAACCAGTCTCTGAGTCAATTCCTTTTTTTCCACAACCGACTGGGCGTCTGGGATGTATTGAGGCTGTTCCTGTATCTGTGCGGCAATGTACTTGCCTGCAAGTATCCTTTTGCGGAGCACATCGATTGTTTTATACTTTAGGACAGTGTGCAGATAAGGTTTTAAGTCATTCTGGACATTCAAATCCGATTTTTTTACATAAAGGTTGATAAATACTTCTTGCACGACACCCTCAGCGTCGGAGTCATTTTTTAGCTTTTTTGCCGCGACTACGAACAGTTCCTTCCAATAGCGATCGTAAATCACTTCAAATGCTCGCTTATTTCCCGTTCTAATCAACGTGAGCAATTGTTTGTCCTGTAAATTTTGTAGATCCATTGAATCCTCGAGTCCCTGAAGAGGTTTTGCTTAGATTATTTTGTGGCGCAAGATATTGAATTTTTC
>CAYNZH010000060.1:0-3145 GCA_964401685.1 uncultured Sphingobacteriaceae bacterium
CTGATTTATTTCAAAAATTATTTCCGGGTTAAACCTTAATATTGTAATATTGCCGCCACGCTCCAGCATTTATAAAAAATACCAAGCATCGCTAAAATGAGACTGTCGCAAATAAAAGAAATCCTACTAACCTTAGACAATGTTGAGTTTCAATTAGAAAACGGAACATTTGTTCCCGAAAACTTTCATGTTACCGAAGTTGGCCAAATTACAAAACACTTCATCGATTGTGGAGGCGTAACCCGTACGGAGAAGACGGTAAACTTTCAGCTGTGGAATGCAGACGACTATGAGCACCGTTTAAAACCGACAAAACTGTTGCATATCATCAAGCTGTCCGAAGAAAAATTAGGCATCGAAGATGCTGAAATTGAAGTGGAATACCAAGCTGAGACGATTGGAAAATACGACCTTGACTTTAACGGGAAGAACTTCGTGCTAAAAAACAAACAGACAGCCTGTCTAGCAGAAGATGCCTGCGGAATTCCAGCGGTAAAGCAAAAGGTGCAGTTAGCAACGCTCAATAACGCTACTTGTACACCGGGTGGCGGGTGTTGTTGAATTAAAACCTAAAAAGAAAGAAAAGCGGCATAATCAACACAAAACACTAATTTTGCATACTAGACCGCTGGCCCAAAGAACAGGGTGTATTGCACAACTTAAGTAGATCACAGAAAAGAAAAAAGAAAATGAAGAAACTCGCATTGCATTGGCAAATATTAATCGGAATCCTAGTGGGGGTATTAGTAGGAATTATATGTGTACAATTTGCGGGAGGAGCAACGTTTGTCACCAATTGGATAAAGCCTTTTGGAACCATATTTATCAATCTTCTGAAACTAATTGCAATCCCTCTTATAATCGTATCTCTTATCAAAGGAGTGTCAGATTTGAAGGACGTTACGCAGCTTTCTGCCATGGGGATACGAACGTTTGGTCTTTATATTCTAACCACGCTTATTGCCGTAACGATCGGTTTGGGATTGGTCAACGTTATACAGCCTGGCAACTTTATTTCCGAGGATACCCGCCAAGAAATGTTGGGATCATTTGGTGATGAGATCGAAGACAGGGTCAACATAGTTGCGGACATCCAAGAGACTCGAGGCCCCCTACAGCCCCTTGTCGATATTGTTCCGGAAAACATCTTCGAAGCAGCCACGTCCAATGGCAACATGCTTCAAATCATTTTCTTCAGCCTCTTAGTAGGAATCTCCATGATTTTATTGCCCTTCGATCAGGTACGCGGGTTGAAGGAGGCACTGGACGGAGGTAATGCAGTAGTGCTGAAGATTGTAGACGTGATGATGAAGTTCGCGCCTTACGGAGTGTTTGCACTGATCGCCTCGCTGATTGTTGAAGCCCCATCTATTGATATGTTTAAGGCTTTGGGTATGTATGCGCTAACGGTTGTTTTAGGCCTAGTGATTGTGGTGTATGGCGTATATGCTGCATTTGTCTATTTCCTAGGTAAGGAAAGCCCAGCTAAATTTTTTAAAGGGATCCTTCCTGCTCAGCTACTAGGGTTTTCTACGAGCTCAAGCGCTGCAACGCTGCCTGTAACTATGGAGTGTGCCGAAGAAAATCTTCACATTCGGAAAGACGTCTTGAGTTTTGTCCTACCAATAGGTGCAACGATCAATATGGATGGTACGTGTCTCTACCAAGGTGTTGCAGCCATTTTTATTGCACAGGTAATGGGTTATGATCTTACTACTGCACAGCAGCTAAGTGTTATTGCTACAGCAACGCTTGCGTCTATCGGTGCAGCGGCCGTACCCGGGGCGGGGATCCTTATGCTAGTCATCGTCCTCGAATCGATTGGTGTAAGCCCTGCCGGCATCGCATTAATCTTTGCCGTAGATCGGCCGTTGGATATGCTTAGAACCGCTACAAATGTCACGGGAGATTTGATGGTAGCGTCACTTATCAACAAGTTTAGTAAAGGTAAAACCTTACCGGCGTCTTAAGGACATGATACGCTTATTTTCGAAACATTATGGATGGGAAAACTAGAGCAGATATAAAGCCGGGTATGCTGGTGCATATTATCCTCAAGAAGGATCAGCGGAGTGGCCGGTTGACGGAGGGTGTAGTTAAGGATTTGTTGACTTCGGCGCCTTATCATGGCCGGGGAATCAAGGTGCGGTTGGTTGATGGACAGATCGGACGGGTGGTAGAAATCCTTGAGCAAGACGATTAAAAACGCGATTTAGTCCATTCGCCATCTCCGGTCAGCCTTTTTAGCGGACTCTTTTTTTCTTCTGTCCATGCGCTTGAGGAGCTTGGTTCGTGATATTTTGGTCGGAACACGTTTTTTTACCGGCTGGAGAGCCGTCACAAGTAGATCGGCGAGCTTTTGCAGCGCTTTTTCTTTATTGGTCGCCTGGCTACGGCTTTCCGACGACGACACTTGCAAATAGCCATCCGTTTGTATACGATTTGCGAGAACACGCTCGATTTTTGCTTTTTGATCAGCGGAAAAAAACTGAGAATCATGGACATTCCATAAAATTGTCACTTTGGTTTCCACTTTATTGACATGCTGTCCTCCTGCGCCACTAGACCGCGAAGTTTTGAACGTCAATTCCTTTTGGAGTTGTTCCAAATCTATTTCCATAATCATCACTTTCTTAAGCTAAATATAACCCACTTTATTGAATTTTCCAAAAATAAGTTTCCTATTATTGCGCCTAATGATCGAGAAAAAGAAAATACACGAAGCGTCAACGGCATACGTACAAAAACGCTTACAAACGGCTATGGACGCAATTGCCTCTTTAGAATCCGCCGGGCGTGAGGAAACGAAGAGTAGCGCAGGGGACAAGTTTGAAACCAGCCGTGAGATGTTGAAACAAGAAATCGAAAGAAATCAGCAGCTGTTGCAACAGGCGCAGGAAATGAAAGCGACTATGGAAAAGCTCAGTCTGTCGCATCGTGAAGCGATCGGGCCGGGGAGTCTCGTCCAGACAGATCAGGGTTGGCTCTACGTGGCGATAGGAATCGGGAAACTCGTCGTGGAAGGAACAGAGGTGTTTGTGATTTCTCCCTCCGCCCCAATTGGTATCCTCCTTGTGGGAAAGAAAGCCGGTGATCGCTTTACCTTCCGTGAGACTACGTATACGATTATAAACGTTTGGTGAAA
>CAYNZH010000060.1:3245-8412 GCA_964401685.1 uncultured Sphingobacteriaceae bacterium
CAATACTTTTAAGAACTGGTACTTCCTATATTAGCAGACTCATATAAGACTACCAATTATGAAAATTGTCAAGATTATTGTTTTTTCCCTTTTTGGTCTACTGCTGATAAATAGCGGTCTGAACAAATTTTTTCAGTATTTGCCGGTGCCAGAAGGTTTGCCGGAGCCTTTGGTTCAGGACAATCTGGCCATGATGGAGATCTCCTGGCTGATGCCTTTAGTAGGTGCGGTCGAAATTCTGGGTGGCTTGTTAATTTTGGTGCCCAGAACCCGGGCTTTGGGTGTTCTGATGGTGTTTCCGGTGATGGTGGGGATGTTGCTCACACACATTACTGTTGCGCCTGAAGGATTGCCCATGGCCATTGTGATTTGGTTGATCATTGTCTGGATGGTAATCGATGATCGGCGTCGCTTTCTCTCGCTAGTGCGATAATCATTTGCCAGGAAGAACCATTTTGCGGAGCACGGAGATAGCATCCTGTATGGTGCTGACCTGTTCGAAGGCAATCCGAAGACTTCCTCTGACTTCCTTGAGGTTGGACAGGCCTGGGTTTTTCTGGACGAAATCCAGTATGTAGCGAAACTGCTCGCCGTCGAAGTAGGCGGATTCCTTGTTGCTGACGAAATAGCCCCGCAGAACATGCTTTTTGAAGGAAATTTTCTCAAAACCAAGCTCTTTGCCCAGCCATTGTAGTCTCAGCGTATCAAAGAGGCGCTCGACCTGTAGTGGAATCGGGCCAAATCTGTCGATAAGACCATTGCGGAAGTCCTTCAACTGTTGCTCGTTTTCTATACGGGAAATTTCGCTGTAGAGATTGTAGCGTTCACTGATATGGGTGACGTATTGATCCGGGATCAGCACTTCCAGATCGGTGTCTACCTGGGTAAATTGGACAAAACGCTGTTCTTTGCTTTCGCTGAACAGCCCCTTGAATTCGTCGTCTTTGAGTTCCTGTATCGCTTCGTCGAGTATTTTGTGATACATTTCGAAGCCGATTTCGGCGATGAATCCACTCTGCTCCGCACCGAGCAAATTGCCACTTCCACGTATGTCCAGATCGCGCATCGCGACCTGAAACCCGCTGCCCAGGTCTGCAAATTCTTCTATCGCATGCAGTCTCTTGTAGGCTTCGGACGTCAGGGTCGACAGGGGTGGACTGAGCAGATAACAATAGGCCTTTTTGTTTGAACGGCCTACACGGCCACGCATCTGGTGCAGGTCGCTGAGCCCAAACATGTGCGCCTGATTGATAATGATGGTGTTGGCATTGGGGATGTCCAGACCAGATTCTATGATGGTCGTGGCCACCAGCACATCGAACTCATGGTTGATAAACTTGAGCATCACGTCTTCAAGCTCATCCCCCTGCAACTGCCCGTGCGCCACGCCAACTCGGGTGCCAGGTACCAGCCTCGAGATCAGCGCGCCGAGCTGAGGAAGGTCCGCCACGCGGTTATGTATGAAAAACACCTGCCCATCTCGCTCTATCTCGCTCATGACAGCTTCCTGGATGAGGCTTTCGTTGAAGACATGCAGTTCGGTCTCGACGGGTTGCCGGTTGGGTGGCGGGGTACTGATGATACTCAGATCGCGCGCTCCCATGAGGGAAAAATGCAGTGTCCTGGGAATTGGCGTTGCCGTTAACGTGAGACTGTCAACATTCGCACGTAGTTGTTTAAGTTTTTCCTTTACGCTGACGCCAAATTTTTGTTCTTCGTCTATGATCATCAGACCCAGATCTTTAAATTTGACATCCTTGCTGACCAGTCGATGCGTCCCAATAATGATGTCGAGCGTCCCGTCGGCCAGTCGCTGCAGCGTCTCCTTGACTTGCTTGGTGCTTTTGAAACGGTTGATGTAGTCCACATTGCAGGGCAGACCCTGTAGTCTTTCCACAAACGTACGGTAATGCTGCATGGCCAGTATTGTCGTGGGAACCAGGACTGCGACTTGCTTGCTGTCAGCTACTGCCTTAAACGCCGCACGGATAGCAACTTCGGTCTTTCCAAAACCAACATCGCCGCAAATGAGCCTATCCATAGGATGGGGCGATTCCATATCTCTTTTGACGTCCTGAGTCGCTTTTTCCTGGTCGGGCGTGTCCTCATAGATAAATGAGGCCTCCAACTCATGCTGCATATAGGTGTCCGGGCTGAAAGCGTTACCGGTTTGGGCCTTGCGCTTGGCGTACAGCTGTATGAGATCCCGGGCAATATCCTTGACTTTTTTCTTGGTGTTGCGTTTCAGTTTTTCCCAGGTATCCGTTCCCAGTTTGTTCATCTTTGGAGCGGCGCCCTCCTTGCCGGAGTATTTCGCTATACGGTTGAGTGAGTTGATGTTGACATAGAGAAGATCATCGTCTTGGTATACCAGGCGAATCATTTCCTGCATCTTTCCATTTACATCGACCTTTTCAAGACCAGCGTACTTGCCTATTCCGTGGTCGATATGGGTAATGAAATCTCCCGGCTTTAGATCGCTCAGTTCTTTTAGGGTGATGGCCTGGGAGCGTTCGTACCCTCTTTTTCTTTTGTATTTGTAAAAGCGGTCAAATATCTGGTGATCGGTGAAGCAGCTCATTTTCGCTTCCTGATCCGTAAATCCTTCCCTCAGTGCCAGATGAATGGGAATAAATCCTGATGTATTGCCCTGATCCTCAAGTATAGTAAACAGGCGCTCTACCTGCTTGGTCGAATCACTGAAAATAAAGGATTCTATTCCCGCGGACTGATTGTTCTGCAGATTGTGCGTGAGTAGACCAAAATCCTTGTTGAAGGAGGGCTGGGGTCTTTGCTGAAAGCTGATTTCTACGTCGGCTTTGTAGAAAAATTGCTTGCCAAATTCGATCAAGCTAAAATCGTTGAGCAGGGTTAACCAGTGTTTTCCTTCGGTGAAATTTAGCTTCGGGTTTACCCAGGAGGGGTTTTCAGCTTTGTCGTCGTCGGGTACGGCATCCCAGAGTTGCACGACTTTTTCATAGCCATTTCCTATGATATCCAGCGTGTATTGCACGTCTTTCAGCCACACTGTCGTACCGGCTTCAATGTATTCCAAGAGGTTTATATTGTCCTCGCTGAGAAATTTTGCTTGTACATTTGGAACGATGGTCACCGAATGAATAGTGGCCACGGATAGCTGACTTTCCACTTCAAAGGTACGTATGCTCTCTATGAGATCCCCGAAGAATTCTATCCTGTAAGGAAGGTCATTGGAAAAAGAGAAAACGTCGACAATACCGCCTCGAATAGCGTACTGCCCAGGTTCGTAGACAAAGTCCACCCGCTCAAAATCGTAGGAAAATAAAAATTCGTTGATAAAATCTATGTCCAATTTGGAGTCGACGGTGATCTCCAGCGTGTTTTTGCTCAGATCTGCGCGGCGAATCACCTTTTCGGCCAGGGCTTCGGGGTAGGTAACGACCCATCTGATCGATTTAGTGTCCGCCTTATTGAGTGCACTAAGTGTTTCGGCTCTCTGAAGCACGTGTGCGCTATCCGTCTGGGTAAAATCGAAAGCCTTCCTAAAAGACGACGGAAAAAACAATTGCGCTTTACCGGTGATGTTTTCTAAATCAGACAGGAAATAGGAGGCTTCTTCATGGGTAGGTAGCACAAAAATCGCTGGATGGGACGCATTTTGCAGGCATGAGACGGCCACCATCGCATCTGCCGACCCGATCAATCCTTTTGCCTGGATTTTTCTGGTCGTTTCGTCCTGCAACGCTGAAACTAAAGCCTGTGCGGCGGCGCTCTGGCCTATCCGCTCTAAAATATCACTTATTCCCACTATTTATGCTGCAAAGCTAAGAAAAAATAAGAAAAATATCACTAGATTTGTTTCCTTAAACGCTGTGTTATGATACAAAGAATCCAAAGTTTATGGCTGTTCCTGGCAGCTGCTGTCTTTTCGGCCTTATTTTTATTCCCTTATCTGCAGTTTGCGGATGGGCAGGGGATGGCGGCAGCATTGAAAGTCACGGGTGTATACACAAGTGAAGATGGTGCTTCCGTGCGTCAGGAGTTTTATTTGTGGCAAACCCTTGGCGCTGTGGCGCTGACGATTTTTCCTTTGTATATCATTTTTCTGTTCAAAACGCGCAAACGTCAGGCGGCACTTGCTTATTTAAATGCTATTTTGGTGTTGCTTTTCGGTGCTTGGATGTATTTTACTGCGGACACAACGCTGATGCTGCATGAGAAATCCTGGACCGGCCAAAATATCGGCGTAGGATTCTTCCTGCTGCCTCTAGTGTTAGTCTTCTTGCTCCTCGCTGCACGCGCCATCCGTAAGGACGATAAACTGGTGCGTTCCGCAGACCGCTTACGTGGATAGGACTACTAACCTTATTGTAGCTGGCTTTTGCCTGGTCAAAGTTAGTCTCCATCTGATTGCGGATTTCCACTCGGGTTTCCAGGGTGATGAATTGTTGCATATTGAAACGGGACATCACCTGGCATGGGGATATATGGAATTCCCGCCGATGATCGCTTTGCTTGCTTATCTGCAAAATCTTATTCAGTCTTCCTCGGTATGGGTACATCACCTTTTTGCTCATGCGGCAGCCGTGCTTATCTTTTTATATGTTGCAAAAACGGTTGTGCTCCTTGGGGGCAGGTGGCGGGCTGTCTTCCTGGTTCTCCTGTGTCTGCTGCCGGTCATGGGGCGTTCGCACCAGCTTTTTCAGCCCGTGGTATTTAGCCAGCTTTTTTGGATACTCAGTTTCTACCAGCTTGCACGCTATGTGCTGTTCCTAAAGCCCAGGTACCTGTGGTATCTATGCTTTTCGCTCGTGGCGGCATTTATGACCAAGTACGATGCGGTGTTCTTCATTCTCGGACTCAGTTCCTTGTTGTTTTTTGCCCGAACGCGGCACGCACTTGTGGCGCACCGCTTCTGGTGGCAGATCCTCGTATTCTTGGTGCTCGTCAGTCCCAATCTGCTTTGGCAGCTGAACCATGATTTCCCTGTGGTGCAGATGATGGCCAGGCTGCAGGAAACTCAGCTTTACTACGTCACCATTTCCGATGTGCTGCTCCAATTAATGGTTTCTCTCAACCCTCTTGCCATGCTTGTTTCCTTGCCGGCAGTGATTATGCTCTTTCATCCGACGACGAAGACCCTTAGGCCACTCGCGCTGTCCATAGTTATTGCGGCCTGCCTGCTTGC
>CAYNZH010000061.1:0-8295 GCA_964401685.1 uncultured Sphingobacteriaceae bacterium
TATTGGCGCGTACGCGCCTCCAGCTCCGCCTCCAGCTCCGCCTCCAGCGCTGTAAATTTGTCAAGAATGCGAACTATTTCTTCTTGGACAGGAAGTGGTGGGATAGGGATGGCCAGTTTTTCTATTACAACGGCATCTAATGTTGGAATCCCTGCTCTTCTCACTTTTGAACGTAAAGCATTTTTTTGCGTTAAAAGATAATGATAGATAAAACGACTAATGAAACTTTCTTTATTCTCTAAACAATAACACCCATCTGAAGACCAAAAATCGACTTCACTAAAACCAACGGTTCCAGCTGAAGCACCAACATTTATTATCATTATGGAATTTCCTGTTCTGTTTGAATCTTGATAATTCCCTAAAGGATCTAGACCACCATGAAATACTGGATACTTTTTGTCTTCTGAAAGCAGACTTTTTGTTAATCTCCTACCTCGTAAAACTCTTGAAATTTCTCCAATTTGTTTCCACTCCACACCATCCGGACAATACTGGGCTATTAATTCCTCAATCTTACTCATCACCGCCTCCTTTTTGCTGTAGTTTTTTTATTTCCTTGTCAAAATCACTTTCAAACAATTGATCTTGAATAATTCTGTATTTCTCAAATTCTGTTTCGGCATGTGCTTTGGCTATTTCAGCAGTTACTTTTCCCGAATCTTGTAACACGCTCCTATCTGTAGCTTCAATAAATTTATTCAAACGAATTTCCCAATCTTCCATCGTCATCGGTATTTCTCGCATTGCCATATCTTCAGCAAGATCTAAATAAGCAGAAACCAAACGTTGTAGTTGCTGCATCTCTTTTTCTGACAAATAATTTTTAGCAACACTGACATCAAATTTTTGAATTTTCCCTTTAGGAGCGTCCTTCCAAGTAGTCAAACCCATATTTTCCTTTTGATGATCGGCTCTGTTTACAATTACTTCTGCAGCAGTATTGCCGTGTATTGCCCAGTGCAGTTTGTTTTGAACGGTTGCAAAAAAACGTTGAGTCCCTTTGGCACTTACATCATAATCAATAGCAGTTATGTATAAATCTGTAATCTTCTGATAGAACTTTCGTTCGCTTAATCGAATTTCCCGTATACGTTGCAGCTGCTCTTCAAAGTATTTTTTTCCGAGAATCGTACCATCATTTTTCAACCGCTCATCATCCATCGCAAAACCTTTGATGGTAAACTCCTGCACAATTTGTGTTGCCCATTTACGAAACAGTACAGCCCGTTCCGAATTCACTTTATAGCCTACGGCAATAATAGCCGAAAGACTATAGTGCTGCGTATTATAGTTTTTGCCATCTGTTGCAGTTATCCGGAATTTCCGGATAACTGAATCCTCTTGTAGTTCGTTGTCTTTAAATATCTTTTGAAGATGTTCACTAATGGTCCTTACATCTACATGATAAAGTGTGCCCATCATCTTTTGTGACAGCCAAATATTTTCATCAGCGTAAACAACATTGACATCACTTTCGCCCGTAGCAGCAATAAACGTTAAATATTCTGCCGCTGAAGATCGTACAACTATGCTATCGTTTGATTTATTTTTACCCATAACTTAGCTTTCCAGATCATTCACAATAGCATCAATAGCGGTGCGCAATTCATTTTGCCGTGTAACTATTTCAGAAATGCGTTGGTTTAACTCTACAATATCAGTCGCTACTGTTGTATTTTCTTGTTCTACATAGCTGCTTACAGCAATATTATAATCGTTCTCGGCAATCTCCGAGTTTTGAACCAAACGCGCAAAGTGATCTACAGACTCGCCAGCTATAAAGGCATCTAAAATTTTCTTTCTATTGGCATCAGATAATTTGTTCTTGTTGCCACCACGTACAAATTCTGCCGAAGCATCGATAAACAAGGTCGCATTGTCGTTCTTACTTTTCTTTAGAACAATGATACAAGTCGCAATTGAAGTTCCGAAGAATAAATCGGGAGGTAATTGAATCACGGCATCTACAAAGTTATTATCAATTAAATATTTACGAATTTTCTGTTCTGCACCACCACGGTACAATACACCGGGAAACTCTACAATAGCCGCCGTGCCCGAAGTAGCCAACCAGGAAAGCATGTGCATGGTAAACGCCAAATCGGCTTTGGACTTAGGTGCTAAAACTCCAGCAGGTGAAAAGCGGGGATCATTGATCAATAATGGATTAGCATCACCATCCCATTTAATAGAATATGGAGGATTGGAAACAATGGCATCAAAAGGTTCATCGTCCCAATGCATCGGATCCATCAAAGTATCACCATGCGCAATATTGAATTTCTCGAAATTAATATCGTGCAAAAACATGTTAATACGACACAGATTGTAGGTGGTGATGTTTACTTCCTGGCCGTAAAATCCCTGACGAACGTTTTCCTTTCCGAGCACTTTAGCGAACTTTAACAATAATGAACCTGAACCACAAGCAGGATCGTACACTTTGTTTACTTCCGTTTTGCCCACTACGGTTATTTCAGCCAATAATTCAGACACTTCCTGAGGCGTAAAAAACTCCCCTCCAGATTTGCCTGCGTTGCTGGCATACATCGTCATCAGATATTCATAGGCATCGCCAAAGGCATCAATATTATTCTCCTGATATTCACCTAAACGTAAACCAGCAATGGCTTTAAGAATTTTTCCTAAACGGGCATTTCGTTGTTCAACAGTTCCGCCAAGCTTATTACTATTAACATCAACATCGTCAAATAAGCCTTTTAAATCGTCTTCACTGTCAGAACCGTTCGCCGATGATTCAATGTCTTTAAAAATACGGTGTAAATCAACGTTCAAATTCGGGTTCTGTTCAGCATTCTTTTGCACGTTCTGAAATAATTCAGACGGAAGAATAAAGAACCCCTTTTCCGCCACCGTATCTTTACGACCGAATTCTGCCTCTTCATCTGATAATTTTGCGAAGTCAAAATCAGGGTTACCAGTTTCTATTTCTGCTTTATTGATGTGAGTTGTTAAATTTTCGGAGATAAAGCGATAAAATAATATACCCAACACGTATGATTTGAAATCCCACCCATCTACACTACCTCTTAAATCATTGGCAATTTGCCATATTGCGCGGTGCAACTCGTCACGTTCTTGTTCTCTGGTCATTTATATGAAATAAATAGTAAAATAATCGGCATCGGGATGCAAGCTGTTAGGTTATCCCGAATATAAGCAAAGTGTCATTCTCCGGTCCTAGATCAAGACAAATTGCATGGGATAAATATAGCAAAAACTTACCACATTTTTTCACCCCGCGTGAAAAAAGTCTTAATCCACGTCGCCTGCTTCTGTGAAAAAATTGTTACTTCCCAATACAAAATTTGGAAAAAATGTTTTCAAGCAAGTCGTCGGTACTCACCTGGCCGGTGATTTCGCCCAGATGATAGAGTGCCTGCCGGATGTCCATCGCAATAAAGTCGGAGGTGACGGGATTGTCCAGCCCGAATAGCACCTTTTCCAAAGACTCTTGGGTTTTTTGCAGCGCTTCGACATGACGGAGATTGCTGACCAGGACGCCCCCATTGTCCAGTTTGTCCAATTTGGCTTTGTGGATCAGTCGATCTATAAGTTCCTCAATGCCTACTTTATTTTTGGCTGAGATGGCGATTGGGTCAAAGGTCTTGTACTCCTCAAGCAATGGTTGAGTTAAAAGATCCTTTTTGTTGATTACTAATATGTAAGGGATGTTCAGATCCTGGAGCGAAGCGAGCTGGTCTAGGACGTCCGCTGATTGCGAGTCCTGAGTCGGGTCTATCATGTAGATGATCAGGCGTGCCTGCCTCATTTTTTCCTTACTGCGCTCTACTCCCTGCGCCTCAATCAAGTCTGTGGTCTCCCTGATTCCCGCGGTATCTATAAAGCGAAAGTTTATGCCCCGCAGGCTGATTTCATCTTCTATGGTATCGCGAGTCGTTCCCGCAATGTGCGACACGATTGCCCGTTCTTCGTTTAAAAACGCATTGAGCAGGGTGGATTTTCCGACGTTGGGTTTGCCGGCGATGACCACGGGAACACCGTTCTTCAAGACATTTCCCTGTTCAAATGATTGAATTAACTGGCCTATGATCCTGTATATCTTTGTGATAAGTAACTTAAGCTCGTCTCTGTTTGCAAATTCTACGTCTTCTTCGCCAAAGTCAAGTTCGAGTTCGATCAACGACGCAAAGTTGATGAGGTCTTCGCGAAGTTCTTTGAGCTGATTGGAGTAGCCACCGCGCATTTGGTTCATCGCAATCTGATGAGCCGACGCCGAATCCGAGGCAATCAGATCTGCTACTGCCTCGGCTTGGGATAGATCCAGTCCGCCGTTGAGGAAGGCTCTGAGCGTAAATTCGCCGGGATTTGCAGGACGAGCCCCTTTTCTGATGAACAGCTGAATCATGCGCTGTATGATGTATTCGCTGTTATGGACGGAAATTTCAACGACATTTTCCTTTGTGTACGAAGACGGCGCAATAAAAAGAGACACCAACACTTCATCAATAATGGCTTCTGCATCGCGGATGGTCCCAAAATGTATGGTGTGCGAATTCGCCTGTGCCAGATCCTTTCCATGAAACAGGGAGTTTACTATAGAAATCGCCTGAGCTCCGGAAAGTCTGATGACGGCGATGGCGCCCCCAGAACCCGAGGAGGTCGCTAAAGCCACAATGGTGTCTTCTGATTTGACGTAATTGGAATTTGACATGGTACAAAAATACGATAAGGGTGTCTGGCTTTCAAGCAATTTACGAAAAATGCCATTTTATTCTTTATTATCGACTTTTTTTGTACTTTTGTGCCGGGTAAGGCTTTTACGACCAGCTCCCTTTAAACCCCCCAGGGCGGGAACGCAGCAAGGGTAGGAGGTTGTAGCGGTGCGATAAAAGTACTTACCCATTTTTTATTTTAAACCTCCGACATTTAGGTATTTCAGTTCCATATAGGCTTCTATGCCGTACTTTGAGCCTTCCCTTCCCATTCCGGATTGCTTGATTCCGCCAAAGGGTGCGATTTCGGTGGAAATCAGGCCTTCGTTGATGCCGATCATGCCATATTCCAATGCTTCACTTACTTTCCATGATCGCGTCAAGCTTTCTGTATAGAGGTAGGCCGCAAGTCCGTATTCTGTATTATTTGCCATTTCTATTGCTTCCAAATCGTCTTTAAATTTGTAAATGACCGCGACCGGGCCAAAAATTTCCTCGTGGAAAATGTCCATGCTTTCATCTGCATTTATGATCAGGGTGGGTTCTATCCAACGTTTATCCTTGTGGGTTCCGCCGAGGATGACTTCCGCACCTTTTTTGCGGGCGTCGTCTATCAAACGAGTGACCTTTTCAACAGCTTTTTCATTGATCAGAGGGCCTAAGTGCACATCATTGTCCATGCCATTCCCGGTTTTCAATTGCGCGATTTCTGTTTTCAGTTTGCGTACAAACTCATCGTGCACGCTTTCGTGTACTATAAAGCGATTGGCACAGATGCAGCTCTGCCCGCCATTTCTAAACTTCGCCCCCATCGCCCCCTTTACCGCTCCGGGGATATTTGCATCGGCAAACACGATAAACGGTGCATTTCCACCGAGTTCCATGCTCAGTTTCTTGAGTTGAGGTGCGCATTGTGCACTCAATAGTCGTCCTACGCGCGTGGATCCCGTAAACGAGAGCTTGCGTATCTTTTTGTCCTCACAGAGAAATTTACCGACCGGATCAGGCTCCTGCGTGGCGATGATATTGAGTACGCCGGCGGGAATTCCAGCCTGATGGGCCAGTTCAGCCAAAGCAAGCGCCGTCAGCGGAGTCAACTCGCTCGGACGAACGATGACTGTACAGCCAGCAGCCAACGCTGGAGCAACTTTCCGGGTAATCATAGCCAAAGGAAAATTCCAAGGGGTAATTGCTGCGACCACGCCCACGGGCTGACGGATGGCCATCACTCGATTATTTTCAGAATAGGTCGGAATCACATCGCCGTAGGTCCGCTTGCCTTCTTCGGCAAACCAGGGTATGAAGGACGCTCCGTATCCGATTTCGGCCCTACTTTCGGCGAGGGTTTTTCCGCTTTCCTGCGTGATCAGATGGGCCAAACTTTCTTTATTTGCGATGATATGCTCAAACCACGCATTCATGATGGTTTGCCTGGCTTTGGCTGTTTTGGATTTCCAGCCGTCCAACGCGTTTGCGGCTGCTTCTACGGCTTGGCGAGCGACTTGGACGCCACTATTATAGACATTGACAATGGTCTCACCCGTAGCCGGGTTTGTCACCGGAAAGGTTTCTTCGAACTCAGCGATCCACTTTCCGTTTATATACGATTTATTGTTTGGTTTTAAACTCATAAAATTTGCTTTTAATAGGCAATATACTAATTTTCGAGTAGATAATCAAACCTTTGACGTGGGAAATTGTTCGTTATGAAACATTTACACCTTAATATACTTACTATGTCTTTAATTGAACAATTTAAAAAGTTGCACAAACAGTCCACTCCCCTCCTACTTGCCAATGTTTGGGATGCACATTCGGCGATATTAGCGGAGAAAGCAGGATTTCAGGCCTTAGGCACGTCGAGTCATGCCATTGCGAATATGCTTGGGTATGAAGATGGCGAAAGCATGCCGGTGGAGTTGCTATTCACTGTCGTGGAGCGTATTATTGCCGTGGCCGGGATACCCGTAAGTGTGGATTTTGAAGCCGGATACAGTCAGGACGCTGAAAAAGTGGCAGAACATGTAAAAAGACTTGTAAATATGGGCGTTGTGGGGATCAATTTAGAGGACGGTACCGTGAAGAACGGTAAAAGAAACTTGGGTGATGCGAAGCATCTGGAAGAAAAAATCGCTGCAATCAAACAACGGACAAAAGTGTTTATAAACGCAAGAATCGACACCTATACCACCAAACATAAAAACAAACTAGACGAAACGCTGAAACGTGCCAATAGCTACAAAGATGCCGGGGCGTCTGGAATTTTTGTTCCGCTGATGGAAGCGGAGGCTGACATAAAAAGCTTTACCACAGAAATCCCTTTACCTCTGAATCTGTTCGCCTCGCCAACCCTGCCTCCTATAGAGAAATTGCGCGAATGGGGAGTGAAGCGTGTGAGCCATGGCGGCAATTATTACGAAAAGATGATGGCGGAGACCGAAAATTTTTTCAAAGATTTTTACAAAAATAAAGACTTTGAAATATTTTGATTGTTATTTTTGTCAAATAACACGCAGAAAATGAAACGAAGTCTATCCAAGGAACAAAAATCTGAATTGCTTGAAAAACTAGAACGTCGCTTTGAGAAAAACCCACACAGGCACAAGGGGCTGCAATGGGAAGACGTCTTGAAGAGACTGGAAAAAGCACCAGCCAAACTTTGGTCGCTGTATGAAATGGAAGAAACAGGGGGAGAACCCGACGTGATAGGTTCCGATCAAGGATCAGGCGGGTACATTTTTGTGGACTGCTCGCCCGAAAGTCCGAAGGGACGGCGCAGTGTATGTTACGATCCAGATGCCTTGGAATCCCGGAAAGAACACAAGCCCAAGCATAGCGCAATCGGCATGGCAAACGAGATGGGAATCACGCTACTTGACGAAGATCAGTACCGGGAACTTCAGGAACTAGGCGAATTTGACGCAAAAACCTCAAGTTGGATCAAGACCCCGGAAAAAATCAGGGAGCGCGGTGGCGCTTTGTTCGGAGACTATCGCTTTGGCCATGTTTTCACCTATCACAATGGCGCAGAATCCTACTATGCCGCGCGTGGTTTTCGCGGCCTTTTGCGGGTCTAAACCCGAAAGATTCCGTCTTCGTGGCATGCGTAATAACGCGCATTCACAGGCCTGAAGCCGGTGTCCAACCCGGTGAATTTGCTAAAAGCTGGCAAGATCAGCAGGTTGTCAGTCACAATGAAGCAAGGGAGCCGGAGGTTTTTATTGGTCTTGGTTTTTATTCGAACGCCCGGGTGCAAGTGGCCGCTGATCGTAAAAGGTGCCGCTGAACTCCCCTGATGCACAAAGCCTAGATTTTCCAGGTAGAGCTCATCGACCACTTTCAGTATGCCGAGCTGGTCCCGGTGACTTTCCGTATAGCGATCATGATTGCCTTTGACCAGGGTAAAATCAGTGGACGGAAACCCCGCAGTTAAGTCCTTCCACAGTGCGACTTCCCGGTTGAATTGTGCATGTACCAGATCGCCGACGATAACGACATGCCTGGGACCGAAAACCCGTATCAGCCTATTGATTCTTTCCAAATCGTGCGTGGTGATCTGCGTGGGCAGTGCGATCCCGTGCTTTCTGAAGTGCGC
>CAYNZH010000062.1:0-2716 GCA_964401685.1 uncultured Sphingobacteriaceae bacterium
GTACAAACGATTGTGGTTACATCCCTGGAGATCCAACCTCAAACCCATGTCGTTGATATAAAGGATGATTTTATCGAGCTGGATATGATCGTCAAACCCTCCGAGGAAATCGAGCTTCAGGAAATAGTCATCGCCGGCCAAACTTCAAAACAAGAGATGGAAAAGAGCGGATTTGCAGTCCATGTTATCGATACGGAGGAGGCTGCCATACGAAATCTTCACGTCAACGAGCTTCTCGACCAAGCGGTTGGCGTGCGGGTGCGTCAAAATGGAGGCCTGGGAGCACAGGTGGAGTACAATCTCAACGGAATGTCGGGCAGAGCGATAGGAATTTTCATAGACGGGGTTGATATAGCCACATACGGATCCTCCTTCAATCTGGGCAACATCCCTCCAGCGATGATAGAGCGAATAGAAGTCTACAAAGGCGTTCTGCCCGCACATCTTTCAGGGGACCTGCTGGGCGGTGCGATAAATCTGGTTTTGAAGAAGGATGTTTCCCACAATTCCCTAAATGCTTCCGTTTCGTATGGGTCGTTTAACACCTGGCAGTCCGATATCAGTGGCACTTACCGCGGGGATAAAAGTGGATTGACCGTCAAGGGCCACCTTTTTCACAAATATTCCGACAATGATTACGAGGTTTGGGGAAAATTTGCCCGAAATACCCTGCCAGACGGGACGCTCGAGCCGACCCGTGCCCGGCGATTCTTTGACGCGTATAGGACACTTGGCGGCCGTTTGGAACTAGGGGTCACTGGGGTAGACTGGGCAGACAGACTCATGTTCAGCTACAATGCATCTACGGCGTACAATGAAATTCAGCACGGTCAGTACATGACCATTCCCTACATGGGTCGCTTTAGCCAGTCGGAGGCCCAAGTTTTTGGCTTAAATTTTTCAAAAGGCAATTTCCTTCTCGATGGCTTGGACCTAAATATCAATGGATTTTACAGTGACAGAGGGCAATATTTGCAGGATACGGTCAGTTGGAATTACAACTGGTCCGGGGAAAAAATGATAGGATTCCACGGATTGCCTTTGAAAACTGCCGGTGGCGCGCAGCAAGGGGCTCCGACCATGAACCACATCGAGCGCCAGATCCTCACCTCCCGGGCAGATATAGCGTACCGTTTTTCTCAGAACCAACGGCTTTCTTTTAATCACCTTTTTTACACAATAGATCGTCAGGACGAAGATCAGATCCGTCATGTATTGGAAAGAGTCTATGCGAGCAGCAGTGATCTACGCAAACACGTGAGTGCCTTGGCCTACGAAGGCAGGTGGCTAGAGGACAAATTAAAATCCAATTTTTTCGCAAAATATTATCAACAGCAAATGGAGATGATCTCTCCTCACCAACAGATCGTCGATGGGCAAGCGGTTTATGCTGAAGATATTATCAGGGATAGAAAATCAGCATTAGGATACGGTCTTGCCCTTTCTCTGGACCTGCATCCCGAATGGACGCTGATCACTTCGGCCGAAAAGGCGGTTCGTATGCCTGCGGAAAGCGAAGTTTTCGGTGGCCCCGCGGAAAATATTGTGGCCAATCCCAATCTGAGGCCCGAAATCAGTAAAAACCTCAATCTGGGGTTCCGTTGGAATGCGAAGGCATGGGGAAAACACCGGATTTTCCTGTCTGCGAGCGGATTTCTGAGAAATACCCAAGACAAAATCAGTCGAAAGGCGGAGACCCGCCTCATCAATGAGGCCGTTGAATTTGCCCCCTATGTCAATCTCGGTCTCGCACAGTCTGTTGGATTTGAAGGCGAATTGCATTATACCTTGAACCGGAATTTCACCGCCCAGCTAAGCGTATCCCGGTTCAATGCACTTTTCAAACAGGAATTTGACCCAGAGACCGGCCTCCGCCTGGATAGTTACTACAATAAGCAGTTGCCCAATGAACCTTTTTTTACCATGAACACTCAGGTACATTATGCGTTTCAAAACGTGTTTCAAAAGTTTTCCACGCTCAATCTGTATTATCATTTAGGGTACGTGGACCCTTTCAAAACCATTTGGATAGACTCCCCTAACCACACCACGCCTCGGCAAATTGCTCAAGATCTGGGAGCGAGCTACCGCTTTCCTAATCATCGGGTTATTGCGAGTTTCGATGTCAAAAACCTGCTAAACGCAGAGATTTACGACAACTTTGCGGTTCAGAAACCGGGACGGGCGTTCTATTTTAAACTGAATTTTCTAATCAATAACTTCTAATCATCATAATAATAAAAATACCATGAACATTAACGCATCAAAATCAGGATTACTTGGAATGGCGCTCCTGGCCTGCACGGTCTTTGGCTGTAGCAAAAGTGACGATGGACCAGAAAGCTCGACGCCTCCCGGCAGTGAAAATCAGCGTTGGATTACCGTGGCTGGCGCGTTGATGGAATCTGAACCCGGCGATGGGAACGGAGGGATGATGGTGTATAGCGTGACCTTGGACGAAGCAAAAAATCCGGATTTCTCCATAGATGTTTTTGGCCAGGGCGTAGATGTTAAATCCAGCCGAACGGCCCGCTTGCAAGTCTCTGAAGACGGGCGATTTCTCTTCAATATACAGTATTCTGGCGCTGACGGTGGCATATTTAACAAATACAGCGTCAAAGGTGGGAGAGAACTGAAATCCGTAGGCTCTCAGGTCAATGCGGCTCCCTACGTGGGGACGTCCCCTCGCTGGGCCAAGGTTAGTGAAAACGCGGGT
>CAYNZH010000062.1:2816-7442 GCA_964401685.1 uncultured Sphingobacteriaceae bacterium
CGGACGGCAACATGTACCAAGGCACCCACCGCGAATTGCCTGGCACCGGCGGCTCCCACCTTCTGAAGATCGATCAGCAAAATCAATACGACAATTCCTATGTATTCAGCCTGGACGCTGCCCTTGGGGTCACGGATTCTTATATAGAGAGCTGGAAATACGCAGGGGAGGGAATCGCCTACGTCATCTATAGTCTGGTAGCCGACGGTGTTCGCTCAGGCGGATATATCGCCCAGATCGACCTGAACAACCGGACCGCGAGAAAGATTAGCCTTCCGGGCGAAAGTAACTTGGATTTTGGCCAATATCAAGGAATAGCAGTCGTGGGTAAAGAAGTGTTTATCGCAGTCACGGAGGTCAGCAAAGATGGAAATATTTATATTTTCAATCGTGAAACCAGTGAAGTTACTTTGGGCGCAAAACTGATCAACAAAGCCGGTAATCGGTACATCGGCGTGTACTGATCCCGGGACATTCTCCTAAAATTTTTGTAAATTTGGAGATTGGTTGTCCATTTTTAAAAACAATATGACGAATAATCCCTTATTGGAAACGTTTGACGGCCCTTTTGGGGCCGTTCCTTTCGATAGTATAGAGACTGCTCATTTCAAGCCAGCGATCTACGAATTGATTCGTGAGGCGAAAGCAGAAATCGATCACATTACGACCCAGCAGGAGCCTGCTGATTTTGAGAATACCATTGCTGCGATGGAAAAAGCGGGAAGGCAGCTGGATCGGGTATCCACTGCTTTTTTTAATCTGGATGCCGCTGAAACCAATGATGAAATACAAGCACTTGCACAGGAACTGTCGCCAGTTCTCGCCGAGTATAGCAATGACATTATGCTCAACGAAGCACTGTTTGCACGGGTGAATGAGGTATTTGACCAAGCAAAATCCCGTTCCTTGCTGCTGACCGCAGAGCAAATGCGCTTACTTGAAAAGGTGCATAAGGGATTTACGCGAAATGGTGCTTTATTGTCCCCCGATGATAAGGAAACGCTGAGAGCCATTGACAAAGACTTATCGACCTTGACAACAAAGTTTTCCCAGAATGTACTGCAAGAAACGAACGACTATTACCTCCAGGTGCGGGAAGAGAAACAGCTGGATGGACTGCCGGCCTCCATTCGTGAAGCTGCACGTAAGGAAGCTGAACAGAGACAGGTGGACGGATGGGTTTTTACCTTGCATTTCCCCAGTTATGTGCCTTTTATGAAATACGCATCACAACGAGAATTGCGCAAGGAGCTGTATTTCGCGTTTGCTACTCGAGCTTTCAAGGACAACCCATATAACAACGAAGAAATCGTGCGCAGAATCGTCGATTTGAAGCGCGAGCGCGCTAGGCTTTTGGGATTTGAATCTCACGCCGACTTTGTACTTGCAGAACGCATGGCCTCTTCGACGCGCACGGTTCAGGATTTTTTGCAAGATCTTTTGGAAAGGGCAAAGCCTCATGCGGAAAAGGAGGTCATGAGTTTGAAAGCGCTTGCCGCCGAGGACGGAATCAGCGAAATGATGCCCTACGATCACAGCTACTATGCGGAAAAGCTTCGGGAATCCCGATTCAGTATTTCCGAAGAAACGCTCAAGCCTTATTTTCCGCTGAAAAATGTGCTGGATGCGGCTTTTGAACTCGCTGGTCGTCTATTTGGGCTTAATTTTAAAATTCGAGACGACATCCCTGTTTACCACGATGAGGTCCAGGTCTACGAAGTCACCGAGGGAATGCAGCATAAGGGATTGTTGTATACCGATTGGCATCCCAGGGAGGGTAAGCGTGCAGGCGCGTGGATGACAGCTTTCCGTGGACAATACCAAGATGGAAGTGACAATATCAGGCCGCACATTTCCATAGTGTGCAATTTTGCGCGACCACTCGCAGACACCCCTTCGCTGTTGACTTTCGACGAAGTTACCACTCTTTTTCATGAGTTCGGGCACGCCTTGCATGGAATTTTGGCAGATACGACCTTTGAAAGTCTCTCAGGGACAAATGTTTATTGGGATTTTGTGGAGCTCCCGTCTCAATTTATGGAAAACTACTGCTATGAAAGAGATTTCCTCCAGACTTTTGCCCGTCACTACCAGACTAACGACCCATTGCCAGATGAGGAAATTGACAAAATTGTAGCATCCGCCAACTTTATGGAAGGCTACCAGACGTTGAGGCAACTTGGTTTTGGGCTGCTCGATATGGCCTATCATTCAGGCCAATTAGACGAAAGTTCGATCGAAGATTTCGAAAAAAGGATTACCAAAGACACACAACTTTACCCGACCTTGAAAGGAACCGTTCAAAGCACGTCCTTTTCCCATATATTCGCGGGCGGTTACGCTGCCGGCTATTATTCCTACAAATGGGCCGAGGTGTTGGATGCCGATGCTTTTGCATATTTCAAGGAGAACGGAATTTTCGACCCAAAAACAGCCGGCAAATTTAAGACTTTGCTCAGCCTCGGAGGAACCGTTGATCCCATGGAACTTTATGTACAATTTAGGGGAAGAAAACCCGAGCCGACGGCGCTGTTGAAGCGGGCAGGTCTGAACTCGCCTGCAGAAACCACTTAGTCTTGTCAATAGGTCGGAGTGAGGATTTCTAAGGGAAATTCAATGCCCAATCGAATCTGCTGGTAAGGAAAGTGCCTTATCCCATATTGGTATTGAATGAAAGCAGCGCCTGAAACCCAGTTTGCTATGATTTTGGACGTATAAGCCAGCGGCTTATTGCCGTAGTTTTCTCGTCGGTTGATCCAGCCGCTGTACCCAGCCAGCGTATTTTCCCAGGCTAGGCTTTGATTTTTGATGATCAGCTTCGCGCCATACATAAGCGCGTCGTCCTGGACATTAAGGCCAGGAGTCTGCACGTCCCAGGAATAAAATCCGACGTTGCCGACCAGCCTCAGGCTTGCTGCGGAGTTGATCGGAAAGCTCTTTCCTACTTCTGCGTCGAAATAGTAGCCAGCCGTATTGAAGTATCGCCGGTTTTTAAATTGGGATCCTGAGGCGGTTTTCAACGTGATATTCAGCACCATTGCAGGGGTAAAACTTCGCTCTTTCAGCAAAAGAAAGCGACTTTGCACATAGACGTCACCAAATGCCCGTCCACTGTTCGCCTTCATGCCCCTCACCTCGCGGACGCTGTCCGAAACCTGAAAGGATTCCGCAGACATCCAAGCTTTTATGGAAACCCTTTCTTTAATGACCGGAACTTCCACTTTTAGATAAGCTGTTTTTGTCTTGTCACCCTGACCGAAATAATAGTCGCCCATAAGAGCCAGACGTGTAGTCGAGGGGATGCTCGCATCGGTAAACAGCGGAATAGGGTTTGCATTAGGCCCAAACCAGTTGGTGGTATGATGGATCAGGTTTTGCGCGTGGCTAATTGTAAACATGAAAACAAACAGCAAGGGAAGAAAGCAAGTCAGCAGCGTTTTCATGAGGGTGTTTATTCGGTTTTCTCGGCGGCAAATATAACTAAATCCGTCGAAAACTTGGAAATCCAAGCGGTTTTTATTATCTTTGAAAGAGAGGGCGATCTATACACATTAATAATATTCAACGAAATTGATGACGATTTTATATAAAACCGCAGCATTTGCGGCGCTGATGCTATCTTCCTGCGGAAATCCAACCGCGAATGGAGAAGTTCAAAGTGATACAAAAAAGACAGAACTAGATAACAAAGAGGTTTCAGCTGATTCAACAGGGGTTAAGCTTGCACAATTCAATGTACTCCAAGAAGAAATTGACCAGGACTTCGCGGTTCTTCAGAAAGAATTCGAAACCCGGGTCAGCAAGGGGGAAGATGTGGACGTCGTTCAGAACGATATGATGAACAAGCAAAGCGAGTTTATCGAGGCTGCGGGCCGGAAAGTTTTTGCATTTTCCCGCGAGAATGAGGCAAATCTCGCAGGTTACTATGGGTACTTGCTTTTATTCAACCTCGATTTCGAAGGCTATGAAAAGGAAATTATTGCCTATGGCGAGAAGGCCAAATCGCATTTTCCAGATAACCAATCCGTCCAAGACTTTGCAGATCATTTGCTTAAGCTAAAACCGCTGAGCATAGGAGGGGTTGCGCCTGACTTTGAGTCGACTACGCCAGAAGGTGAGAAGGTGAAGCTTTCGGATCTGAGAGGCCAGTATGTGTTGTTGGATTTCTGGGCTGCCTGGTGTGCACCCTGCAGGCAGGAAAATCCCAATATTGTCGCCCAATACCATGCTTACAAGGACAAGGGCTTTACAGTGTTGGGTGTTTCGCTGGACCAGACGCGGGAAGCATGGCTAAAGGGTATAGAAACGGATAACCTTGTGTGGACCCAGGTATCTGACTTACAATTTTGGAACAGTCCGGCTGCGCAATTGTACAATATTAATGCTATCCCCGCTTCGTTTATGATCTCGCCTGAAGGGGTTATCGTAGGTAAAAATCTCCGAGGTCCTGCGCTCAAAGCATTTTTGGAGGAAACACTGTAAGCTTTTGAGGCCCTAGTTCATGTCCGGCTTAGGCGTTTCGGCGGTTGAGGCCGGCAGCACGGGTAATACCCTGGCGGCCTCCGGTAGTTCACCGGTCAGACTTCCGAGAAAAGCAACGATATCGTCCAGATCATCGTCCGCTAG
>CAYNZH010000063.1:0-6526 GCA_964401685.1 uncultured Sphingobacteriaceae bacterium
AATTCATATTAAAATTGCGATTCAATTCGCAAAATTCATATTAAAATTGCGATTCGATTCGCAAAATTCACTATTCATCGCGCAGTGAATTTACAGGATTGGCTTTTGCCGCACGAACCGCTTGCCCTGCGACAGTCAATATGGCGATCAGAATCACCAATGATCCTGCCAAAGCAAACATCCACCATTCCATTGGGATGCGGTAAGCAAAATCCTCCAGCCAGTGATTCATGGCCCACCACGCAACTGGTGACCCGATGATGATTCCGATAGCGACCAGTTTCATAAAATCCTTAGAGAACATTCCCGAAATCGCAGAAACAGATGCACCCAGCACTTTGCGGATGCCGATTTCTTTGGTTCGGACGCGCGTATAATGAGTGATCAGACCAAATACACCCAGGCAGGCGAGGCCTAGGGTGAGGCTGGCGAGCAGGATGACTAAGCTTTGTTGCTTCTGTTCAGCGACATAAAGCTGGTTCATTTTTTCATTGACAAAATCAATCTGTAAAAGGTGATTTGGGTAAAATTCTTGCCAAATGGATGCGATGGCAGCGGACACCTGCTGTTCTTTTCCTTCTTCTGTCCGTATGTAAACGCCACCGTAATTGAAATCTTTGTCCAACATGATGACTGTCGCCTGGAGGGATTTGTGAAGAGACTCCGTATGCAGGTCTTTGATCACACCTAATGGATTGAGTGCTTCGTCAGGGAAGAGGCTGGGCAAGGGTTTTCCGATTTCGATGTAATTCAATAGATTCGCCGTATGCTCTGTCATCAGAATGTCCACGAGTCGAAACGTTGATTCTGGGTCTGCAGGATGGTCTGCATGATCTGCATCATGGCCTGATGCGGGAATCTGCTGCCCTGAACTGGATTTTTCCTCACCGAAGCTGCCAAACGATAGCTCCATGTCCAGCGTTCGCGCAAAGTCTAGGTCGGCGACAATCACGTCATAGGTAAAATTCTCGTCTGGGTTTAGTGGGTTGGGAAAAGCTCCCCTGCCCATAGACTGCGACCATGCGTTCCACATTCCAGCCCCAACGAGCTGAACGCCGGACGTCTCTCTCAAACGCTCTTTGAAGGCGTTATAGCTGTTTCCCCAGCGAATGGGGGCAATGTGCAAAAGTTGATTCGGATTGAAGCCCAGTTCTTTTTTGTTGACCATCTCCATTTGACCCCGTATGACGAATACGGAAATCAACACGACAACCGCTAGGCTGAATTGCAGCACGACTAATGATTTTCGCAAGCCGTCGCTCCGCCAAGTACCGTCCGTGTATAATTGTTTTCGCAAACCGTTCACCGCTTTAAGTCTGGCCAAGATCCAGGCCGGATAAATAGATGCAAGGAGACCGATGACCAGTAATGCTCCGAGGCTGTACAGAGAAAGCGACGGATTGTTCAGAATCGTGGAATGTAACGGATGCCCAATGAAACTTTCGACCACTGGCAATAACACGATATAAATCACGAGGGCGAGTATTCCAGAAATAAAAAAATAGAGCGATGATTCAATCAGGAATTGCTGTATTAGTCGTACACGGGACGCTCCCATCACTTTGCGCACCCCGGTTTCTTTCACGCGATGCAAGGTTTGAGCCGTATGTAAATTGATAAAATTGATGCAGGCAATACCCAAGAGCAGGGCACCAACGATCCCGAATAAAACGAGATTGGTCTTGCTACTTTTGGATTTTTCCGTCAAGGGTTGGAACGTATAAGTTCTTTTCAGAGGTTTGTCGTTGGTTTCGGCATACCAGTTGTTGACTTTGTCCTCAAAATCCGCGACAGAAGCATTTGGTTTTAGTAAATAATAGAAAATTTCCATGGCGCTCCCCGTTTGAGAAGTCGTAACTGGATCTGGCTGCGCGATCATCAACACATCTGTTTTCAAATGGGTATTTTGGGGCATATCTGCAAATACGGCCGTGATCAAGTATTCATTTGGTTTGCTCGCCCATTCAGGGATATCCATGATGATCTGACCGACTGGATTTGCATCCTTGAAATACCTGTCTCTAAACGATGCAGAAATCGCAATATTTCTGTAGCCAGCAGTATATTGATCCAGCTGTCCAGAAAGGGTTTGTATATCAAAAATGTGGGCAAAGGTCGTATCGACTTTCAGTACGTTGATCTTCGTTTGGTCGTCGCTTCCTTCATTTGGCCTGAATGTGATGTTTTGAGGATGTACCCTGGAATAAGTCTCCACTTCCGGAAATCGCTCCGTCAAACTATTCGCTAGACCCAAAGTCGTGAGCGCCATAGTGTTCTCAGCTCCATTGACAGAGGTGGTCCAGTGAGCTTTATACACGCGGTCGGCATTGTTCCAAAACCGATCATAAGACCATTCATCCTGAATGACCGTCAAACTCAGAAACAATGCAAATAATCCAATCGTCAGTCCCGTAAGATGGATGCCGGTATGGAGCTTGTTTTTGCTCATCATCCGAAAGGCCGTTTTCAAATGGTTTTTTAACATGCTTTTTTGTGTTTGAAAATTTTATTCATCTCGCAGCGAATCTACGGGATTTGCGTTTGCGGCTGCAAATGCGTGCCAGCTCACGGTGGCAAGTGCGATAAGGACAGCCAATGTACCTGCGAAAATAAACATCCACCATTGGATTTCTATCCTAAACGCAAAATCTTCCAACCAAGTTTCCATCAACCACCAGCCTATTGGAGTGGCTATGACGGCGGCAATCAGCACCAGTTTCAGGAAGTTGGCCGAAAGCATACTCATGATTCCTGAAACGGATGCTCCCAATACCTTTCTGATTCCGATTTCTTTGATTCTTTGCTGTGCGGTGAAAGCTGTCAAGCCAAATAGACCCATAGCAGCTACGATTAAGGTGATCATCGAGAAAATATTCAGCACTCTGGCCGTCTGCGTTTCTTGACGAAAGAGAGCATCGTATTCCTGATCCAGAAAATGATATTCAAAAGGCAGGTCTGGATTGATCGATTTCCAAGTGTTTTCAATATCGGCCATGGTTGATGTCAACGGTGTGTCGTTTTCTGTCTTAATAAAAAGTTTGCCGAAATAATTATATTCTGGAAACAACACAATAGGTTCTATTTTTTCATGAAGGGAGGTAAAATTAAAATCATCGGTCACGGCTATTATTCTTCCCTGCCTACCGTTCATATCGATTCTTTTTCCGACGGCTTCATCCGCGGTCCATCCCATAGTTTGGGCGGTCAGTTCATTGACAATAAATGTATATTCACGCTGCTCGAAATCAGGAAGATTCGCTCGTAAGATATCGGTGTCGGTAAAACTAGTTCCAGCGAGTAATTGAATGTCAAAGACATCGACAAAATCTTTTTCTACCGGAATTGCCGTGATACTAAGCTGAAAATCTGATTTTTGATCGCCCACTCCCGAAATAGTATAGCCCCCTTGCACATTGACTGGAGAATCATACGATGCAGTAATTCCGCGTATACCGGATTGATTCAGCAGTTCCTGTTTAAATGTCTGAATACTTTGGGTGGGAAGTGTATTTGCATTGATCACTAATATTTGAGAACGGTTGAGTCCTGTGTCTGTGGTCTGCATATATCTCAGTTGTTTTCCTGCGATAAAGGTACAGATAATGAAGAGGATGGATATGGAAAATTGAAATACCACGAGTCCTTGGCGTATTTTGCCTCCACCACGGGTATTGGTTATTTTTCCTTTGAGTACACTAATCGGTTTGAAAGCAGATAGTATCAGGGCTGGCCAACCCCCAGCGATCACCGATACAACGATAAATAATAGAGCGATCCCTATATAAAAGCGAAAATCGTTGAAATATTGCATACTGATATTCAACTCTACATAGCGGTTGAAAAATGGCAGAGTAACTATCGCGAGGATCAGGCCTAGAAGTATGGCGATAAAAACGGAAAAAGCGGATTCCATAAGAAATTGGCGGATCAATAGCCCGCGCTGTGCGCCTAAGACTTTTTTGACACCGATCTCCCGGGCGCGTTCGGTCGATCGCGCTGTCAATAAATTGGTGAAATTGATGCAAGCAATCAGTAATAATCCTACCGCGAAGCCACCTAGAATATAAAGGTAGGTGATGTTTCCCGTCCCAGCTGCCCGTGAGTGTAGGTGTACATCCGCTAATTTTTCGATATTCACTTGATAATCGCCACCCGCCTGAATGGCTTCGGCAAATTGTTGTTCGATCAGTGCATCTACCTGTGGTTGAAGCGTCGCAAAAGATTCTCGATCTTTGAGCCGCATTATTGTGATGTCATTGGCCGAATTCCAAGCCAGATTTCGAGAACGTTCAAGCGTCGTGTACGAAAGTACGGCTGAAAAGGGAAGTTCCGTATTTGCAGGAGGTGTCTCCACGACTCCAGTTACTTGCCACGCCGTTTTATTTAAAAAAATTGTCTTTCCAACCGGGTTATCGCCTTTAAAATATTTTTCGGCCATAGCCTCGGTCAATACAACGGAGTGAGGTCGAGCGAGCGCTTGGCGCGGATCCCCCGATCGAAAAGAATAGGTCAGAACATCAAAAAATGCGCTGTCCGCGTACACAAATGCGTCCTCATTGTAGAGTTGGTCATCTTGTCGTACGGTGACTGAGCTAGCAGGATAGATCCGAACAGCTTCTTCGATTTCTGGAAATTGTGCACTTAGCGCCGGAGCCAAAGCAGTGGGCGTGACACCCATGTATCGCATTTCCGCGTCGTCCGGTGATTTGTAACCGACGGTGACCAGCGCAAGACGATCCGAAAATTTGTGGAAGCGATCGAAACGAAGTTCGGTGAGAATATACATGCCAAGTAACATAAAACAGGCTATTCCTATGGCTAACCCTAAGATACTGAGTGCGGAACTACCTTTGTTCTTCCAAATATTCTGCCACATGATTTTAAAATTAGTATTCATCGTTTTTTTATATTTAATGGTTTATTCATCCCTCAAACTATCCACTGGATTTGCCATGGCTGCGCGGACAGCTCGCCCAGCGACGGTTAATAATGCAACTGTCAATGCCGCCATGCCGGCTAAAGCGAACATCCACCATTGAATTTCGGTTCGATAGGCAAAATCCTCTAGCCACTTGTTCATCAGCCACCAGGCTATGGGGGAGGCGATCAGCACCGAAATCAGCACCAAGTTTATGAAATCCCGGGATAGTAACACGACGATGCCTGAAACTGAAGCACCCAGTACTTTGCGAACTCCGATTTCTTTGACCCGCAAGCCCAGCGTATGTACGATGAGTCCGAAAATGCCCATCGCTGCGAGTAACATGGTCAGCAAGCTGAACAGCCGGAACAGGTATTGTAATTTATCTTCGGCCTCATATTGTTTGGCCAACGTATCGCTGACGATTTTAATATCAAAATACTTGTCGGGGTAAAGCTCGTCCCAAAGTTGGGCGATGTCGTGCATGACCGACTGTTCCTGGCCTGTTTGTATGCGGATCAGCAACGAACCGTAGGTGGGATCTCGGTAGCCGACAATCGCAGTAGGAGCCGTTCCTTTATGTAAGGATTCGGCATTGAAATCCTCGATGATCCCCACGGGGATGATGCCCGCTTCATGAAAGGGTTGATTGAGGCTATCGATGCCGAAGAGTCTGGCGGTGCTGGCCGTAATCAGGGCAGGACGTAATCCGCTCATCAAGGCCTCGAAATCGTCCGCTGCGACAGCATCTCCTGTTTTTTCTGGATCTAGAAAGCGCCCTGATTTCAATCGTAATCCCAGCGTTTGTGCGATGTTGGGTTCGCCATCAATAAACCACAATTCGAGCTGTTCATTTGGGTCGAGCGGATCTGGGACATTCTTCACCATAGGTCCTGCGCCATCCGTCGGCAGCCAACTACTAAAGCTAAATGACTGGATCGCGGGATTTTTTAACAGCTCGGATCTCAGCGTATTAGCCTTGTTGTCCCATGACACATAGCTAATGCTCAACAATCCGTCCGTATCAAAACCAATATCCTTTGTCTTAAGGAAATTCACCTGTCTCTGTACGACCAGCATGGATACCAGAATTGCTATGGAAATGGAAAACTGCAATACGACCAAACTTTTCCGCAACCAACCCTGACCGGTTTTTCTAGTATTCAATACGCGCTGCATATTGCCCGTCATACGAAAACCCGATACCAGCCAGGCCGGATATAGCCCGCTAAACAGACAGATCCCAACGAAAGCAAGCAAAACATACAGGAGATATGTGCCGTTTTCACTAAATCGGAAAGCTAGCGGGTGACCGATGAAATGCTGAAGGGCCGGCAAGGTCAATTGGTAAATTAAAAATGCCATACATCCTGCTATACTGAAGGTAATCAGAGATTCGTACATGGACTGAAAGAGAATATCGCGGCGTGTAGCCCCCAGTATCTTTTGTACACCGGCTTCTTTCAGGCGGCTGCTAGCTCTCGCCGTATGGAGATTGATGTAATTGATGCAGGCAATCGTCAATAATAAAATCGCCACTCCGCCAAACATATAACTGTGTTGGATATTTCCTTTGACAAATTGATAGGCCGGAAAATCTGTTTT
>CAYNZH010000064.1:0-1983 GCA_964401685.1 uncultured Sphingobacteriaceae bacterium
TGATAGAATGAATAATGGGGATTTTCAGTTAATGTAGCAAAGGCTCCAAAAATGGGGGCCGTTGCTTCATTTAAGGATATCATTTAAACTAATTTTTAGAATAAACGCACCCTGCTTGGCGAAAAGTACGATTTCCGACCACTCCTTATTATGATAAATCTAATTGTCAAGCGATCTTTTAGACCATTTTAGATTCTTTCTGGTGTGGAATTTTATTGTCCGCTATATAAAATGCGTATCTTTGACAAAGCCATCTCTAAGTAGTATTATTTGTGAAAGGAATCGCTTTCTATATTGTGTCAATCGCCTTATTATTATTCGGTGACAACGTCCAAGCGAGGCAAATCGAACCCAAAAATTACCGCTTGATTGTCTCGTTTTACAGGAAGTCCAGTCTCGTTGTTAGTTTGTACTGTTCAGCCCTTATTTGGTCGAAAAATAGGTAGAGACATCTCTGAATCACCGTAAAACGTACAAATCATGGCAAAGATTTAATTTACGCCCAATAGCCTTCTCCAGCCCGCGACTTGAAATTACAGTATATCGTGTCTTCATCCCGGTGGCATAGAGGGATCTATTATTTTACTAAAGAATGCTTTTGAGCTTTTGTTCAGATGGGTCGTCGTGGAAAATGTGGCTAGGATCGCACCTGAAAGGGTTGATAAGATTAGAGCGAGTTTGCAGATCCACAAGCAGGTAACTCTAATAATGTGTGGCGGAGAGTTGCCAGAAAATTATCAAATGTAAATTTTCAAGCCTAATAAAAAGTGACAGGACGTGCAACGACTTCGGCTATCGTATTTATTGGACTATAAAGGAAATATATCGCAGAAAATTTCAAATAACAAAAATCGAGGAGTCAAAATTGATTGTAGGGAGCACCATACCTCAACGTTATCCGATGTGTTTTCTGTCTCTCTGAGACTACCCCAATTTCGTTTTACAATTTTTATTTGTAAAGCTATCTCGTCTATAAAAACCTATTCCTGAAATCCTTTGATATAGTTTGTTTTTAGGAAATAATAATAATGACATTTGCAGACACTAATTCGGCGAATATTGATCCGGACGCGCTCCCAGGATTGTTGATAGCAACCTTTCGTTCAGCTCGCGGAGTTGTGCTTCTGTGAAGCCGTCGTGGATTTCGGGGTTGATTTCGTCGATGTGCAGGAACCAGTATTGAAGTAGCTTTCTTCTGAGGCCGAAGGATAGCCCTGGGTTTTCTAAGATCCATTTGGTTACGGGCGTGCCTTTTCGAAAGTTTAGGGGTTTCTTCCCGAATGATTCTACGAGGTGTTGCATGACTCTCAGTGCGGAGTTTTCATCAAGGACGGCCATGCAGTGCATGATCTCGGTCAGTTCGCGTGTGGTTACTTTGTTCATGATTAGTTAGTTTGATGTTGTCAGCAAAGAAAAGCATATAAAAATAAACTACCCAACTTTAAACATCTACTTGCGTTCACACACGACTATAGTTCATAACCTACTGTAAATGATGGTGATAAAATGATTGATGGATTTCATTAGGATGCAAACATCCGTCTCAATATCACAAATAGAAGCAGAACCACTGCTCCCGCTAGGAGTAGCCAGGACCACCAGGATATTTTGCCGCTCAGTCCGCCATCGACTTCGCGGTACTGGCTTTGCTCGATGGTTGATGTGGCTGTCAGGCTGTCGGCCTTTTGGGTATGAGAATGGGCGAAGGTCAATGACTCGGTTTGGTGGGTTATTTCGCTGTGTTGGCGTGTGAGCAGGACCAGGGAAACTTCGCCGATGAAGCCGGAGTCGGGATGAATGCGGATGGGGGAGGTGGTGGGAAAGATGAGGATGCGGTGCTTGGCGTTGGTCCATTCCCAGGAGCCGGTGGAGCGATGCAAACGCCATTCCCCGCTATCGAGCAGGGAATGACGGTCATATTGGTGTTGTGCTGTGGCGTGCCGTGACTGTTGCGACCACCAGTTGCAACTGCTCATCGACAGT
>CAYNZH010000064.1:2083-6306 GCA_964401685.1 uncultured Sphingobacteriaceae bacterium
TGTACGGTGGCCTGATGACGGCGGCGACGCTCAACGCGGTTGCGGCTGTTGCCCTCGATGGTGATCAGGTACGGGCCATGCCACTGTTCGACCAGACCGGCGTGGGTGATCCGTGCCTTTTCGGGACTGTACAGGCCGAATACGTCGGCCGGCCGGGCTTCTGACACCTGTGCCAATCGCCGGGCTTTGGGAAAGAGAGCGGGCGACCAGGGATTCCTCGGCTCCGGAAGCCCGAGCTGCCCAAAGCACCAGCTGACAAAGGCTGCGCACCATTCATGTCCTTCGGACAGGCCACAGTAAGCCAGGTACTGGCCTACGCGTTCCCCGTCATTGCGGCCTGATCGCACGACGACACCGATTTCGGCGGCTGCTACCACGAGCAGCCGCTGTCGGAGCGCCTGATCGTCCGGAGTGTCGAGCACAAGATCGTCGAAAGCCTCTCCCGACCCCTGCGATCCCTCCATCAAAACACCGCCACTAACGCCAGCAGCGAGGCATAAAGCAGTAAGAAGAAACAAGCGAAGTAAATACATATTTTTTGCCATGGTAATAAGGATTTGAATAGGGGTTCTAAATGATAACGATGGAAGTCACGGAAGACCGGCCAGAGCAGGCCCAGTAGCCAGTGGCATACCGAGACGCAGGCCAATACGACTAGTAGACCAAGCAGCAGCAAGGACAGCGCACCCAGGTCCACGACGGCAGCGACGGGGTCCAGCCAGTGTAAAACAGGGCCTGCCAGCAGGAACAAGCCGAGCAGCAGCAGCAGAGGCAGAGCCATGCGGACAGTCCCGATATACCGGAGATTCCAGACGCTCGGGGCGCAGACGCCATCAGAAAACCTATAAGCTGGAGACATAAAAAATATTTTTGACATAGAAAAAGGAATTAGAAGGTGCCCACGGCAGCAGACATGAACCGCCGCCGCAGGCACCAAAGTGAAACCATCTGATTTATTGATCGACCTCTGCGATCGTCATCGCGTTGTACTGCCCATTGTTTAGGGGATAGTACTGGCCATTGACCTCCTGATACACGCCAACACCCACAATGAGGTAAACGGGAAGGGCCGCGTCAGCCGTCAACGACACCGTAAGGGTCTCTCCCGGAAACTGGCCCACCAGCGGAATGTACGGCGACTGCACCACCTCCGGGGGCGCTGGAAACTCGGCATCCAGATCCAAAGCCGCCGCCGCAAACACAAATTGCAGATGCGTGGCCCCCTGCAGCAGGGTCACCGAATTTTGCGGGTTGAACGGCGGAATCACCAGACTGCCCTCATCCGCCCCGCGGTCAAATGCCACCGCCAACTCCTGAGCAAAAACCGAACGGATCTGCATCCCCCGATTGAACTCAAAACCCCGAAGCATAGACGCATTCTCCGGCAAGAACGCCCGCTCCCCCCGAGGACTCACGGCATCCGCCTTCTGAATCCGGTGAACCAAAGACGTCAACCTATTGGCAAGGGTCTTGTCCGCAAAATAAAAAAGCAGATTGTTCAACTGATGACGCAGCCTCTTGGCCGTCTGATTGGCCCGGCCAAACTCAGCCATATTCTCACGCGTACGCTGAAAATTAGGATCCGAAGCAATCCGCTGCCCATCCACACCACCTTTCGCCCGGGCCATATAACCCCCATTGCGATCCTTGTAAAAAGACAGATCTCCCATCCGTCCCCTAAACTTGATAATACTCTCTTGTTTTGCCATAATCTTGTTAAAAATTTAAAAAGTAAATAAAAAATGTTCAAGTCACCTGCGCAGCGACAAAACAAAAGTGCACACTGTCCAATCTCGCGTTGGTCAAAATGTCCGAAAAGAGCACAAATGGCCTAAAATGTCCTAAAATGGCCTGAAATGTCCGCACGACTTAGGCTGCTTTTCACGGAGGCTGTCCTATAGCTCCCCTATGGATACCCTATGGATACCTTATGGTCGTCCTATGGGTGTGGATAACTTGTGGAAAACTATTTTCTTGGAAAATCAATTTATTGCGATATTTTTACTATCATTACGGCATCAAACTTGTGTAATATGAAAAAGCAACGATTGATTCTTTCGCCCAAAGACATTTGTGTCGTCATGGGGATCAGCGAGCGCCATGCACGGCGCCTCTTCCGGAACATCAAGGATGCCTACGGAAAAAAAGCACATCATCTCGTAACCGTCAGTGAATTTGCCCAATACACCGACATCCCCGCCGAGGACATCCGCAAAATCCTCGGTCAGGGCGTGCTTTAGTTTTTTGTTAGGTTGTACGACGGGACCCTGATACTTGTTTCATCGTGATTCTGATTTTCGATCATCGGGATGTGTCCGAATGCCTGCATAAATGGAATTAATGTCCAAAAATAAGACCTGCCTATTTATTGAAAAGACAGGCCAACTAAAAAGGCATTCCCCCAGTTCGCTGTTTCATAAGATAATGAAGTTTTCTAGATGCAATATTCTCTAGCACGAATATTTCGAGGAGATTTAACCGTTTCGTGTATGAAATTAAATATTTCCAAGGGAAATTTTTGTTTTATGAATATTGTTCCTATCTTGGTGGCGAGTAACTAACAGATTTTCTGCCATATATACAAGAAATTATGGATAACGAGCAGCCCTGGGATTGTTTTCTCCGCAGGAAGCGTCGCTCATTATGTGTTTCGTGAACTCGATATTATTGGGCCCCAAGTTACGTGCCGCGTTTCAAGAGTCAAACCTGCGTGACCACGCTAGCAAATAATTGTATCCGTTCTTACTAACTTTATTAAATCACCTATATTTTCACAACTTAAAAAAGCCATTTAACATGAAAAAGTCAAACATTGCAATTTTAATCACGCTCATCCTGAGCATAATTATTTCACCCAACGTTGTTTTTTCACAACAGGGACACGAAGATAATAATCCAGATAGTCAGTATTCAATCGGATTTGTCAATCCTAATAAAATCACGGGATGGGCCTTTAAAGAAAACATACATGACGTTTCATTTACTCTTGAAAAAGATGTAAATGGAACCTGGATACTTACTGATTTTGATGTTCAAGTAAGTCCATACTTTTCTTTAGGTCACAATCCAACGATAACTGCAGTGGGTGTTTCGACCGGAGGTTTAAACGGCCCTTATCAGATTTCTTTTTCCTACACACTTTCATATGATATTATTTTATGGGATGATGAACCACAACCCATGTCAGAAAATCATTTCGATGAGATGTATTTTGATACCAATACCCCAACTACAATAACCACGAATTGGGATTAAAGGTAAACATTGTTTGAGATTCTGCTCCAGAATTATTTTGGTGCAATATCTCTTGCTCCACTGAAGGACCAAAAACAGAAGCAGATTCTTTGGCTCGGGCGAATTCCAACTTGCTTTTGCTAATGATTAAAATATCACAACAATCCAGGTGAAAATTAATGAAATCACCTTGAAAATGTTGAATCCACAAAGTACAATCGATACTCTACGAAAAGAAAGCGTTAACTGTAATACTCCCCTAAATTTGGGCTAAAGTGGCCGTGCAGTCCATCAAGAATCAGAAGATGCTCTCAACTCAGCCAACAGTTTGACGTTTCGAGCGTTCTACAGATCGTAAATCTGATTATTCGGAGGTCCTTGATCCGCTAGAAGCCTGAAATGCGTACACAGAATCTATTGAAAAAAAGCGGCGTAACCAACTGAAAAATATAACTTAGTTCACTGAATCTTTGGCCCAAGGGACGGGGAGTATTACAAATCGATGAGAAAAGGATATTGAAACAGGAATAACAAAAACTATTTTATATAATTGTGCGATCTTTTAAAGTGGCACGGTTTGACCGAAATCACTCCGAAATACCCAGTGCATTCTTAATTGCCAAAAACTATGCACTCTTATTTACCGATTACATTTTATAAATGGATATTCCGGAATCTCGTCGTTCACCTTAATCAGGGGGTCAGTATCCGCCGGAATGGCATGCGAATAAACGACGGAATCGATGTTCGCAATCCATTTTTAAGCCCGGAATTGGGGGGTCAGTATATTCCGGAATATCAACCAGGGACATAGCGCGACAAAACCTAGCCCTGCGACCGAAGATAGCAAGAATAGGCTCAGCACACCGATGTCCAGCACGGCTGCCACGGGATCGAAAACTCGGAGTAAGGGGCCGATAAAAAGGTTTTTTTCATTGTCCCTAAATTATAAAAAACTACGTTAATAATCGTAGCTAATTTCAGGGAGC
>CAYNZH010000065.1:0-4400 GCA_964401685.1 uncultured Sphingobacteriaceae bacterium
TCTACGAAAGCCATCCCTCTCACTCCATCCTCTACGGTCGGGAAATCCGCCATTTCAGGACTCGGCTCCAATCCTTGGTTCTGCTGCGCCAAGGTATGGGCAAAATTTCGGTAAATATTTGCAAAGGCCTCGATCAGCCCTTCCGGGTGACCGGATGGCAGGCGCGTGTTTTGGGTTGCAAAGGAGCTTAACGTCCAGGGCTGATCATATTGATTTCCTGGCCTGAAAAGTTGTTGAGGCTGGCCTGCTAACTTTAAAATTAGGTCGTTTGGTTGTTCCTGAGCCCAGGTTAGCCCGCCATTTTCGCCATAAATCTGTATCTGCAGCGCATTTTCTTCGCCTGCGGAAACCTGCGAGGCAATGAGAACGCCGCTTGCACCGTTGTCAAAACGAAGAAGAATATTGCCGTCGTCGTCGACCTTCCGACCCGGTACAAAGATATTCAGATCCGCACATATTTGGGTGATTCGCAGGCCACTGATATACTCGGCAAGGTGGGCAGCGTGCGTGCCTATGTCGCCAATGGCTCCCGTTTTTCCGGTTTTTGACGGATCCGTACGCCAACTTGCCTGTTTATTGCCCTCTGCTTCGGAGAGCCTGCTGAGCCATCCCTGTGGGTACTGCACCACGATCTTTCTCACCGCTCCAAGCACGCCCTCTTTAAGCATGGCCCTGGCCTGCTTGACCATGGGATAACCACTGTAGGTGTGCGTGAGGCAGAGTTGCATCCCCGTATTCTGCACGACCTGCCTTAATTTTAGCGCTTGGGCCAGATCGAAAGTCATCGGTTTTTCCAGCACCACGTGGAAGCCAGATTCCAGTGCCAATTTTGCTGGAGCATAGTGTATGTGGTTGGGTGTGACAATTGCTACAAAGTCCATGCGTTCACTTTCGGGAAGTGATTTTTCGCTGAGAATCATCGTAGAATAATCACCGTAGACCCGGTCAGCCGGCAAGAACAGCGCGGCTCCTGTCTCGGCCGATATCTCGGGATTTTGGCTAAAGCAACCGCAGACTAGTTCGATTTGCCCATCCATCTGGGCAGCCATGCGGTGCACGGCACCAATAAATGCCCCCCGGCCGCCACCAATCATGCCCATGCGTATTTTTCTTTTCATGATCTAAAACTAAGAATTTTAATAGGTTTTTACAAATTTCAGACTTCCAGAATGTTTTCCGGAGGGCAGAAGCCGACCTTCGAATCCAAGTCTGGCGTATTTCGACCCGTCCGACCAATTCCGGTCTACGTAGGTCATGATGTCGCCGGGGTTGAAATCCCTTTCAAAGGCCTTCAAGAGCTTGGAAAAGCCGCCGACTACCTGCACGCCTGTCTTAGTACAAAATCTCAGAAGTTCAAAGGAACGATAGTCGTCGTGCTGCCCATACATTCTTCTCCCTCCGGAGAAGACGGCCACGCCAAGCAATTCACCATGCAAATAAAGACCGTACCGATATTTTCCAGGCAGAGCATAAAGCAAATGGTGTTCAGTCAGAAAGTCCAGGGCCCGTTTCTTGTCTATTCTGGTTGCAACCGTATGTCGTGCGTGTATTTTTCGCCCCCTTCCAAAGCGCACCAGAAGCCTCCCAAGAATGACATTGGTCTGGCCGTGGGCACTTTCCGCATCCACGTGGATAGCCTGCGTGTCTGTAGTATAGAATTTTGGTGTGTGCGGGTCTGCGTAATAATAGATGGGATAGGGGAAATGCCCATTTTTCAGAATCAACACCCCGTTTTGCGTCTTCTCTACTTCGAATTTTAGGCCTAATCTGTCTTCCAATTGAGTCTTGAATGGAAGAAAGTAAAAATAGATGTTGACCATCCCACAAATATATCAGATATTAGCGATGGAAAAAAATCTAAATTTCACATGATAAAGCAGTCCAAAGTATTTTTATCACCGCTGTTAATGGTGCTCGGAGCGTTCCTTTTGCTTGGCCCGAGAAGTGCAGTGCTCGCGCAGCAGAGCTCCAACAATATTGTTTTACTCAACAATCACCAGCAGTTATTGCCGCTGAATTCTCTGGATGAGAGGAGTATAGCGCTCGTATCCCAGAGGGACGCGCTTCAACCCCTGCACGAGCGTCTTGAGCGCTACGCGGGCCTTACCGCCTTTAGGTTCCCGGGTAATGCCGACGGATTTCACCGATTGGATGAGTCGCTGAAGTTGTTTAACACAATTATATTCACCTTGACCGCGGGCGATACACGCAACGCCAGTGTGCTCAATTTTATAAACCATCAGGCCATAGGCAAGGACGTAATTGTGGTCCTGATTGGGGAGGGTCGTTTTCTTCAGGTTTTCGATCAGGCCCAATTTCCTATTGTCTGGACACCCGACAACGATACGGAAGCCTTGCAAAACGCGGGCATGTCGGTATTTGGCGGCATAGCTTGCCACGGGGTTCTTCCTCAGACCTTTTCCCTGCGCTATACCAAGGGTTCGGGTTTTGCAACCGCACAGAGCCGTCTCATGTATGCGCCACAACGTACGACGGGATTTGACCACGCGCTATTTGCAGACTCCGTGGATGCCATCATGGCCCACGGAATACGTGAAGAGGCGTTCCCGGGCGGTGTGGTCATGGTCGTCAAGGACGGAAATGTGATTTTTGAAAAAGCCTATGGACATCATACCTACGCAAAGCAGAGACCGACGGTTCTCGGCGATATTTTTGACCTGGCCTCAATCACCAAAATCGCCGCAACTACTCCTGTAATTATGAAGCTAACCGAGGAAAAGCTCATCAATCTGGACAGCACCATGGGACATTATCTTTGGCAGGCTGCAGCCTCTAACAAGGCGGGGACCGTACTTAGGGACGTGATGCTTCATGAAGCGGGATTTATACCCTTTATCCCTTTTTACAGGGACTTGAAACCAGACGATATGAGCCGGGATTCGTCGGCAGCGTATTCGGTAAAAGTAGCGGACAATGCCTACATTCGCACGGGCTACTATGAGGAAGTCATGTGGCCGATTATGCTCAATTCCCAGCTAAATCCTACGGGGAAATATGTCTACAGCGATATTAGCATGTATGTAATGAAGGAAGTCGCAGAGCACCAAACGGGCATCCCAATACAGCAGATGGTTCAGGATTATTTTTACAAACCCTTGGGAATGCGTACCGCAGGATTTAACCCCAGAGAACGTTTTGAGAAGTCCCGTATCATTCCCACGGAAGATGATCAGGTGTTCCGGAAAACGCTGCTCGAGGGTTATGTCCATGATCAAGGTGCCGCGATGGCAGGCGGAATTGCCGGTCACGCAGGCCTTTTCAGCTCGGCCAACGATCTCGCGATTTATGGGCAGATGCTCCTGAACCGGGGCGAGTATGGCGGAGAACGTTACTTAAAAGGTTCGACGGTGGATCAGTTCACTGCGAAGCAATCTGAAAACAGCCGCCGGGGACTTGGCTTTGATCGCAAGGATCCCAACCCCGGGCAGAGCTATCCTTCGGCCTGGACTTCGGATTTTACCTTCGGGCATACCGGCTACACAGGTACCTCGATGTGGGTAGACCCCGAGCAGCGATTGATCTATATTTTCCTATCCAACCGGGTGCATCCCCAAGTAAGTAATAAGCTCAGTAGCCTGGCCATACGTATGCGTATTTTTGATTCAATTTATCAGGCCCTTGGCCAAAAAGACGAGAAAAATGTCAGATAAAGGCGAATTCCGAAGAAGTTTGAAGAGAGTGAGCTTTTGGACACTCGCCGTGCTGCTTATGGCGGGCTGTCAGTCCAGTCCGTCTTCCACGGAGACCATTCCCGATGATTTTCACGAGCAAATCCTTGTTTTCGACGGGCATAACGACGCCCTTTACACCTCGACTATGGCTGGCGAGGACATCGGTCAGTCTCTCAAGTCGGGCCACACCGATTTACCCCGCCTTCGTGAAGGCGGAGTTGACATCCAAGTCTTTGCCGTTTGGTCGGACGAGTCCGGGGATTTTGCCTATGCCAAACAGCAAATCGAAGGTCTGATGCGTCTGGTTGACCAATATCCCGAAGAAATCGCCCTCGCTCGCAGTACCGATGAGATGCGTACGCTGGTCGAACGTGGGAAAATTGCGGCAGTTTTGTCCCTTGAGGGCGGTCATATGATTGAGAATCGCCTCGACTACCTGGACACCCTATACAACCTGGGGGTCCGATCCATGACCCTGACCTGGAACAACAGTACCGACTGGGCGACTTCTGCTGCAGATGAGATAATTTCTACCGATTCGATCAAGCATCTCGGACTAACAGATTTTGGTCGAGAAGTGATCAGACGGATGAATAGTCTGGGGATGATCGTAGACCTGTCGCATGTCGGTCGCCGCACCTTTTTTGATGTGCTGAAAGTGACCGATAAACCCGTCTGGGTTTCCCACAGCAACAGCGCATCCTTGGC
>CAYNZH010000065.1:4500-5820 GCA_964401685.1 uncultured Sphingobacteriaceae bacterium
GCTATCGGAAGTGATTTTGACGGAATAGATTCCTCTCCCCTGGGGCTGAGCGACGTAAGGGATTTTCCGGCCTTAACCGACGCCTTGTTGAATAGGGGATATTCCCAGGAGGATGTTCGCAAAATCATGGGTGAGAACCTGTTAAGGCTATTTACTGAGAACGAAAAAGGAGGTTAACGAACGTTCGTTAATATAAATAAATGCAATGGCGAAAGTGAAATCTGCCTATTTCTGTCAATCCTGCGGTTATCAATCCGCAAAGTGGTTGGGTAAATGTCCCTCCTGCGGACAATGGAACACCTTGGTCGAAGAGAAAGTCGAGAAAGAGGGTGCTACTGCTTCCGCTTTGCCTGCATGGCGATCGGAAATAGACCCAGGCCGGAAGAGCAATCAAGCCGCCGTGATCCACGAGATCGTCTATAAGGAAGAGAGCCGGATGCATACCGAAGACCAGGAACTGAACCGTGTTCTCGGTGGAGGAATAGTTCCCGGATCGCTGGTGCTGATCGGAGGGGAGCCGGGGATAGGAAAGTCCACCCTGATGCTGCAACTCGCCCTGAATATGAAGCAGATCAAAACCTTGTATGTGTCCGGCGAAGAGAGCGAGCAACAACTCAAAATGCGAGCGGAGAGACTCCAGCAATCCAGTCGGGCCGACTGTTATATTTTGACAGAAACACACCTGCAGGAAATTTTCAAACAGACTAGAGAAGTACAGCCCGATTTGGTCATCATCGACTCCATACAGACCCTTTATTCCTCGGAAATAGAATCGGCACCAGGCAGCGTGAGCCAAGTCCGGGAATGCACCGGCGAACTGCTTCGCTACGCCAAAGAATCGGGAATTCCGGTCTTTCTGGTAGGTCATATTACCAAAGATGGGGCAATAGCCGGTCCCAAGGTTCTGGAACACATGGTTGACACCGTCATCCAGTTTGAAGGAGACCGCCATCATGCCTATAGAATGCTCCGGGCCACCAAAAATCGTTTTGGGTCGGCGTCAGAGTTGGGCATTTACGAGATGCTGAGCAATGGTTTGCGCGGCGTGAGCGACCCCTCCGATATTCTGCTCTCCCAGCGGGAACAGTCCATGAGCGGAATTGCGATTGCTGCGATGTTGGAAGGCGTCAGGCCGCTCTTGATCGAAGTCCAGGCCCTGGTCAGTACTTCGGCATTTGGCACACCCCAGCGATCATCGACCGGATTTGACAGTCGCCGCCTGAATATGCTACTTGCGGTGCTTGAGAAACGCTTTGGATTCAAGCTCAGTATGTTGGATGTCTTTCTCAATATTGCGGGAGGCTTTAAAGTCGAGGATCC
>CAYNZH010000066.1:0-5569 GCA_964401685.1 uncultured Sphingobacteriaceae bacterium
CGACGGACTGATTTTCCATAAAATGGGGGAAGATTTTCACGTTTTGCCAATAAAAAAAGGCTGCATCATGAGAACCATAACGCAGCCTTTCAGATTTTTACGCGGCGACTCAACCGCCGATTTTATAACTTATTTCAGATCTGCCTCGGATAACTCCTCGTTGATCAACACTTCTTTAGTGACAGCTTTCACTGGGAAGGGAATCATCTGATTGGTGACCGTTGTGCTTTCGGGAAGGAGAATGCCGTCGTGGTTAGCAAAGGCACCGTTCACCGCTTCGCCAGTTTCGGCGCTCTCAGTTTTCAGTTTAAGGCCCGACTCTACAGCATAGTACTCCACAACCTGTAATCCCTGAGGAGAAGTCAGTTTGATTTTGTATGCCTGCTGGCCTTCAACGGTGCTGATCCCGTCTAGCTCCATTTTAAACCCTTTTTGCTCATAGTATAATTCCGGGAAAATATCCAGCAGAGCCAGGTAGGGGGCCGCGCTTTCAGCAGGTAGGTTTTGCGTTTGTCCTTGAGCAGAAACGGTCACTGCACCGTTTTCAATTTTGACTTGGGAAAGCACCTGCCCGCCCATTTTTGTGTTTTGGATCGCGATACCCTTGTTCTTATCGACGATCTGCTCCATGGTAATGACCATACCCTGGATTTCAGCTTCGCTCACGATCTTGATTGTTTTTACGCTTTCAAGTTTACTTTTTCCACCGATGGTCTCCAGGTATTTGTTGATCACGCCTTGCGCGGTAATCGACTCGTCCTCAATGCTCATTTTCACCTCAGGCTCGCCGTCAACCGTATAAAAATTCACCTCGCCAAAGCGCTCCATTTTTTCGGAAAAGTCATCCGCGCGACCGACCACGGTAATGTACAGATTTTCTGGACTCACGTATTTAGCGGCCAATTGATTGACCTGAGCCAAGGTCAAACCTTCAAGATTTTTGAGGTAGTTTTTATAATAATCCTGAGGTAAGTCGTAGCGATCCGTGTTGATGGCAAAATTGGCTATGGTTGATGGTTGCTCGAGTGAACGTCCGAAGCTCCCTGCCATTGCCGCTTTCGCCAGATCCAGCTCATCCTGAGTGATGGTGTTTTGCCCTAAACGTCGGAATTCGCTAATAAACTCCTGGGTTGCACTGTCGGTCACGCCGCTACCTACGCTCGCACTTGCGCTTAGAGAGCCAGCAATCCTGCCGGGGGATAGGCTTCCGTACGCACCATACGTATATCCTTTGTCCTCACGTAAATTCATAAAAAGTCGCCCGCTGGATCCTCCGCCCAATATCCTTCCGACCACGCTTGTTCCGATGACATCCGGATTGTTGTGTTTTAGATCGAGAAGGTAATTCAAAGAAAGAACCGATTGAGCACTCGCCGAACGGTTAACGATGGCGACCTGCGTACCTTGGGGTGCTGGCGGAGCGGACCATTGATGAGACGGGACTTCTTTTCTTTCCCACTCAGCAAAATGTTTTTCAACCAATTTTTTGGCTTCTGCCAGGGTGATGTCGCCCACGATGGCCAAATAAGAAATATTTGGCCGGAAGTAGGTCTCGTAATAGTTCCGAATATCTTGGATCTGAATGTTGCTCACAGTTTCTTCGGTTTCTGACTCACCGTAGGGATGATCTTTGCCGTAGATAACAGCGTTGCTGACCACTGATAATATTGATTCAGGATCATCTTTTGCCGCTGCCAAACCGGAAATCATCTGGTTTTTTGCCCTGTCCAATTCCTCATTGGAGAAGGCAGAATTGAAAAGTACGTCTGAGAACAAGTTCAACAGGACGTCATTGTGTTTTTTCAACGAAGATGCGCTAGCAGACGTTGCGGAGACGTTGATGCTCGCGCCAATACGGTCAATCGCCTCGTTCAGCTCGTCCTTGCTCATAGAATTAGTGCCACCCATGAGCACCTGTCCGACAACGCTATTCAACCCAGCCTTGTCGCCGAACAATATCGGATCCCGGTCGATAATCAGCGAGTAAGTCACCCTCGGTAATTTGTGATTTTCCACCACAAATACCTTCAACCCATTGGGAAGAGTAAAGGTTTGGGGGTCCTGAATATTAATTTCGGGCGCTGGACCCGCTTGGGGATATTGGCTGCGGTTGACCTGCCCAAAAGCCGTGGTCACACTCATTAACACCAACCCCACATATATACCTAACTTTTTCATTTTGCTCGATTTTCCTTGTAAAAATTAATTATTGTGCTTCCGCTGATTTCGGTAAATAATGAAGAACAACTCGGCCTTCTTCTCCCAGATACTTATTGGCTACCCGTTGAATATCCTCCTTGGTGATCTGGCTGTATTTTTCAATTTTACGGTTAATTTCATTCGCATCGCCGTAAAAAATCTTGGACGAACTCAATTCCTGGGCGATACCGGTGACCGAACCAAGGCTGTTGACAGCACTCATTTCGACCTGCGCTTTTAGTTTGTCAAAATCAGCGTCTGATATGCCATTTGCTTTCACCAGTGCTATTTGCTCGTTGATGGAATTTTCCAGGTCCTGTATATCTATACCCAGGTTGGCGATTCCATAGAGCAAAAACACGCCTCCGTCTTCTAATACGTAAGGCATAGCAAGCACAGCCAAGGCTTTTTGTTGTTTGTCCACGATTTCGCGCGTCAAAATCGCACTTTTCCCGCCGGAAAGGTAGGTAGATAATAGTTCCAGGGACGGAATATCCTCATGGGTCATCACAGGAAGATTGAAAGACTGGACTACCGCAGGCAACTGAATATTGTCGTAGACCGTATCACGTATTTCGGCTGTGCGGGCAGATTCGGTAATATTCGGTCGGGGAATTTCTTTGGTCCCTCTGGGAATTTCCTCAAAATACTTGCGCACAGCTGCCTCTGCTTCTGCGTAGTCAATATCTCCTGCAATAGCTAAAACTGCGTTATTGGGCACGTAGAATGTATTGTAAAAATCCATAAACTCCTCCAGGGTTGCGGCCTCGAGGTGCTCTGTCTCACCGATGATCGTCCAGTTGTAAGGGTGTTTCTGATGAGTCCTTTCGAATACTTCCTTGACAATAGTACCATAAGGTCTGTTGTCCTGGGTTTGGCTTTTCTCTTCTTTGATGACGCTCCGCTGTGTAGAAACGCCGATTTCGTCAATTTTCGCGTGCAACATACGTTCACTTTCCATATACAGAGCCGTCTCCAAATGATTTGAGGGAACGGTCTCGAAGTAGGTGGTATAGTCCTTGGACGTACCAGCATTCAAGGTACCGCCAATGGATTCGACCTTTTTCATGTACTCACCCCGGCCGATATTTTGGGTTCCTTCAAACATTAGGTGCTCAAAGAAGTGTGCAAAACCTGTGCGGTCCGGCCTTTCATTTTTCGATCCTACGTGATAGGTCAAATTGACCGCAACAATAGGTGTTGAACGATCCTGATGTAGAATTACTTGTAACCCATTGTCCAAAGTAAACTCCTTAAATTCTATTCGCTGCTGAGCCTGTACAAACACAAGGGAACAGAAAAATGCTCCCAGACAAGCTACCAATAATGGCGTCTTCCTCATTTTACTTTTATTTAGCTTTTAATCTTACTTATTATGATTTGACTGTAAAAGTAATCATTTGTTACAAATGTGTTGCATAATTCTTGTTAAAACCTAAGGCGTCTCTGAATTGTATTAAAATAAATACTTGACCGCGAAATGTCCGGTGTCTGCAATAATTTTACTAAATTGCAGCCCTAAAATTAATACAGACTAATTTTTATTTGAACACTTATCTGAGATAGTTGATGCAAAGTGAAGACATTAAGGGAGACGATAGAAATTTCTCCGCCTTTATAAAGCAATTTGAGCAAACCCTGAAGCAAGTCTTCCATGAAAAGGGAGACATCAATCAGTTGAGTCATGAACGAGGCCTGCCTGATCATGTGCGAAGAGAAATCATGGATTGCCGGCCGCTGTCGGTTGCGATTCCTGCTGAATATGGTGGTCGCGGAGCCTTGGTTCAGGAATGTCTAGGGATTTTATCCGCCGCTTCTTATGAGTCTCTCTCACTTTCGCTCACTTTCGGGATAAATATTGCACTTTTTTTGGAGCCTCTGGCCAAATACGGCAACGAAGAGATCAAAGGCCGCATTTTCAAGAGCTTTCTTGAAGAGCAGAAAATGGGGGGACTGATGATCACCGAGCCAGATTTTGGAAGTGACGCACTCAATATGCGGACTTCTTTCAAAGAGGTGGAGGACGGATTTGAGATCAACGGTACCAAGCACTGGCAAGGCTTGACGGGCTTGGCGGATTACTGGATCATCGCATCCCGCAAGGAAAATGAAAAAGGTGAGCTCGGCCGCGATATAGATTTTTTTGTCAGCGATGAGAGCCAGGCCGACCAGAAAATTTTGGTCGAAGAGATATTTGACAATCCCGGCCTTTATATGATTCCTTACGGAAGAAATATTCTAGATATTAAAGTGCCTAAAAACCAGCGCCTGCAGCCCCAAAGCACGGGGATCAAAATGATGCTGGACATTTTGCACCGAAGTCGTCTGCAATTCCCTGGCATGGGTATGGGTTTTATCAAGCGTATGCTGGACGACGCTTTAAGGCATTGCAAAAAAAGGATCGTTGGGAAGAGCAATCTCCTCGCCCTGGATCAGGTCCAATTTCAGTTATCCCGGATACAGGCGGCTTACACCATCTGTTCGGCCATGTGTGCCCGGAGTACACAGGTAAGCGGAATTGAACATTCCCTGGCCTCGGAAGGGTTGGAAGCCAATAGTATGAAAGCAGTTGTCACGGATCTGATGCACGAATCTGCTAACCATTTGGTTCAGCTATCAGGAGCGCGGGGATACCGTACCAGTCATATAGGTGGCCGAGGCATTATGGATAGCCGTCCTTTTATGATATTTGAAGGCTCAAATGAGATGCTATACAGTCAAATTGCGGAGATGGTCGTCAGGGCCATGAAAGGCAAAAAAATCACCAATTTGTTGGACTACCTGCGAACACTTGATGTGACATCCAAAGCCGTAGAACATTTCCGAAAGGATCTGGACTTCCGCGTGGATTCAATTACTCTGCAACGTAAAATGGTCGATCTGGGTCGCGTATTGGCTCGCGTTGTTTGTATTGGCTATGTCCTCGATCTCGCTGAAAAAGGATTTCACAAAACCTTAGTCGAAAATTGCATCGCCCACGTGAGGCAGGAGGTCGCAGGAATGCTTAGCGCTTTGAATTTCAATAATCAGGCGGTAGCTGTCGAAGAATACGAGGATCAGAGTGCTTGGTATAAGTTTGTGTAAATCGGAATACAGAAGTCCAGATTCACGGGGCTCCTCTCAGTGTTTGATCAAGACTTTATGTTGTTCCGTTTTATCGCCTTGTTTTATTTGTACTTTGTACACTCCGTTTGACAAACCCTTAGTGTCGAATCGAATCAAGCCATGCTTACTTTCGGCTCGACGAACTTGAAGGTCTGTGCTATCGTATAGTGTTACAACATATGGGAATGCATCGACGTTTTGCTCAGTTTCATTTGCCAGGGAAACAGTTATTGTTTCATCCACAACCCTAGGGTGAACCGAAAAT
>CAYNZH010000067.1:0-5247 GCA_964401685.1 uncultured Sphingobacteriaceae bacterium
CGTTTGCGCTCCAAAGTATGGATTCACTGCAGTTATTTGTGGATCTGTTTGCATTCCCCGCAGATTCGACTTCAGATCCTAAGCATCTGGTGTCGGCCGACACGGGGACTAGCGGTCTGAGTTGGGATGTTCGCCGGGACGGTCGGTATGTTTTACGTGTACAACCCGAGTTATTGGCGGAAGTATCCTATGATCTTTGGGTCACGGCCGATCCGTCATTGGCAAATCCTGTCGATCCACAAGCCAGGCACCATATAGGTAGTGTTTTTGGTGACCCAAGGGATGGCGGCGCACGACGGCATGAGGGGATAGATATTTTTGCTCCGAGATTGACGCCTGTAGTGGCTGCAGCAGAAGGTACTGTGACGCGGGTGGGGGATAATCGATTGGGTGGTAAAGTTGTATGGCTGAGACCACAGGGTAGAGGGATCAATCTGTATTACGCACACTTGGATTCCCAAATGGTAAAGCCGGGACAGCTCGTCCGCACGGGTGATACGTTGGGTCTGATGGGAACTACAGGCAATGCTCGCACGACTCCGCCTCACCTGCACTTTGGCGTGTACGGGCAAAATGGCGCAGTCGATCCGCTACCATTTGTCAGGCCTGATAAATCAGATGCTCCCCCTATTAACACGGATAAATCCCTGATTGGCGATACGTTGAGAGTGACTGCGCGCAGTTCCACAATCGCTGCGATCAATACGCCGGTAACTTTGGAAGCAGCGACTGCCAGCGGTTATAGGGTCTTATTGCCTGATGGGACAAACCACGTCCTCAGCGCTAGGGAAATCGGACCATTAAATCCCCTACGTACTTTTCGCCTTGAACATCTGCCTACAATCGTTTATTCTCAGCCGGATAGTAGTTCCGCACGCGTGAGGATCTTTGAGGTCGAGGCCACAGTGAGGGCGATCGCAGAGTATGGCGAATTCGTACTGATAGACGCTCCTGAAAGGGGCTGGATTTTGCGATAAATTCAGTATCTTTGTGTGGAAGTAAACTCGTTCTATCGCTGTTTCCCTTGGGAAAGAGAGGAAAGTCCGGACAATGAAGAGCACCCCGCTTCCTAACGGGAAGGTTACACGCACGTGTAAACAGCAAGTGCCACAGAAAAGAAACCGCCTCGCTTCTGGCAAGGTAAGGGTGAAAACGTGGGGTAAGAGCCTACGCCGGTGCCTGGTAACAGGTGCTGTGGGTAAACCTCGGGGATTGAAAGACCAAATAGGTCACGGAAAACCAGGCGGCTGCTCGCTGTCTCTTTGCTTAAGCGAAGATCCGTGACGGGTAGGTTGATTGAGCCATTCAGCGATGGATGGCCTAGATAAATGATAGAACCTCGGTAACGAGAGACAGAATCCGGCTTATAGAGTTTACTTCTATTTTTTTTAATTCACGACTATGCCAAATACGACTAAAATACTGATAATCGATGATGAAAAGGCAATCCGAAGTACACTAAGAGAAATTTTGGAGTACGAAGATTATAAGGTGATGGATGTGGATAATGGGGAAGAGGGCCTGGAAATTATCAAGAAAGAGCAAATCGGCTTGGTTCTTTGCGATATAAAAATGAGCCGCATGGATGGGATGGAAGTCTTGACCCAGGGAGTTTCTCTGAAGCCTGATCTTCCGTTTATCATGATTTCTGGCCATGGAACTATAGAAACTGCAGTAGAAGCCACAAAGAAGGGTGCCTATGATTTTATCTCCAAACCACCAGATCTGAACCGCCTACTGATCACCGTAAGAAATGCGCTAGAAAAAGGGAATCTGGTGACCGAGACCAAGGTTCTCAAAAGGAAGGTCAGCAGAACCCGGGAGATTTTGGGCGAATCCCAAGCGATACAAGCGATCAAGGAAACGATTGACCGGGTAGCCCCGACAGAAGCGCGAGTCCTTATCACTGGTGCCAACGGTAGTGGGAAAGAATTGGTTGCACGATGGCTGCACGAGAAATCCAATCGAAATTCCGCTCCGCTGATCGAGGTCAACTGTGCCGCAATTCCCTCGGAACTAATCGAAAGCGAACTCTTTGGCCATGAAAAAGGCTCGTTTACCTCAGCAATAAAGCAGCGGATCGGTAAGTTTGAACAGGCCCACAATGGAACACTTTTTTTGGATGAAATCGGCGACATGAGTCTTTCCGCGCAGGCAAAAGTTCTGCGAGCGCTACAGGAAAACAAGATCACCAGGGTTGGGGGCGAAAAAGAAATCAGTGTCAATGTCCGTGTGATTGCCGCGACCAACAAAGATCTTCTCAAGGAGATAGACGCCGGGAATTTCCGCATGGACTTGTACCATAGATTGAGTGTGATTTTGATACATGTTCCACCTTTGCAAGAGCGTTTGGATGATATAGAAGGTCTAGCGCTGCATTTTTGCAAGGAAATTTGTGGGGAATATGGCGTTCCCGAGAAAAAGATCGATAAAAAGGCTATCGACGTTCTCAAGAAATTGCCCTGGACGGGAAATATCCGTGAGCTGCGCAATGTAATCGAGCGGTTGATCATCCTGAGTGACAAGCTGATCACTGAAAATGATGTCGTCTCCTATGCGAATCCGGGTCACAACCTGACACAGGACCAGCATTCGGTCTCGGACAATGGCGCACAGGCCCTCACCCTGGCCTATAGCGACTACGCGGGTTTACAGGATTTTAAGGATCATGCCGAGAAAGCTTATATAAAACATTGCCTAAGTCAGGCCGATGGTAATAAGGAAAAAGCTGCGCAAGCGCTACAGATGTCGCTGGATCAGCTGAATCACTTGGTCGGGAAATACGGAATTTTATAGGCAGTAGACCGGCGTCAAAGCAGGGATGCCGGACGTTGTTCAGGCCCGCGGGTGATGCTGAATGATGATGGACCTGAGGTAATCCCTGTCAAGGTGCGTGTAAATTTCGGTGGTTGTAATGCTCTCATGCCCCAACATGTCCTGAACTGCGCGCAAGTCGGCTCCTCCCTCGACTAAGTGACTTGCGAAGGAATGCCTCAGGGTGTGGGGACTTATTGTTCGCGGCAGCCCTGCTTGCCTTGCGAGTTCTTTGATGATCAAAAAGACCATAACTCTGGATAGGCCACTGCCCCTGCGATTGAGAAAAACGATGTCCTCAAAGCCGGGTTTTATTTTCTGGTGGACGCGAATCTCACTGAGGTAAGTTTGCAAGTATTTTGATGCTGTTTTGCCAATGGGAACCAGTCTTTCCTTGTTACCTTTGCCCTCGACCTTGATGAAGTCTATTTGGAGATGGAGATTGGAAATCTTGAGGCCAGTCAGTTCGCTCACGCGCAGGCCACACCCGTACAGGATTTCCACTATGGCTCGGTTGCGTGCTCCTTCAGCTGTCGAGAGATCCAGCCCGGATACCAAAGCATCGATTTGCTGTATGTTGAGTACGTCGGGCAGTTTTCGGACTATTTTCGGCGAATCAATAAAATCCATAGGGTTGATCAAAACGGTTTGTTCCAATTTCAGGTAATCGAAAAATGCCTTAAACGCGGAGAGCATCCGTGCCTGAGAACTCGTTTTTATAGGAAATTCCTGTATCCAGGAGAGGAATTCGCGGAGTATGTCCGGACTTACGTCCAAAATGCCAAGAGATCGGGAGTCTGCGAACTGCTTTAGTTTGTCCACATCACCGAGATACGCTGAGATGGTATTGGGAGCAAGACCTTTTTCAAACCGCAGATGCTGCGCGAAATTCTTTATTTCTTGCTCCCAATCCATTTATCAAAATATTAGTAATAAGTGACGCGGACTACATCCGATATTTTCTTGGCCAGGCGTATGACTTGCTGGGTATAACCAAACTCATTGTCGTACCATACGTATAGAACTGCGGAGGTTCCATCTGCCGAGACGATCGTTGCAGGTCCGTCCACGATGCTCGCGTGGGGATTACCCACCAAATCGCTGCTGACCAATTCGTTGGAAACCGAATATTCGAGTTGCTCTGTCAAGGAACCAAAAAGTGCGGCGTCCCGAATGATTCCGTTTATCGACTCCTTGGTCACGGGTTTATTGAGGGTGAGATTCAGGATTGCGAGAGACACATTTGGCGTAGGAACACGAACTGCATTCCCAGTAAGCTTTCCTCCCAAATGAGGAAGCACTTTAGCGACAGCTTTATCTGCTCCCGTCTCGGTGATCACCAAGTTCAGGGCTGCAGAACGTCCCCGCCTGTATTTACTGTGGTAGTTGTCCAGAAGATTTTGGTCATTGGTATAGGAATGCACCGTCTCAATGTGCCCCCGGCTGATCCCAAAGGCATCGTCAACAATCTTGAGAACGGGGACAATCGCGTTGGTGGTACAGGATGCATTGGAATATATGTTTTCATCGCTTTGATGGAAGCTCTCATCGTTGATCCCAGTGACCAAATTGGGGATATCCCCTTTCCCGGGCGCTGTCAATAAAACTTTTGAAATCCCCTTGGCCTTTAAATGTCGTCCCAGACCTTCCCTGTCCCTGAAAACTCCGGTATTATCGATGAGGAGTGCGTCCTCAATACCATACTGGGTATAGTCGACATCTTCGGGCTGCTTGGCCGCAATCAGTCTGACAGTCTGCCCGTTGATGACCAAGGCCTGATTTTCGAAATCCTCAGTAATGGTTCCAATGAAAGCACCATGTACCGAATCATTGCGAAGTAATTCCGCTCTCTTGGTCAGTTCTTCGTCGCTGTAGCTTCGGGTCACGATTGCGCGTAGACGTAGCTGCTCACCCTTTCCAGCTTGCTGTATCAGCATACGAGTCGCGATACGCCCGATACGTCCAAATCCATAGAGCACTACATCTTTAGGTTTTAGAATCCTTTTGTCTCTGCCAATGTGTTCCGCCAGTTTGTCCTTGACAAAAGCGAGCGCGTCAGCATAATTTTGGCCCTCCCTGGCCCACTCATGAGCTAGCCTGCCCAGGTCTATACGAGATGGTGCAAGTTCCAACTGGTCAATCGCTTTGGCAAGTTCAACAGTTTGGGCCACATGTATAGACAGCTCGCTGACCTTGCGCGCATATTGGTGGTGCGCGAGTACTTCGCTACTGCTGACATTAAATAGCGGCTTCCTGAACAGGATGAATTCCACAGAATCATTTAGCCATCGCCGACCAGCTATATTGATCAGTTCAGTGGCCAGTTTTTCCTTTTCTATCCAGGCATTGAATTCCGAGAGGTAGTTGTTTGACATAAGTATATGTAAAGATTAAGTGTAGAAAATTCCCAAAGATACACTTTTTATGGGCGAA
>CAYNZH010000068.1:0-5212 GCA_964401685.1 uncultured Sphingobacteriaceae bacterium
GCCAAAGCAGTGGCATTCGGAGAAGCACTGAGTGAAGAATACTTCGATTACATACTTCAAGTGAAGAAAAACGCATCTGCTCTGGCAAGTCATTTGATGGAAAAAGGATTTGAAATCGTTTCAGGCGGAACAGACAACCATTTGCTGCTCATTGACCTGAGAAATAAAAACATCAACGGAAAAGTCGCTGAAGCCACCTTGGGCAAGGCGGGAATAACAACCAACAAAAATATGGTTCCCTTTGATGATAAATCACCTTTTGTGACATCCGGAATCCGCCTTGGTACTGCAGCTATGACCACGCGTGGGCTGAAAGAAAAGGAAATGGCTGAAATTGCAGAGTTCATAGATGTCGCCTTGATCAAACATGAGGATGAAGCAGCGCTGGCAAAAATAGAGACCAAAGTCAAAGAAATGATGACTCATTTCCCGCTTTACAAATAATTTTACAAAATTCATTTGCATAATTAAAAAATAATTCACTCTTTTGAAAAGTACCAGTACGAATGCCTATAGAAAAAACACTACTTTGACAATTTAATTAGAGTATTAACGAGCTCTGCCGGAGCTTTAAATGTTATTGTAGTGTATGGATTCGGGACTGGAACAATTGACTGATCAGGCATTGGTGCGTAAATATATCGCCGGCGAGGAAGCGGGACTGGCGATATTATTGGATCGCTATCAATCCAAGGTATTTACCTCTATCTACCTGTTGATCAACGACAGGGAATTGGCAGAAGATATTTTTCAAGATACTTTCATCAAAGTCATTGAGAATTTGCGCAAAGGCAGATACAATGATGAGGGGAAATTCCTTTACTGGGTGAGCCGGATTGCGCGAAACCTGGTGATCGACCATTTCCGTAGGGAAAGGAAAAACTCCTTTATCGCCCATCAGGAAGGATACGACATCTTCGATACCTTGGCCGTAGGCGATGAGAACGCAGAAGAACGGATGATTCGCGAACAGAGTCACGCCCGGCTGAGGAGGATGATCCAAAGACTGCCAGACGATCAGAAAGAGGTGCTCATCATGAGGCACTACGGAGAAATGAGTTTTCGGGAAATTTCTGATATAACCGAGGTGAGTATCAACACAGCGCTCGGCCGCATGAGATACGCCCTGAACAACCTCAAAAAGATGATGGAGGAAGCGTCCGCCGTCAAAAAGACGGGCTGAGCGAGGAAAACTGGCTATCTGATCCGGGCTGAACCCAGAATGTCCGTCCACTGCGCAATTAGCTCGTCGGTAACCCGCTCCGCGGGAACGAGAATTTCAACGGAGTGAAAAGCGGTCGGCCCTTCGGCCGCAAGTCCGATGAACACCTCGGGGAGACAGTCGCTCTCTCCAAAGGTTCGTACCATATACACAATCCAAGAACCATGTTCCCGCTGTTCCTGAGTCAATACCTGAAGCGCCGCATCCTCGCAGCTGGACTTATAAAAGGCCACCTTTTGCTGCACAGTCTCTCTGGCGCGGATCGGGAAGTATCTCTTGTCTATCGTTGTCAACTCCAGCGACTGCACCGCAAGACCAGCGGTGTCCCGAGGCCGCGCAAAGTGCTCAAACCCTCTGATAGCCCGCGTGTCCTTGGGTATTTTTTTAGTTCTCCAGCGAACAGATTCCGGCAAATCTATCTCCAGCTTTTCCTTCCCCGGCTTGATCTGTGCCTGCGCTGTAGCCATCAGACAACCTAAAAAAACCAGGACACAAAGTATACGTAACATGGGCATTTCCTCCTTTAACAAACAAAATTAACAAATATAATAACGAAATGCCATGTAGAATCCTTATTTTCGAAGCGGAATTTTTTGACCAATACAATTTGAACTGATGAATTACAACAAAATTAATAACCTTGTAGGTTGGATTTGCGCCATCATTGCAACAGCAGTCTACTTGCTAACCCTGGAGCGGACGACGAGTTGGTGGGATACGGGCGAATTTATTGCAGCCGCCTATAAGATGCAAATCGTTCACCAGCCAGGTGCGCCATTATTTCTGATGCTGCAGAACGTGTTTTCCAATTTTGCCTTTGGTAACACCGCCATGATCGCTTTCTGGATGAATGTCGGATCTGCAGTTTCTAGTGGTCTGACGATTTTGTTTCTGTTTTGGACCATCACAGCCCTGGCGCGAAAAGTCATACTGAAAAATTCCCTCAGCGAAGTCAGCCGCGATCAAGTATTCCAGATCATGGGCGCTGGATTGGTCGGCGCGCTCGCCTATGCGGTCTCGGACACCTTTTGGTTCTCAGCAGTTGAGTCAGAGGTTTACGCCATGTCCTCGCTTTGTACCGCAGTCGTTTTCTGGGCTATCTTGAAGTGGGACGCGCACGCGGACGAACCCTTTGCCAATAAATGGCTGATTTTCATCGCCTATGTAATGGGCTTATCCATTGGCGTTCACTTGCTCAACCTTTTGGTCATTCCCGCCATTGCGCTGCTTATTTATTTCAGAAAAACCGAAAAAGCCACGAGTGGAGGTGCGATCAAGGCTCTTCTGGTGGGCTGTTTGGTCGTTGCCGTGATTCTCTGGGGCATTATCCAATACCTAATCAAAACGGCAGCGTACTTTGATCTTTTCTTTGTAAATACCCTCGGCCTAGGTTTCGGAAGCGGGGTGCTTGTCTTCGCGCTACTGATTCTCGGCGCTTTGGTTTACGGTATCTGGTATTCAACGGTCAAAGTAAAACCCCTATTGAATATCATATTCCTGAGTACAGCCTTTATCATATTTGGTTACAGCTCCTTTACTATGGTCCTGGTTCGCGCGAAAGCCGATCCAACCTTAAATAACAGTGATCCCGACAACGTATTTTCCTTACTGAGCTATCTGAACCGCGAACAGTACGGCAATGAACCCAAGTTTGTTGGCCCTTATTTTGATTCGCGGCCGGTAGATTATAAGTATGGAAGTCCGTCCTATAGAAAAGGAGAGAAGAAATACGAGGTTGCAGGTCGCAGTATAGAGCCAGTTTATGATAGGGAGACGGTTTTCCCCCGAATCTACAGTTCCAGGGACGATCATCCGGCCTATTATAGAAGCTATCTCAACCTTGGCGAAAATGAAAGCCCGACCTTTGCGGACAATCTGAGCTTTTTCTTCAGCTATCAGATCGGACATATGTATGGCCGGTATTTTATGTGGAATTTCGCGGGGCGCCAAAACGATCAGCAGGGCCATGGCGATTTTACAACCGGCAACTGGATCAGCGGTATCAATGCCGTCGACAATATGCGCCTTGGCGGTCAATACGATTTGCCGGAATCCCTGCGAACCGACCCGTCCAACAACAAATATTATTTCTTGCCTTTGATACTGGGTCTTATAGGTGCTTTCTGGCATTTTAAGCGAAATCAAAAAGATGCGGGAGTGGTGGGCTTGTTATTTTTCTTTACCGGCCTGGCAATTGTCTTATATCTAAATCAAAACCCCCTGCAGCCTAGAGAACGAGATTACGCGTACGCGGGTTCCTTTTATGCATTTGCCATTTGGATAGGGCTAGGTGTGTTGGCTATTCAGGAATGGCTGCGGCGTAAGCTAGATGCGCGTCAATCGGCCATAATTGCCACGGTGATCGGGCTTTTGATGGCTCCTGTCATCATGGCCAAGGAAAATTGGGACGACCACGACCGCTCCCAAAAATTCGTCGCCCGGGACCTTGCTATCAACTACCTGGAATCCTGTGCGCCCAATGCGATTTTATTTACCTACGGTGACAACGACACCTACCCCTTGTGGTATGTACAGGAGGTGGAAGGCATACGTACGGATGTTCGCGTCGTAAACCTCAGTTTGCTCGGTGCAGACTGGTATATGCGGCAGATGACCCGACCGGTCAATGACGCCGGCGCGCTGCCAATAGACATACCAGAGGAAAAATACGTCCGAGGCGTGCGCGATATCATCTATTATTATGATGCAAAAATTCCAGGTTATGTAGATCTGGACAGGATCGTCGCTTTGATGCTTTCAGACAATTCCCGGGATCAGTTGCCCTTGCAGGGAGAAGAGCTCGAAAACTTCCTTCCGACCCGACAGTTACAGCTAAAGGTCAACAGAGAAGACGTGATCCGCAATCAGGCAGTACCTGAGAAATGGCAGGATCGTATCGTAGATACCATGCAATGGACGTACAGTAAAAATCACGTATCCCGGGCCGACCTTTCTATCATGGATATATTGGTCAATAATAACTGGGAGAGACCCGTCTATTTTGCGACCACCGTGCCCCGCGATAACTACATCGGCCTGGATGATTACCTGGTCTCAGAAGGCTTTGCCTTGAGGGTGGTGCCCCTGGCGTTTCCAGAGGAAGAGAAACAGCAGGGCATGCCTGTCGAAGGTGATGCTATATATAAGGCCATCAAGGACAAATATGTTTGGGGAAATATGAAGGATTCTCCCTACCTGGATCCCGAATCCTACCGGATGATCAGTTTGATCCTGAATAACATCTATTCCGCGGGAGCAGAGGCGTTAATCGGGGAGGGGAAAACCGAACAAGCACGGGAGGTCTTGCAGGATGCACTGGACAACATGCCCGAGCGCCTTTACCGGATAATGGATTCTTATGGATATACCTTTGTCGCCGACAATATGTATCAAGTGGGCATGAACGAAGAAGCCGAACAGACAATCGACCGCAATGTTACTTATCTGGACGAGCTACTCAATTATTACGCCGCCATCGCCGAGACCAAACCCAACCATGAGATGGAAAACATGCAAAATGCGTTGTTTATTTTGAATCGCTTCGGAATGATCAGTGCTGAAAATAATTCCGATGCAACACATAATCGTATCGAGAAAATATTAGAAGGCTACCAACAACGATTATTGGGAGGAAGTCGTTAATTCTCTAAAAATCTGCGTTTTTTGAGCAGGAAAATGCATTTTTTTAAAAAAATATTTTTTGTTTTTGTCTGGAAATAGACGTTTTTTGGCTGCTTTTTGCGGCGTAACTAATTGATAAACAGCGGGGTTAAATCTAAAAATGGGGGGAAATAAAAAAAATAAGGCCAAGTAAAAAAAAATTTGTTTTTATCAAAGCATATTGTAGATTTGCAACGTGAATGCATAATGCAAAAAAACAGGGAAAGCTGAAAACTGACTAGAGTAAGCAAAAAGGTTAAATTTTTAATTTTTAAATTCTTAAGTATGAAAAAAGGTTTAGTAACGGCATTTGTGATAGCCTCAGTGCTC
>CAYNZH010000069.1:0-4663 GCA_964401685.1 uncultured Sphingobacteriaceae bacterium
AAAAGGCTGAATCTCGATTGATCAAAGATTCCTTTATATTTATTGATGAGAATGCAATAGTTCGATAAAACCGGATTCCTTTTGTGCGTGCGGTTTCGGTGTTTTGCGAGTGTTGTACAATGTTTTTTCGTGTCCATCATTAGTATCTAATAGATAGCATTTTCCCGCGAATACCCGTTCCCAAACGTTTAGGTCATAAGTTCTCAGAACCACAATTGGACGAAACGCTTGGCGTATTTAAACGTTTATACTGCTTATTAAAAATTTACTATCAGCGAGTTTCTGTATCATGCATATGGAAATTAATCCGAGCTATATACCCTAGCACTCTATAAAGCAAAAAAAACCGCCCGGACTTTGCTTTGCCCGGGCGGTATAACTCAAGAAGTAATTTTTTTGTATTCAGTTCAAACGGGCCCAGTTTCCGCGGGTCACCCAGTTGTTGCTGGCTTGGACAGCACCTTTGTAATTGGCGCTTTCAAACCACGAATCCAAGGTTTTTGGATCAATAGCACCCTGTGCAGAAGTTCCGATGTATCCTTGCATATAGGACGGGGTATCGTCAGCGCTTGTGCTAACACTGTTCCAAGGGTTCTCGCCCGGCAGAGCTGGGCTAAATTTCCAAAGGTTTGGACCGAAAATATCAGAGTTGGCAATCAACAAATCTCCAGCAGGCACATTGGCAACAGTCAAATCATGCTGTACGTCGACACCGTGGTTGAATCCGTAGATCACAAAGTTGTAAAACTGTCCTCCAGTGCCTGCACGTAGTTTCAACCCAATGGTTTTCCCTTTATCAGCCTCAGTTGCGGCATCAGGATTGTCGTTCGTCATGGCATCGCGGGACCCGACGAGCGTGATATTAGACAAAATTGGATTGGACAGAGGACGGAGCGCATTATTGCTCCCATTATTATCAGCTTCTATACCGCGATCGGCGACATCATCGCCTTGTATACCCACCCAAAATTGTCCCTTACCGGACCAACCAAAGGTATAGTCAAAAAGATCATCCTGGGCACCATTGACCACAGCATAACGCAGGTTCGCCGTACCGCCGAAGAATTCAATGCCATCGTCCGCTCCCTTGTAGACTGCAAGGTATTCCAAAGTTGTTCCTGCTCCTACCCCTTCAAAGGTAAAGCCGTTGTGCTCGGCATCCTGACTCTGCTTTTTGCCTGTATACTCAACCCGGACGTATTTCAGAGTTCCGGAGTTGTCGTTGGGATCGGTTCCACCGTAGTTGACCCCGTCGCCCATTTCCGATGCCGTGCTGCCGCCTGGATTGTTTACTGGGGCTTTACCCGTTAGAATAATTCCTCCCCAATCCTGTGGCGCGGGATTTGCCGCATTGGAAGTAAAGACAATAGGCTTATCAGCCGTGCCCTCAGCTTCGATCTTGGCACCAGGTTCTACCAAAAGATAGGCGGTATTGGCATAGTCATCCTTTGCATTGGTAATGGCTTTTACGGTAACCCCCTCCTCAATCGTGAGGACCGCACCATCGGTCACGTGCACACCGCCCCGCAAAAAGTAGGTATTTCCAGCACCTAGAGTAATGTCCTTGGAAATATCACCGGAAAGCTCCGAGTTAGCGGGAAGTATTCCTTCCTGCCCGTCCACTGGAGGAGTTTCTGGATCGTCACTGCATGCGGACATTGAAACTGCTGCGAATGCCATCAGCGCAAAGGCGGTGTTTCTAAAATTCAAATTTTTCATGTTACTGAGTTTTTAATTTATTATTAATTTGCTTCTTAATGCTTAAAAAGTGTAATTGACCGAAATACCCGCCGAAATCCCCTCTCGGAAATTGATGTACTCCAACGTGTTTGTCGCAAATTCCTGATTAAAGACATGTCTGGAATCCAGGAGATTATTTAGCTGAAGATCTATCCCCAACCTACGGTTGACTTTGGTATTGATTACCGCGTTCAGCCCGTTGACCGGCATTTCATAGATGTCCCCGGTTCCATCTGATCCGGCCAGGAACAGTCTTTTTCCGAAGACATGGTAGGTCATGGTAAATAATGTATGGCTCTGACTATTCCAGTCCGCTTTGTAGGAAAGATCGGCATTGATCAGATAGGGCGATGCACCGAATAGAGGCCGTTTGAAGTTGGTCGGGTAAAAGGGAACGCCCTTGTCTTTGAGCTTACTCTCAATGAACTCGATCTGAGAATAAAGGTAAGATCCGTTGAAACCTACAGACATATTGCTCAACAGGCCGGCCTCTGCGCGGAACAGCCGACCCAGATTGCGGTTTAGTTCGACTTCAATACCGGCTACTACCGCGCGATCGGAGTTAACGAAGGAGAACATAGGCTCGGCTCCGCTCAGCCTGACCAGCTCAATGGGATCATAGAGTTGCTTGCCAAAGAGAGACACGGAGAACAGTTCCCCTGGCGAAGGGAATAAGTCGTAGCGCAGATCCAGGTTATAAACGGAGCCGTTCTTCAAAGCTGGGTTTCCTTGGCGCTGGGCTGTCCCGGCCGATTCACTATAGCGAAAAGGCGCCGCCTCGGTAAATAGCGGCCTGGCGATCGTTTTGCTCGCCGCCACAAGCAGATTAGATCTCTCGTCCAGAATATACTTCAACGAAAGACTGGGCAGCAGATCGCTTCCAGAAAGCGTCCTGCTTCTGTAGGGAGCGGAAATAATATCCCGGCTCAGCTTGTAATCCGTACGTTGACGGGATTGTTCAAAGCGAAGTCCGGCAGTCAGATCCCAGCGATCATTCCAGAGAAAATTGGCCTGCGCAAAAGGTGCGAAAATCTCCATAGCCGAGCGGTACTTATTCTGCTCGTTGGGGATTTCCTTGTAGCGCCAGGAATTTTGATCCCCAATGCCCAGGCGTCCGGGCGACAGAATCTCGTCTAACTCATCCAGACTGAAATAGCTCCTGATCCCGCGCGCATCAGCATCGATCTGCCGGGCTTCGAACTGCCGTCTTTTGATCCTGGTGTCGATGCCGAAGCTGTATGCCTGCAAGCCAAAGCGCTGCTCGGATACCTTGCCATCCAGCTGAAGGTGAAGAGAACCATCATGATCCTCAAGCTGAGAAAAATAGCGGTTGACATCCGTGATCCCATTTGCTGAAAACTGATACTGCTCCCCCTCCCGGGCTTCCACCATCAGCTGTGTACGATCGGGCAGGCTACCCTGTGTCTGGGTATAGCCAAAAGCCCCCTCCAGGGACAATCCCTCCTTCAGTTGCTGGCGGCCCGATAGCTGCCCTGTCCACAGAGTATTTTGAATCAAGGTGTTTCTTCTTCCGTAAACCTCGCCCAGATCCCAGTTATCGCCTTCGTTTTCGAGAACCGCATCCTTGGAGTCATTCACAAAAAGTCCCGTAAAAGAGTACTCGGCGTGAGCATTTGGTTTGAAACCCAGGCTCAACAAACCCGAGGTATTGGTATTGTAAGCATAGGACCGGGTAGCAAAATCGTAAATCGATTCCTGCTGCGCGTTGTACCAGGCAGATTTCCCTGGCTCGAAGGTATAATCATTTTTTGCCGACAAAGTAAACAGATAACCAAAGGAAGAGCCATCATCCATACGTAGGTTGTCGCCTCCTGATATAGAAAGGCCGGTATTCACCGGTGCAGTAAACTGCTTGGGCACCCAGGAAGTCTGAAACTGCGGATCTCTATTGTCCTGATGGTAGGAATCATACACGGGTAGCTCGGACACAATTTCAGGCATAGCGCGGCCTAAGCGGCCAAATCCGAGTAGATTACCTGCTGTACGTGGCGAGCCCCAGAAGGATTTGCCTGTGCTGTTGGCGTTGAAGCCGGTGGAAAGACCCACCTTGAGAAAGCTGCGTTCAGGGTGGCTCTTGGTTGCAATATCTATGGTTCCGCCCGAGAAATCTCCGTAATAGGCCGCATTGAAGGACTTCAATACATCGATATGCTCCACGATTCCACTGGGAAATATATCCAACTCTATGAGTTTTACATCTGGATCTGGCGAGGGAATAGGTAGCCCATTGAGGCTGGCCTGATTGTACCTATCGCCTAGTCCTCTGACAAATAAAGACTTGTTTCCAACCATCGCGACGCCGACGACCTTGGAGACGCCCTCCCCTACATTGGACAGTCCCTTTCGGCTGAGCTCCTGCGCACCGACTTTCTGAACCACCACGGAGGCTCTCTGCCGCTCGGCCAGCAGGGTAATATCGCTTTCCCTATTGACCCGTGCGGAGATCACAACCGCTTCCATGACTTCGGCCATGGGTTCAAGGGTGATTTCCAGTTCGGTAAGTTTACCACTGACGACTTCTATTTCGGAGATGGTCAGGGTTTGATAACTCAAATGCCTCACCTGTACCATATAAAGACCTGAGGAGAGCCCTCTGAGGGAAAAAGATCCCTGGTCATCAGTGGCCGTTTCGATCTCGGATCCGACTATGCGGACATTTGCGCCCGGGATGACTGAATTGTCTGCGGCATCTTTGATCACGCCCTGCAACGCGCCGCTTTCTTCAGCTAAAGCACCAGTGCTCGCACTGATCAGGATGGCCATCAGGCCAATCCCTTTTCTCATCTTTGTTAACATTTTTTGAATACTCATTTCCAGCAATAAAATTTACTGCAATAGTACGGCGTTGATGTTAAGTCAATGTTAACCGGAAATTAAGTAATAAACTAAGTTAATTGTTACA
>CAYNZH010000070.1:0-4547 GCA_964401685.1 uncultured Sphingobacteriaceae bacterium
CTTTTAAAAACTTAGCAGTCTCGCTGCGTTCCACCTTGATGAGATTTTCGGGTTTACCACTGAAAAGGATTTCACCGCCACCATGCCCGCCCTCTGGCCCCAGATCAACTACCCAATCCGCGACCTTGATCACATCCAGGTTGTGCTCGATGACCAGAACAGTATTCCCCCTGTCAACCAAACGATTGAGAACGCCAAGCAATACATGCACATCCTCAAAGTGTAGGCCGGTCGTGGGTTCGTCCAAAATATAAAACGTGTTTCCTGTATCCTTTTTAGACAGCTCAGTTGCCAGTTTTACACGCTGGGCCTCGCCCCCGGAGAGGGTTACCGATGACTGCCCCAGGGTAATGTATCCCAGACCAACGTCCTGCAAGGTCTTTATCTTGCGGTAAATTGACGGAATATGTTCGAAAAATGCGACCGCATCGTCTATGCTCATGTCCAAGACATCGCTGATCGACTTTCCTTTGTATCTGATTTCAAGGGTTTCGCGATTATAGCGGTGTCCGCGGCAATTTTCACAGGGAACCTGTACATCGGGGAGAAAATTCATCTCTATAACCCTAAGGCCCGCGCCTTTACAGACTTCGCAGCGTCCGCCTTTCACATTGAAGGAAAATCTCCCGGGCTTGTAGCCTCTGATCTTCGATTCAGGTAGTTGAACATATAAGGTGCGAATATCGGAAAACACTCCGGTGTAGGTGGCCGGATTGGAGCGGGGAGTCCGTCCGATCGGGCTTTGATCGATCTCAATCACCTTGTCAATGTCCTTTAGTCCCGATATTTTTTGGTAAGGGAGAGGATGTTTTTTAGCTCTGAAAAAATGATGGTTCAAAATCGGATAGAGCGTTTCAGAAACAAGGGTGGATTTTCCGCTTCCGGACACGCCAGTGACCAGCACCAGACATCCTAATGGAAGTTTCAGGTCCACGTTTTTGAGATTGTTACCCGTCGCGCCATGAAGGGTGAGAAACTTTCCGTTTCCCTTTCGCCTTTTCTCGGGCAGGGCTATGCTCTTCACGCCGTTGAGGTACTGAGCCGTAAGTGTATCGCTTGCCAGGATCTGCGAAGGGGTGCCCTGAGCCACCACATGACCACCAAGCTTTCCCGCGGCGGGACCCATGTCGATCACGTAATCGGCTTCCATGATCATGTCTTTGTCATGCTCGACCACCAAAACGGAGTTGCCAATGTCCCTGAGGTTTTTCAGCGAATGGATCAGCTTTTCATTGTCCCGCTGATGTAGGCCTATGCTGGGTTCGTCCAGGATATAAAGGACATTGACCAGTTGGGAGCCAATTTGCGTAGCGAGCCTGATCCGCTGAGCTTCTCCGCCAGAGAGGGATCCTGATGGGCGGCTCATTGTCAGGTAGGTAAGACCCACGTCCAGGAGAAATCCTAGTCTAGCGCTGATCTCCTTTAAAATTTCCGTCGCAATCATTTGCTGGCGATCGGTAAGCTTTGCTTGCACGGTCGAAAACCACGCATGCAGCGCGCTCACGTCCATGCTAGATAGTTCGTGAATATTTTTTCCCGCGATCTTATAATGAAGGGATTCTATCTTTAGGCGGGCGCCCTTGCAAAGAGGGCAGGTCACCTTCTCCCTGTATTCGTCTAAATTGTTACTGTTCAAACCCAGGCGCTGGTAGTACTGTTCAAGAAAATTAAACAGCCCTTCATAAGGACGGCTATAGTTGCTTCCCCTCACTCCAGAATAGGATTTTGACAGGGAGACAGGCTCATCAATGCCATTTAAAATGCCGTCTATCGCTTCTTCCGGCCATTTTTCTACAGGTGTACTCATTGTCAACCCAAAATGTCCCAGAACCGCCTCTATCATTTGGAAGGGGTAGGAACCACTTTCTGCTCCGAGCGGGGCAATTCCGCCTTTGGCCACGCTTAGTTTTCTATTGGGAAAAACCGCATCTGGGTCCGCCGCGACGACAAAGCCCAGCCCATCGCATTTTTGGCAGGCGCCGTAGGGTGAATTGAAGGAAAAAGTATTGGGTTGGGGCTCGTCATAGGAAATGCCTGTATCGAGATCCATCAGAAAGCGGCTGTAAAAGAAGGGAGCCTCGCTGGAGTCCAATAGTTTGATGACGCCTCGGGCCATTTTCATGGCTTCGATTACTGCGTTGTACAGGCGATTGCGATCCTTTTCGCTAACATAGAAACGGTCGATGACGACCTCTATATCGTGCACTTTGTATCTGTCCAACTGCATCCTGGGTCGCAGATCCATGATCTGTCCATCCACTCTTACTTTCACATATCCTTGTTTCCGTATCTGCTCGAACAGCTCTCGGTAATGCCCTTTCCTCCCCTTTACGACTGGGGCCAACACGTGGACGGGCTGACCATCGAACTGCGTCAAAATACGGGCGACGATCTGGTCGTCGCTCATCTTCTCCATCTTCTTGCCCGTTGCGTGGGAGTAGGCTTCGCCAATCCGCGCGTAGAGCAGGCGCATAAAATCGTAGATTTCCGTGATCGTCCCGACCGTGGAGCGGGGATTTTTGCTGGTAGTCTTTTGCTCTATGGCAATTACAGGACTCAAGCCATTGATTTTGTCCACATCCGGCCGCTCCATACCGCCCATAAATTGGCGGCTATACGCGCTGAAGGTCTCCATGTACCGGCGCTGCCCTTCGGCATAAATGGTATCAAAAGCCAGTGACGACTTTCCACTACCACTCAAACCAGTCACCACAACGAGCTCATTTCGCGGAAAACTGATATCGATATTTTTTAAATTATGCACCCTCGCCCCAAAAACCTCGATCTGTCCGTCTTCTCTGGAATCCATAGGTGGGAGGGTTGTTTTGCTTTCTGCCATTTATCTGATATTAACGAACGTTCGTTAATAAGGTTTACGACCCGTTCAATCGGGCAAAAATACGGAATTTTTTCCTCTTTTTTTCAAAGATGCTCATTCGTGACCCACGTGCACGGAGTCGGACACATGGTTGATTATTGGCGCACAAACTGAACGTTCGCCTGCAACTTGACCTTATCGCTCACGACGACTGATCCGGCTTCGGTGACGTCGTTCCATGTCAAACCAAATTCCTTACGGCTAATTTCACCGGAAACCTCAAATCCTGCTTTGTGATTGCCATAACCATCGACGACGGTACCGCCAAACTCGGCTTTCAGTGTCACGGGTTTGGTATTTCCGCGAAGCGTCAAATCGCCCACCAGCTCAAGGTCATCGCCATCTTTACGGATAGATGTAGACTGAAATGTGATTTTAGGGTGGTTTTCTACATCAAAGAAATCTGCAGATTTCAAGTGTCCATCTCGCTGATCCTGGTTGGTGTCAATACTGTCAACGTCGATCTCAAAACGCACATCAGCATCGGAGAAATCGTCTTCTGCCTGCGTTGTAACTGTACTGTCGAAACTTTTAAAGCGACCAGATACGGTTGTAATTACCAAGTGTTTAATTTTAAATTCGACCTCAGAGTGTGTTGGGTCAATTTTCCATGTTGTTGCCATAATAATAAATTTTAATGTTAATATTCTTGTCTATTTCTCATTACAAAAGTAGGGCAACTTGAGTCGCTGGACATTGAACCAGGTTAAGAAAACGAACCTACTGTACAATTTTCAGCTCATAGGTAATCGTAATTCCTCCTGCGACGAGCATGTCATGCACTGAACAATATTTCTTCACGGCTAGCTCGGCTGCTTTTTCGGCTTTTACCTGATCTAGATCTCCGTGCATTTCAAAAATCAAGTGTATGTCTGTGAAGATCCGGGGGGATTCCTCCCTTCGTTTTCCGATCACTCTGATATCTAGCTGCTGAAGCTTTTGTTTTTGTTTTTTTAGTATTGTCACAAAGTCCAAGGCACTGCATGATCCCAAAGCCATCAGCACCAACTCCATGGGCCTCACTCCTGCGTCAACCCCACCGATGGACTCTGGTCCATCGATTTGAACACTTACGTTTGGGATTTGCCCGCGCCCCTCGAAGTGGACTGCATCATTTACTTGCTTTAACGAAACTTCCATAATTTTGTTTTTTTGTTTTGACCAAATATAATGAATTCCGTATCTCTTTGAGTTTTCCCTATTGGCCTTTTTTGTGCAGCATACGTGAGGGCTGAATATCAATGCTTTACCTATTCGCTTATTCGCTACCCTAACTCACTGACAATGTGTGCTCTACGATAAAATCATTGTACAATGTTGGCAATAAACATCAGTGGATCAAGCCGATAGACTACATTATTGATTTTTTGTTCCTACCTTAGTTGCTCGAAACTAACAAGTTATCCACTATATAAACACGAATCCTATGAAAAAAGTGTTGATAATTTTTTTTCTCGTATCCGGCATTTGGGCGAGCAGTTTCAGTCAAGGCATACAATTTTATAGAAAATGGCGGTTCCTGGCAGAGCGTATTGACTCGGGCAAAAGAGGCTAATAAACCCATTTTCGTGGACATTTACACGGAGTGGTGTGGCCCCTGCAAGTGGATGGATCAAAATGTGTTCAACCAGCAGGAGACTGGCGACTTTATGAACCGGGAGTTTATCAA
>CAYNZH010000071.1:0-2929 GCA_964401685.1 uncultured Sphingobacteriaceae bacterium
AAATGATGCATCCCGTCCACTATTGAACAGGAGGTGTCCGAAATCGGACATCGGGAGGAGGGTTGAGAAAACGCAATTAGTTGATTTAAACCTAGTTGAAAGTACGGCACAGTAAGTGCATCCGAAAAGGCAGATATCGAATGATGAAAAATACAATCAAAACTACGCTGCGCCATCTGTGGAAGCACAAACTATTTACTGCGCTAAATATCATCGGCCTATCCATAGGTATTAGCGCCTGCTGGCTTGTGTTCAGCATGGTGCACTACGAGTTTTCCTTTGATAAAAAAATTCCCGATCTAGAGCATATCTATCAAATTGTGTCTGGCGAAGCAGCGGATCCGAATGCGGATTTTGCAGGCGTTCCCTTGGGAATGCCCCCTCTGATGGCGGCCGAGTCCTTGGAAGATGCGCTTGTTGTCCCAATTTACAATCAGTATTTTGAACGGCTATTTGTGCCTCAGGGAAGTGGAGGGGAGGAATTAGTCTTTGATGATCAATGGAATCTGGTGGCTACCCTTCCTTCCTACTTCGAAATGCTACCCTATGAATGGATTGCCGGCTCAGTAGAATCAGCGTTTTCTGATCCAAATCAAGTAGTCCTGACTGAGAAAAAAGCGAAAGTGTACTTTCCGGATGCTCATCCGGCGGACTTAATCGGTCGGACGATCTTGGCGGACACCATCCCATTGACAGTAGCGGGTATCGTGAAAGACCTCCCCTTTCCGAGTAGTTTCCAAGCGGGATTTTTTCTACCTATCCGTGATCGGGATTGGCATCAAGACACCTGGCATGGCATGAATTCCAACCATCTTCTGTTTGTCAAAACATCGAATAAAGTGTCGTTGGATCATTTGATCGGCATTGCGCAGCAACGTTATGAGGATGTGGCTGGAAAGGATCACGCCGAGTACGGGTTTAGCACTGTATTCCGGGCATTTCCCTTAGGTGAAAAACACTTCTACCGTCAGATCGATACATCTGGACAGGCAGCAGACAAAAAAGTGCTTTACGGACTGATTGCCATCGGCGGTTTTTTGCTTCTCTTAGCCTGTATCAATTACGTGAATCTCAGCACAGCGCAAGTACCGCAAAGGGCAAAGGAGATCGGGATCCGTAAGACTTTAGGTGCAAAACCGGGATACTTAACTACCGGTTTTCTGGTAGAAACAGCCTGCATTACCGTGTTTGCGTTGTTTCTCTCCTGGCCAATGGTCCGGCTCTTCCGTAAAATATACCCGGAATTTACCCCTACGGGAATGCTGGAATTCGACCAGACAGCGTACATCATCCTATTTCTGGTTGCGTTAATTGTTGGAATTTCGCTGCTCGCTGGTATTTACCCCGCGTACCTCATCAATAGAGTACGTGCCATCGAAACCCTGAAAGGACAACTCGAGACCCGCATTCAGGGCACACGGCTGACACTACGTAAAACACTGATCGTTTTCCAATTCATTATTGCACAGTTCTTTATTGTTAGCGCTCTGATCATCGGACATCAACTCAACTATACTCTGACCAAGGATCTAGGCTTTGATCATGACGCGGTGGTGACCATGAGCATGCCTTACAAATCTTACGAAAACGCCGATGTAGATCCATTCCTCTACAAGAAGGCGCTCGAGAAATATCCGGAAATCGCCGCGGTGGCCATGGGGCATGATCCCCAGAACAATAACCACTGGGGCAGCGCCTATTATTTTTCCTCGGACACCGGCCAGGTGCAACTCATGACTCCACGAAAGTACATTGACGCGGATTTCCTTGACTTATACCGTATCGAATTGATAGCTGGGCGCAATATACAGCAAACGGATACCATGCGGGATGTTCTTATCAATGAGTCGGCATTAAAATTATTAGGGCTAACATCGGCCGAACAGGCTATCGGTGAATTCCTTTTTCCGCTTCAAGGAGCAGGCCACGGCTATCCCATTGTAGGGGTTTTTAAAGATTTCCACCAAAAATCCCTCCGTAATGAGATTGAACCACTGTTACTCGGAGCATCTGCCAAGCGCAGTAATTTGCAGACTTTCCATATACGTTTACCGGAGGACAGAAAACAGTGGCAAAGAAGTTTCCTCACAATGGAGAATGAATGGAAAAGTATCTATCCTGAGGCCCCCTTCTCCTACCATTTTGTAGACGAAAGAATTAAAAATCTCTACGAGACTGAGCACCGAACTGCCAGGTTGATCCACCTTGCAACCGGGGTAACTATATTGATTTCCTGCCTGGGTTTGTTCGGCTTAGCCACGCTCACAGCTTTCCAGCGTATCAAAGAAATCGGCATCCGCAAGGTGCTAGGAGCGTCGGTCAGCGGTATTGTGACGCTACTATCAAAGGACTTTGTGAAACTTGTGTGTTTGGCCATTGTCATCGCTTCACCGGTTGCCTGGTGGGCGATGAATCAATGGTTAGAAGATTTTGCGTACCGCATCGATATTGAGTGGTGGATGTTTGCGATTGCCGGAGCGAGTGCAGTAGCGGTGGCCTTAATCACCGTGAGCTGGCAAGCCATTCGCGCGGCTGTGGCCAATCCGGTAGATTCGCTGAGGGATGAATAATTAGTAAACTACCGTTTGATCGTCCAACTCAACGTTAAAATTGACTTTAGCTCCCAATGCGGTAAATACCTTTAGGATGGTCGTGAACCTCGCATCCGTTGCACTATTTTCAATTTTAGAAATTTGTGCCTTCTTCACACCTACAAGCTCACCAAGCTGTTCCTGAGTTAGGTTTCTTTCCTGTCTCGCTTGTTTTATGGCATGGCCTAATAAGTCAAGCCGAAGCTCGTTGTCAAATTCATCACGCTTTAATGTGCCAATCTTACCAACATACTGATCGGTCAATTCTTCTAAAGTATGTGTCTTAGATTTTTTGATTTCTCTCATTAAAATATTTCTTTCTTAAATATTCTGCTCTG
>CAYNZH010000071.1:3029-4273 GCA_964401685.1 uncultured Sphingobacteriaceae bacterium
AAACGATGTTCCAGGTTGATTCGTCGTGACCAGCATCCAGCCAGATTTTCTTTCAATGGTTCGGGTTTACCGGTACCGAGAAATGGAGTTCGCGCTATTTCTTTGACCAATCCATTGATTTTCCGCAATATAGTCTTGTCCCTCTGCTGCCAATAGAGATAATCATCCCATGCGTCGTCCATGAAGACAATCTTCATTCTTCGATCAATTCGTTGATTTTACCCTTGCCTTGTTCAAACTGCTCGACTGCGCGCTGGAGACGCTGTGCATTCTTGGGAGATTTCATCAAATAAAAAGTCTCTAACAGACTTTCATAATCCGATTCAGACAACACGACGACATTTTCACCTTTGGTTCGGGTGACGTACAAAGGACTGTGACTCCGCAACACTTCGTCTAAATGCGATTTCAATTTCTCCCTAAAATCTGAATATGTCGTAATCATAATGCAAATCTAACAATATATTATTTATTGTACAAATAATCGTACAATTTTTCATTCACAGTCATCCCGGGGACTGTACTGTCCATTAACGGACAAAAAAGTGTTCATTTTTGAACACCACACAAATAGTAAACCTTTATAATTAGCTATCAAACAGCCGATTAACGATATGGCGCAAGATTTGTAAAGCTTTATATCGGATACCGAAATTATGATCATCAGAACGCTCAATGAAACACGCCATAAAAATTGCCCTGAGGGCGATGAGAAAAGGGAAACTGTACAGCTTTATTCATGTTTTTGGGCTGACTCTGGGTATGACCGCTTGTTTGCTGATCGGAACCGTGGTCATCGACGAATTGTCTTATGACAAGCACTGGGCTCAATCGGCGGACACTTATCGTTTGCTCAGCATCAGAGAAGGTGCCGGGGATTACGGCCAGAAAGGTGGGACGGTATATACGGGTCTCGCTCCTACGCTGAAACAACAGTTCCCAGAAGTCGTGGAGTATAGTGAAATCTACCCTGTCGACGTACATCTTAAAGTCGAAAAAAACGCTCAGATACCGATAGATGCGGTGATGCTCCATGCGGATACGGCTGCATTGGGATTGCTTGATATTAAATTCATTGCTCAAGGAGATCTCTCTCCCAACGACGATATTCAGCAGGTTATTCTATCTAAATCATTCAGCCAGCGATATTTCGCAGGTAAAAATCCAATAGGGCAGCGCGTTTACGACGTACCCAGTTTCGGTACAACCCCTACGGAATATCTAGTTGCGGGTATTATGGAGGA
>CAYNZH010000072.1:0-4177 GCA_964401685.1 uncultured Sphingobacteriaceae bacterium
ATTTTACCATTGCGTCGACTGCTGCGGATAAACCCAATCCAAAGGCCTTAGGGTACTGGTCTATGCCGACCCGTTCGGGGCAGACCACCGCGCCGACCCGCATCAATGATGTGATCGAGTGGGTGAAAACCATCGCCAAGTATAGCGCTGAGGAGATAGAAGAGCAATTTTATTATACCCAAAGCACGCCTTCAGGCAACAAAAGAGTCAAATCTGAAGTCATGCAAGCTAAATATGACTACCTTCAGGAAGTGTTGAAAGGTGGTTACCAAACAGATTTACACAAATTAGAACCAATATTTTAAAAATGAAAGTTTTCCAAAAAACGAGAATGATTGCGGCGTTTGTATGCCTGATGCTGATGAGCGCCATACCCTTCGAGGGATTCTCCCAAGACTCCCTGAAGACCGAACCCCCTCCGGCCCAGCTCAAGTCCTTTGATGAGGTCCTTAAAGGTGACGTCGAATCGACCATCGGGATGTTCAACGTCCATAAAGTAAAGGACAAATACTATTTTGAGATTCCAAATTCGCTCCTGGATAAGGAAATGCTGATGGTGACCCGATTTTCCAAAACTCCGAGAACCATCAAGCACGGAGGCGAGCAGATTGCCGAAAATGTGTTGACCTGGGAAAGGGTGGACAAGAAGATTTTCATCCGCTTGCGTACCTATAACAACGTAATCAACGGGGATTCGTCCATTTATGAGGCTTTTCTAAATTCCAATGTCGCACCGATTTTTGCAGATTTCAACGTCATCGCTGAAAGTGATGATAAACGTAGTGTGCTGATCGATGTGACCAGCTTTGCCAAGGGAGACGAGATCGCATTCGGTGCAAACGCGCCCATAAAAAAGATGTACCAGATCGGAGCCATCGAGCCTGGTAAGAGTTTCATCAACGAAATCGTGTCTTTTCCGAACAATATTCATTTGACCACGACCAAAACATACAAGACTCCCAACCCGATGATGTCGCAGTCGAACGGAGGCCGTCTGACCTTTGAAATATCGAATAGCATCGTGCTTCTGCCGGACAATCCGATGATCCCACGTCTGGAAGATCGCCGCATCGGGTATTTTGCCCAGCAGCAAACCGATTTTGGTCTCAATGAGCAGGGCGTGGCGAAAACGTCCTACATTCGTCGTTGGCGTTTGGAACCTCAGGATCCGGCCGCCTATTTTGCTGGCCAATTGAGTGAGCCTGTCAAGCCTATTGTCTTTTATATAGACCCAGCGACACCTGCCAAATGGATTCCCTACCTGAAACAAGGTGTCGAAGATTGGCAGTCCGCATTTGAAAAAGCAGGTTTTAAGAATGCGATCATCGCAAAGGATGCACCTACTCGGGAGGAAGATTCGACCTGGAGTGTAACCGATACCCGCTATTCCATCATTCGCTATTTGGCTTCCGAAACTGAAAATGCCTATGGTCCCCACGTGGCCGATCCCCGTACAGGTGAGATCCTCAGTAGCCATATTGGATGGTTTCACAATGTCATGAACCTTATCCGCAACTGGTACTTTGTTCAAACCGCTGCCGCCAATCCTGAGGCTAGAAAAAGAGTTTTGGATGACGAGGTCATGGGCGAATTGATTCGCTATATTGCCGCTCACGAGGTGGGACACGCGCTGGGTCTACCGCATAATTTCATTGCGAGCCGGGCGTATTCAGTCGATTCTTTACGATCCAAAACATTTACAGACGTACACGGATCGACCCCTTCCATTATGGATTATGCTCGTTTCAACTACATCGCGCAGCCGGAAGATGGCGTGCAAAACTTCTCTCCCATTATCGGTCCTTACGATGATTATTCCATCAACTGGGGATACCGGGTATTTCCAAATGTAAGTACTCCGCAGGATGAAACGCCGATTTTGAATCGCTTGATCGAAGAGAAAGGCAACGATCCTATTTATCGCTATAGCAAACAAACGGGTATGTTCGAAAGGCAAAATGATCCCCGTGCCCAAACCGAAGATCTGGGCGATGATGTCGTTCGTGCCAGCACCTATGGAATAAAAAATCTACAGCGCATTCTTGAGAATCTACGCGAGTGGAGCTACAAAGAGGGCGATAACTACGACGCAATGGTCGATCGCTACGAGACGGTTTTCGGTCAGTGGAGGCAGTATGTTTTCCATGTACAAAGAACCGTCGGCGGAATACACCAAGATCATAAGTCCATGGACCAACCAGGAGCGATTTACGAGCCCGTCCCGGCAGAAGAGCAGATCGCCGCAGTCCGTTTCCTGGGGGAGCAACTATTCAAGACTCCGAGCTGGTTGCTCGATGCGAGTATCATCGATTTGGTTTCTGATGAAGGCGAATTGCAAAGAATTACCCGCGTACAAAATACTGTGTTGACCAGGCTGATGCACGCAAACAATTTTAGTCGTCTACAGGAGTGGCAAAACCGCAGCGGGGAACAGTGGGATGTTCCGACCCTACTGGCTATGCTCAACGCAGCCATCTTTGACACCGACGTGGAGCTGGATCATTTCAGAAGATCCCTGCAAAGGACTTACGTACAGTTTCTGCAGACTCACCTCTTTGCAAATGTCGGAAATACCGCTTTCGATGCAAACAGAACCAGTCTTGGCTTGCGTACTTTCCCTATCGACGCGGACTATTCGATGTTTGCTGAGAACGCATTGGCCGAAATCGAAAAAACAGTCAAAAGTGCACGTCGCTCCGGAGATCGCGTAGCAAAAATGCATTACGAGGATTTGTTAAAAAGAATAAAATAAAAATTTGAGAATTTGATTGTTATGGTGCTAAAAATGAAACATACCCTGTCCCTATTCGTGCTTTTGCTTGCGAGTCTGTGCGTTCACGCCCAAGAAGCCTATGTGCTTTACGATCGCGAAGGCAACCGCGTTTCCCTGGAGACCCTGATAGCAAAAGTCGAAGGAAAGACGCACGTGTTTTTTGGAGAGCACCATAACAATCCTATTTCTCATTGGTTGCAATTGTCCTTGGTGAAATCGCTCCATGAGAAATACGGGGACAAGCTTGTTCTCGGAGCAGAAATGTTTGAAGCGGACGACCAGCTCCTGCTGGACGAATACTTCGCAGACCTGATTCGCCAAAGTAGTTTTGAGCGCGAAGCTCGCCTTTGGCCCAATTATAAAACCGATTACAAGCCTCTAGTCGAATTTGCAAAAGCCAATAAGCTGAGGTTTGTCGCGACCAATGTGCCGCGGCGCTACGCCAATGCGGTCTTTTATCACGGTCCGGAGATTCTGGAATCTTTCGGCAAGGAAGCGAAATCGTATCTTCCCTCCCTTCCTCTCGTCGTCGATACCACACTAAGTGCCTATAGGGACATCATCGCTATGGGCAATGGCCACGGTGGACAGTATATGGTTCACTCTCAGGCACTGAAAGATGCGACAATGGCCCACTTTATCTTGAAAAACAGTAAGCTCGGCGGAAGCGACCAAACGCTCTTCCTGCATCTGAACGGTTCGTTTCACAGCGACCACTATCAAGGTATACTCAATTACCTGCCTTCTCAGGTTTCGAGGAAATCTATCCTGACAATCAGCACAGTTGCTCAAAGCGAAGTGAGCGAGCTCGACGAGAAATTCTTAGGTATCGCTGATTTCATCATCTGTGTAGATGCGTCTATGACGACAACACACTAATATTTGCATTTGTCAAAATAAATAATTATATTTGTAGAAAGGGGCTACTTTAAAATACTACTTTTTCGCCGATCACGCCCGAATTGACGATCCTGTTTGAAAAGCCGAAACCAAACTCGGCTTAGGATTGATGTTTTTTCCTTTCACTTATTTTCCCAACCACATCATAACGAGTCAGTTAGCTTTTTTCTGGGTGTTTTACTACTGGAAATGAACGAGATGAACAAATCACGTTCAAATGATCTGACTTACCTTTGCAATTACTTCACTATCAGAGGTGAATTATTTTATTTATATGCACAAGAGTTGCGCAAAAACCTTGCCTAAAACTTAAATTCAAAGGATTATCACGAATCCCTGCTAAGAACATGAACCGAATCTCCGCCCTTGAACTTTCTTGGACGCAGCTATTATCTATGCTGACGGTTTTCGCCTTGCTTTTTGTCGGCTCGGCGAATGAGGTGAAGGGGCAGACTAAAGTTTTCCCGAACGAGGTTTCCTACACCAGTGGGAATGATAAAATGA
>CAYNZH010000073.1:0-4153 GCA_964401685.1 uncultured Sphingobacteriaceae bacterium
CCATCGTTCGACATTATCATCCAAATTGAAATAAATGATCTCCAATCCAGCAGCTCAGCACCTCGAACATCCCGCTGGTGCTGCTGATGCCGCTGGTCAGCAGGTACACGGCATCGTAGCTACACGAAGCGACTGGGCGTGGGGTTCAGGAGCGTAAAAATTGAATGCGGGGGTCGACATAAGGTTGTATCAATTCACCTATCTGCCCGGTGATCATGTAAAGAAAGTTTACATGACACTGCTATCATGTGCAAAATATTTAATTATCTTTGCATGACAAAGCACTCATGTATAAAAACTTCACATGATGAAAGTAGAAACACCCTATAATGGACTGCCTTTTTTACCGGTGCCCCTTTCAAAAATTGAGACACTGAAAGTATTGCGACAAGTGACGAAGTCCGCCATTGCGTTGGCCGAACTGAAAGGGTTGGTTCATACCCTGCCAAATCCATCTATTTTACTCAATGCAGTGATCCTTAAGGAGGCGCGCGCAAGCTCTGAGATTGAGAACGTCATCACCACACAAGACAAACTTTATCAGGCCATTTCTGCGAAGGGCTCCGAAATAGATACGGCAACAAAGGAAGTGCTTCGATATCGGGAAGCAATGCTGGAAGGACATCATGCCGTCCAGAGCAAAGGTTTTCTGAATACCAATACTATTGTGGCGATCCAAAAAGTATTAGAAGAAAATAATGCAGGCCTGCGACGTCTTCCTGGTACTTCTCTGAAGAATGCGGCAACAGGTAAAGTAATTTATACACCACCAGACGACAAAGAGACCATTCTCTCATTGATGAAGAACCTAGAAGATTATATCAACGAAGAGAATGAAGTGTCGCCATTGATTAAATTGGCTATCCAACATTACCAGTTTGAAAGCATTCACCCATTTTATGATGGTAACGGAAGGACCGGGCGCATACTCAATGTACTGTATCTGATTCTACATGGCTTACTCGATAGCCCGGTATTGTACCTCAGTGATTATATTATTAAAAATAAAGCCGACTATTACCGTTTGCTTCAGGAAGTAAGAACGACGGATCAATGGGAGGAGTGGATAATATTCATGTTGAAAGCCGTCGAGGAAACATCCATACAGACCATCAACCAGATTGATGCAATGAAGAGTTTATTTACGCAGACTCAAGAAAAAATGAAAACCGATGCTTCCAAGCTTTATAACAAAGAGCTATTGGAACTAATTTTTGAACAACCCTATAGCAAAATTGAATTTGTGGTAGAAAGGCTGGGAGTTTCTAGGACAACAGCATCAAAATATCTCAAAACCTTAGAGCAAATTGGCGTTTTAGTTCCCAAAAAAATATGGAAAGAAACTTTGTATGTCAATCAGGCGTTGTTTGACCTGTTGAAACAGTCATGATCATCGTGGTATAGGCGGAATGAGTTACCTCGAAGAAGGCCCTGAAACCATGGAACGCCGAAGCGAAATGAATTCGCTCACGTTTTTCCCTATCAAAACGCTTTGTACGGAATGTATGATGATTACCAGCTATTTTTTCTATTTTGGAGGGTGACATCGGTATTCCTGTACCAACAGCCAATTGATACGCCAGATACTCCCAAGCTCCGTTGTCAAGTGTATCGTTTTTAGAAGGAAATTTGGCAATCCACAACTCATTGTTTTCATCTAGAATATTTGCTTTCGGACGCGCGCCACCCAATGACGAACCCGGGGCCATTAAAATAGCCAGCCATTCTTTGAACTCCCTATGGGGTCTTTTCGTTTCGCTCATTGGCCAGTTGAGCTGCCCGCCTCTTCATCAATGTTCGTCCCCATGTGTCTGGCATACTGTCCAAGAAGATACCAAAATTTTCTTTGCCATTGGAGTATTGTGCGCCGGCGAAAAATTGAATATCGGGATAAATGCGTATCTTTGACAAAGCCACCTCTAAGTAGTATTATTTGTGAAAGGAATCGCTTTCTATATTGTGTCAATCGCCTTATTATTATTCGGTGACAACGTCCAAGCGAGGCAAATCGAACCCAAAAATTACCGCTTGATTGTCTCGTTAGAAAATGCCGACTTTGACTCGTTATTTGCGTTTGACTACACCAGGGATCGCAATATATTGTTTCAGGGTGATAAGATCTCGGATTTTGTCTGGGAATTTGTAATTCCAGATTCGATCGCAACGACTAGCGAACGGCTGATACTTCTGTCGTCTTTCTATAACTCGGCAGACACATCTTCCTCCACGATTCGCTTTTTTTCATCGGACAGGGACAGATTGCCCGTAGTCAATATCGGGTTATAGGATGAGATTAATCATATTTCCGCTGTTTATAAGGAAACGTCCATAGTAGACAACGAGCCTATCCATGTGAGCGTCCGCAAGGATTCTGTTAGGGTTGGTAAACTCAGGCTCATTGATTTTGATTTGGTAGTGCGGGACGATCAGTCCGATATTACAGTGAGATCTCTTGACCCATATTTCGCATGGTTTCAGGGGAGTCCTACCCAGGCACAAGCTTCCTATGAGGATTTCCTGTCGCATTATCTCATGATGGCGAAGCAATTTCCGGACTCGCGGTATTTGATAGCCAATCTCTCGGAGAATCTCGGGAACTTTCGGTCCAAGGAGGACGTATTGAAAATCTACGCGCTTTTATCTGACAGATTTCACCATACGGGATGGGCCAAAAAAATAGAAATATATCTAAATGGTAAATTCATCAATACTTCGTTGGTAAATTTGGCCTCTGCCGCAATGGAGAAAGTAGTACAGGATTCTTCAACGCACAACCTAGTGATTTTTTCTGCATCGTGGTGTATTCCATGTATTGAGGAAATCCCCCTATTGAAAGAAATTTACGCAGATCTGAGTCAGAGCCTGGTCATGACCTATATTTCCTTAGATGACGAGAAAGATATCACGTCATTTCAACAGATTTTGACCAATTATGACATCCCCTGGCGAACCCTCTATGCGCATACGGATCTCCAGAATGTAAAAGACTACTATACTGTAGACGCTATCCCCCATCTTATCCTGGTCACTCCTGATATGAGTTACGAGTTTCTTGATGTAAGACTAGACAATGATAAACAGCGATTGTATTCCATAAGAAAAGAGTAAAAAAAAATAGCCGCTATTGTACAATTGATCCAGCCAGCCGAGCTCTTTGAGCGTGTTAAGCTGCTGCTGAATTTCGGTAATCTGGCCTTTTTAATCTGCCGTTCCCAGGCCTGGACCTTTTTTAGCTGGCTTTTAAAAATTAATGAATTGGTCGTCAGTCACTTTTACTCCAGAAGCGTCTCAAATCGCAACCATGCATTTATTTTACGGCTAGTCTAAATACAGGTGGGTATCTTTGTCAAAAGGATATAATTTATTAGTAAAAAATAAGTCAGGATAGTATGGAAACTGTGATTTCGGATGTTATAGTGATTATAGAAGATGGGAGAAGAAAAGCATATCAAGCTATAAACACATCAATGGTAAAGGCATATTGGTTGGTCGGGAAACGTATCGTTGAGGAAGAGCAAAAAGGATCTGAGCGCGCCGAATACGGAGCCGAAATAGTCAAAAAACTTTCGGCAGAACTCTCCAATAATTTTGGCAGAGGGTTCTCTGAAACCAATATCCGCAATTTCCGTCTGTTTTATTTGACTTTCCCCGATTTGATCCAGATTCAGCAGACGATGTCTGCTGAATTATCGTGGTCTCATTTTCAATCTCTTATGAGGGTATCAGATAGCCATGCGAGAAAGTATTATCTTAATGAAAGTTCAACTCAAAATTGGAGTGTGCGCCAATTGGAACGGAATATCAATACCTTGTATTACCAACGACTGATTTCTTCCCAGGATCCAGGGTCTGTGAAAAAAGAAATGTTGGAAAAGACCCGAGACGATAATCTGGACAATCGTGATTTTGTCCGCAACCCAGCCGTACTGGAGTTTCTGAATATCCCAGCAAAAAAAGCCTATACCGAACGTCAATTAGAACAATCCCTAATCAATAATATGCAACAATTCCTACTGGAATTAGGCAAAGGGTTTGCTTTCGTTGCCAGACAAAAGCACATACGGACCGAGACGGCCGATTTCTTTATCGATCTGGTGTTCTATAATTATATCCTAAAATGCTTCGTATTGGTCGAGCTGAAAACCCAAAAAAT
>CAYNZH010000074.1:0-3594 GCA_964401685.1 uncultured Sphingobacteriaceae bacterium
GCGTTGGTGCTGGCCGTGCCATCGCGGCTGTTGTCGTGTTCTTTGCTGAAGGACACAAAGTCGCTGCTGATATCAATACCGAACGATTTCTTATGGGTTTTGCTTTCGCTGAAGCTGTCGTCCTGCAGGGCCAGAATATTGAGGTCGCCGGTTTCGTTGATGAGTCCCGCGTGGAGCTCTACGGAATTCTCGGCGCGCGCAGTAAGCGGGTTTCGTAGAAGATCAACCTTAACTCTTGACGCCAGAAGATTTACGGCCTAGGTTTACGCAAATACCGAAGTAAAACCTTCTTTAAGAAAACGGCCTTTGGCTCGAGGCTTTGAATATTAGCAACTCAGAGACTAAATCGTGAAAACTCTCCTTGTCAGCATCCAGACGGACCATACTCCTCCACTCCGGCTTCTTGTGGCGCTTGCACTTATGTCACGAAAAAAACCCCGATTGACCGCTGATTCGGACGTTAAATTTGAGGATTTATGAAACCCATATTTTTTGTTCTACTTGCCATGGTTTCATTTGCATCACTTGCGGATGCAAATGATGCTTCACGCGAAAAGTTTGCGAAAATGATAACGGATGAACATCGACTTAGTATATTCAAAGGCTACATAGATTCTATTGAAGAAGATCTCCCGTTGGCGGAAAGTGGTAATTCCTCTGCTATGTATAGGCTTTATAAGAACTTTGACCTGCTAGCCAATATCCATGAGGTCAATGGAGCGTCAGCGCAAGCTTGGGCGTGGCTGCAGCGATCTGCTGCACTAAAACATCCCGAAGCGCTCATCGCACTCGGCCATATTTATAAGAGCGGATATAAGACTTTCAATATAGAGAAGGATCTCGAGAAGGCCGCGGAGTACTTTAAGACCGCCTGGGAAAACGGCGATAAGAGTGCCGAATTCTCCTACAAAGACATTATCGAATGTGAGCTTCCTAACGAGAAAGCGTGGGATTGCTAAAGCTGTACACCCAAACGATTTTTGCTTTTTCTCATAGCGGTATTCCGAATCACTTACCGCAACAAAATTGAAAACAAAAACCATTGCGGTTAAAAACCGCAATGGGTAATACAAGATTATTGTTAAAGAGCGTGAACTATCTGATTTTCACACTACATTCTTACATGCAGATCTTGCAGCCAATTCTCAAAAAATTGACACCTGTTTCGCAAGGAATGAGCGAAGCGACCCAACCCATGCGCGCAGATTTTATCCATCTGCATATCATTTAGAGAATGCAGACTTACTGATTCACAAAAGAAAGCACAATAATTGTTGAACGCGGAAAATTCATCACACAGATTTACAAATTCATTTTTTAATGAAAGGAATTCGTTATCTGGCTTTTGGTTGTTATCAATATCCAACATGGCACTCTCCTTAGTGGTTAGTGATTTTCAAGTCCATGTGAAAATTGGCCGGTCGCTTTTCATTAAGGAAAGTCAGTCTCAATAAAAAAGGGGGATGCGGATAGTTAAACTGCGACGAAAGAAAATAATTAGCCATAATAGCCTCCTGTGTGTTTTAGTTTAAACGACTTCCAGTTAGTAGCTGGAAGCCGGGTGTCAACTAGAGCCACACAAGCTGCTCCGGGCCTATTCCCCTCGCGGGTATTGTATTACGCCTCTCCACCCGGCCATAAAAAATGGCGAATGGTGCCAAATGCAGGCACAAAAAAACCGCAGAGCTATCGGGTGCAGGAGGCCGCTTGTGTGTTCTAGTACCGCGAACCTTACTGGGTGCTTTACGCGCTGTCAATCATAGGCATGATGATGGCAGTTATTGATCAAATATGACGCAGGTAATTTGTACGACATCTCTTACAACCTATTCCGTCTTTTGCTACTAGTCGCTCTATACCGCTTTAGGAATAATGCACTCATCTGCTCAGCGCTTCCAATCCTGGCAGGTATATCAAAGCCGAGCTTTCTTAAGGATGAGAGATCGGCTTTTTCTTTGCCCTCACCTACTCCCGCAGCTTCTTTAATTCAGTCACTATCGCATCGGTTAACCGGTGTACATCGGCCATTTCTGTCTGGGCATCGTTGCCAGTTCCCATTGTTGCAGCGGTTTTGAGATTGCCAAGAAAACCTTTGTTGGTGGTCAACCCTGATTTGGTGATGCGTCCTATTTCCTCATCGCCTTCCAGAATCGCGATGCTGTAGCCCACGATTGGGTTGGTTACAGATTTAGAGGGAAATGGCGTGTCCTCACCGGCAAAGCGGCGTTGGTAATTAATAACAATTGAAACCGGCACGGCATTCGCTTCATGAGCTGCCATCATGCCGTCGTTTTCCAAGGTTTCTGCGATGCCATCATACACTAGCTGGGACAGTTCATCCTGGGTGGGATAACCTTCAACTTGTCTTTTTTGGCTTAAATTGAGCGTGAAATCCTTGACTAGGAACTTTGCGTCGGCAGCGACTTTGGGAGTGGTTACTTTCGGAGCGGAAGCACAACCCGCCAATACTGCAACAACACATAAAAACGCAAGATGCTTGAACATCGTTTACTCTCCTTAAACATTAAGTTTGTAATTCTCTTTTAAGTTCCCACAAGTATCCTCTATGGGTTGAGCGCAACCCAGCCCAAGCAGAGCTATCATTGTGGCTAACAGGAATTTATTACGGAAGAAATAGCGATTCCCTTTCTCATTAATTAACCCCCTCTTTCTGACCTTGAGAATCAAATACCGACCTCATCCACTCATAAGCAGCGAAAAATTTTATCCATTTTTTTTGAAAATGGATTCAATATCTACGCCGCAACCCTCAAGAGAGTTATAAAAAAACTTCATTAATGATCTGGATAATCCGTTATTCTGTGAATAGAATTGATCTATCATAAGTAGACGATAAAGCTCCATATGCTCCGGATCAAGAGAGGCGAGTTTCAAAGCAATACCAACCGGAGGTTTCGAATTATTATCTGCGGTAGCCCGAAAAAATTCTTCTGCCGTTTCAGCCAACCCACTATCAAGAAGGTTTATATCATCTTTTAACTTATGTCTATTTTTTTTCGCATAGGATACCGCTTCCTTATGCTTTAGAGATCTCATATTTTCTTTAGAAAAATAGTTCCTCACGCAACCGAGTTCTTCTTCCGTCACAGCGCTTGCTTTTGCATTTAATGGCCAATTGCTGTTAGCATCAAGCATCTTTTCAAATATAAGATAAATTGGTGTTGCTTTATCTACTATATTTACAAATTTATTTATCTCATCGTTTTCATCAGAATATGCATTAAAAGTTGAACTTATAAAAATTACTAATGCAGCGATAATTCTATACATCTTAAAGACCTCTTATAGTTAAATTTTGGTGATAGAAGGATCACCACCATCTTCTACCGCTAAATCTTATATCACTTCGCAATCTAGAATTATTTTTAGAAAGAAAATATTTATTTTCTGAACCACAAATTGTTATGGATTTTAATCCAATATTTGCTACAAATATATTAGGGATATCTATCATCATTCATCACCAGCTTTTCATGACTGCCTGCCAGCTAAGACTCGATAAACGGTTGATATTAAATTAAATCCACCTGCCTACTTACTTTCAAGCCACCATATATCTACGGAATTGGCATC
>CAYNZH010000075.1:0-3268 GCA_964401685.1 uncultured Sphingobacteriaceae bacterium
ATTATTCGACCAGTAGCCAAAATCGAGGAAGTGTTCAACGATCTTTTTGGATAAAGCTTCCGACGTATATCGGGAACCAGAGGAGAACCAACCAGAGTTGTACCATGACGCACCTGTAACAATTCACTAAAACTGCACTCTAAAAATAAAAAACCTTGATTATGACAGACAGCTCGACCAATGGTTCCGTCATTGAGACTGATTCCCTTACTTACCACTTTGGAAATCAGCTCGTACTGGACAACATTTCACTAAAAGTACCACGGGGCAGTGTTTATGCATTCCTGGGGCCCAATGGCGCTGGAAAAACGACCACGATAAAATTGCTTTTGCATTTGTTGCGCTCCAAGGAAGCAAATATTCGTCTCTTTGGACTTGATATCCGGGAACATCGTATAGAGGTGCTCCGCAGAATAGGTTCTCTGATCGAACAACCGGCTATTTATGAGCATCTTTCCGGTCGCGAAAACCTATTGAACCGCGCAAAATTGCTGGGAGTACCGGCCGCGCAGGTCACGCAGCTACTGGAAACAGTGCATCTGCATCAAAATGCAAACAAGAAAGCGGGGAAATACTCCCTGGGAATGAAACAGCGTCTGGGCATTGCACTCGCTATGTTGGGCGATCCGGAGCTTCTTGTGCTAGACGAACCGACCAATGGTCTCGACCCGAATGGTATTATTGAGATGCGCAATCTGATGCGCGAACTCACCCAAATACATGGGAAGACTATTTTTGTTTCCAGTCACTTGTTGTCTGAGGTTGAGAAGATTGCGACTCATGTGGGCATTATCGACAGGGGAAGATTGCTCTTCCAGGGTCCCGTAACCGAACTTTTGACAGAAAATTCCGGTCAAATAGTGCTTGAAGTCGACAGACCGGGAGAAGCAGTTAGCCTCCTGGAGACCCAGGGCTTTCAGGCCTTGCCGCTCGACGCGAGCACCCCGCACGGCCACACCCACCAAGGAATTTCCCTTCCTTATCAGAATAAGGAACAAATGGCAATCATAAATTCAGTACTCGTCCAAGCCGGCCTAAAAGTCTACAGCCTGCAAAGAAAGACCATGGATCTGGAAAACCTATTTTTGAACATCACAAACCCACTCAAATGAAATCCTTCAGCCTAAGTTTATATTCAGAATTCTATAAATCCCGCAAAACCTTGGCGTTCTGGGGATCAATTCTTCTGCCACTTCTCATCGTAGGACTCGTCACCAGTGGCTATTTCTCACAGAGCGATAAGTTGAGCCAATTTCCGGGTTACATCATCTGGGGACATTTTATGAGCATCATTCTGGGGGTAATGGGCGTTCTCTTAATGCCTATTTTTGTTGTCTTTGTTGCTTATTCCATCAACAGCATTGAGCACCGATCCAATATGTGGAAAAGTGTCTTCACCCTGCCTCTCAATCGCTGGGGTATTTATGGAGGAAAATTCTTCTATGGCATTTTTCTGATCGCACTCTGCTTGATTTTGTTTGCAGTTTTCATCTTGGCTGCTGGAAATCTTATGGGCCTATTGGATCCTGATCACTTGAAGTTTCATGAATACAATTTCGTTCGGGAAGCTTTAGCGGTTCACACCAAACTCTTTTTGTCCGGCATGGGGATTTTTTCCGTTCAGTTTTTGCTCAGCCTGCTGTGGTCGGATTTTTTAAAACCCATGGGCTTAGGATTTCTCGGTGTTATAATCGGTATTATAGCGGCAAATGTTGGGTGGGAATATGCCTATTTGATCCCTTACGCCCAGCCTACACTCGCGCTGACTTCTATGAGACCGAGCGAAGCTGGCGCCATAGACGTGAATATGTTTTCTCCGGATATTGTCGCTGCGTTGCTCACCTCAGTTCTTATCTTTTTCCTAGGCTTTTGGATTGTTGCCAAGAAAAGCGTGAAGTAGCATCAGGTTAGGGCTATCCATTGTAAGAATTGTAAGCAATCTGAAGTTTCAGGAGAAGATCATTGGGACGAAAGGGTTTTCCGAGATGATCGTCAAAGCCGTATTCCTCAAATTCTTTGATCATTTCATCGGAAACAGAAGCCGTGAGCGCAATAATAAAGCTGCTGTAAGACCCTGACTGCTCCACTTGCCTGATCTGTTCCACTGCCTTGATGCCGTTCAGTTTGGGCATGTGAATGTCCATGAGGATGACGTGGTATGGTTCCGCGGCTGTCATCACGGCTTCCACCGCCTCTTCACCGTTGCCGACTGTAACCACGTTGATTTCCCATTTCTTGAGCAGCTGCTTCATAAAGAGTACACTCATTTCGTTGTCTTCAGCCAACAACACCCTGAGCTCAGGCATTCGGGCTGTACCGATGAAGGTGTCCTGCTTGTCCGAATCCGAGATTTGGGGCGTTTCACCCAAATAAACCACGTAGGGTAGTTCGACCTGAAAGATTGTTCCCTTGCCGGGTGCGCTTTTCAGACGAATTTCTCCATTGTGAAGATTGACCAAGTGCTTGACAATGGCCAGCCCCAATCCCGTGCCCCCGAATTTTCGATTGATACTGGTAGATGCCTGCATAAAGGGTTCAAAAATCAGATGATGCATGTCTGGATCAATGCCTATGCCCGTGTCTGTCACCCTAATGTGTAGGGTTAATTCTGTGTCGGACCTGCTGCCTATATACAAGTTGACCGTGACGCCACCTTGATTCGTGAACTTTATCGCATTGCCGAGCAGGTTAAAGATAATTTGCTGCAATCTTGAAGGATCGCCCAGAACATACAGATTTTTTGCCCCTTCGTCAATCTCCAGGCTTACGCTTAAGAACTTTGCTTCAGCCCTCCCATGGAGTGCGTTCATCACATTTTCGACGATCTCTTGCGGCGAAAAAGGGATGGATTCCAGCCGTGTGTGGTTGGAGTCCATTTTGGTGAAATCGAGTATGTCGTTGATGAGTATGAGCAGGCTTTCAGCGGAAAACTTCAAATTTTGAACATTTTTACGTTGGCTTTCATCCATCTCGCTATCTGCCAAAAGATAAGTGCTCCCGATAACCGAATTGAGGGGGGTACGTAGCTCATGGGAAACGGCCGACAGAAAATTGGACCTTGTTTTGAGTAGTTTGTTGAGTTGTAAATTCAGGTCACGAATTTCCTTTACCGTAGCGGTAAGCGTGCGATTATAGTAATAATGTATAAATGCGGCCTGAAGGAAATTGAGCATGATCACCACAAAGGAATCTGAAAAGGAAAATATAGGGGGGAATAGCCGGAACTCTGGGAATTGTTTTTGATTTACCATTAATACGACCGCAACGA
>CAYNZH010000076.1:0-3064 GCA_964401685.1 uncultured Sphingobacteriaceae bacterium
AGCCCTTTCCAGATTGGTGGGCGGGGATTTTGTATTGGCTGTTGCCACTGTTGGAGTTGTTGTGTGCATATCTTCTGGTGACTGGCAGCATAAGAGGGAGGCAAAGGTTGAAGTGTAAAACCTTGCGTATCTATATGGCGGGTCTTACTTTATCCTCCATCCTTATGCTTGCCTTCACCCTGTTTATATTGTTTGGTGTTTTGGGCTGGTACGATAAGCGGCCCTGCGGATGCGGATCTGTGCTCACCGGCATGAGTTGGGAACAGCACCTATGGTTCAATCTCGTTTTTCTTCTGATCAGTGTCCTTGGTCTGTGGCTGGCCCGGAAACCGAGTCCCCCGGGACCGGCCCGGCCAGGGCCTGATGGTGAGAAAAATGAAAGATTCGCCGGCGATCCCCATGCACCCCTTGCATTCTCCAAGGTCCCGTGGCAAAGATTCCGACACCCTAGGCGGTTTGCCCCTTTCCCGGGTAGGCCGGTCGCTCAAACACATATCCCAAAAAATAAGTCTGATTGTGAGGAAAAAATCAACTGATCTATCGCTGGTAGCTAGCGAATGGGAAAACACACGACCGCATCTCGTCGCAAAAAGCAGATGCACGATAGAGAAAAAGCCCCAGCAATCCCGAAGGGCTGGGGCGAAATGAAATTTAACACTAAAGTTTTTTGAGGTAATCTTTTTTTGATCTATAAAAAAGGCCTTTTTATCAAAAATTTACTAAAAAATTATTTCATGGCCATAGTGGCCGTGATTATGGTAGTTGGATTCTCGGCTTTTAAGGTTGGAGAGATGACAAAGGTTGCGGGTGTCTCAAAAGTGTATACGTCATGGTATTTCATGGGAGGAGATGAAACTAACCCGAGTCATTACACCGATGATGAATCTCAAGCACCTGATTGCGTTGGAACGCAGGAAATCATATGTGAAATCCTTGCACCAGAAGATTTGGTGTCGGGAGGGCCGGACCTGAACGCACCCAGTGATCCGAATGATGTCAATTCTGACAAAGTAGAAGACCTCATTATTGACGCTAGAGATAATCCAGGAAATAGCAATGCTTCTGTGCTAAGTTTTAGGCAACTTTAAAGCCTGGCTAATTCCGATTTTATGTAAAGTAGCTGTTCATATGAGCAGCTACTTTACTACTAGTGATAATTATCTGGGATTTTGTTCCATACCGGTCATGTCAACAACTATTTGAGGGATCGGAAACACATAGCGTGGATCACCGGGAGGCAATTCGTAAACCTCTTCGTAACCAGGAATCTTCCTGAATAACGTTTTAGCAAAACGTGGATCCTTATTGAGCCTCTTTAGATCTCCCCATCGAACTCCTCTGAAAACCAATTCCTTCCTTCTTTCTTCGAGAATCATAATCAATAAATCTTCAGCGTCATTTTGTGCCAGAGGTTTGAAATGACCTGTAAGATATCGCTTGTGGAGTAATGTATTCAATGATTGCATAGAATCGTCCAACATCTCCATTCGCGCCAACGATTCAGATCTGATTAACATTAGTTCAGAAACTGTAAGCCCTACGAAACAAGAACTACTTCCAAGACCAATATAGGAACCGCGGAAAGTGTAGTATCCGTTGTGTTCATCATTAAAATACAAAGTCTTTCTTAAATCATTGATTTTGTAACTATTTATTAGCAAGGTATCTAAATAACATTCGCGAGAAGGCGTTAGCATAGAAACTCCAGTTGAATAGGCAAAAAAGATCGTTTCCTCATTCATAGCATCAAATGGATATGGCCTGGATGCGTCTAGGTCATTAAAGTCCATCAATCGATCATATCTTGACAATGCTTGATCTGCATGTGCCAATGCTTCTTCATATCTATCCATAAGCAAATAAAATCTGGCCATGAGTGCATGTGCAGCAACCTTATTGGGTCTGGTTTGGAATTCGGATGTTTCCGGAAGCAATCGAATTGCATTACTGATGTCTTGTTCGATAATTCGGTAGGTTTCCGCTAGTGATGCTCTTTCGGATGGGAGATTAATATCCGGACTCAGTCTCATGGGTAGTCCAAGATCTCTGTCTGCGGTGATGGGATCGTACGCTTTACAATAAATCTGCACGAGATTCAAATATGTAAAAGCCCTGTGGAATAATGCGGTTCCTTCAATCATCTCGCTAGAAAGCCCTTTTGTAATTTGTACGTTAGGGAGTTCGTCCAATACGTTATTGGCGATTGCAATAACATGGTATGGACCTCTCCAGTGCTCGTTTTCGTACAATTGCGGGTATTCAGCATTCATTTGCCATAAATAATTTGACTGCTCAAATTCATTTGCCATATCAAATCCTACTGTTCCGATAAAAAAATCGTCGGTGGCGGCTTCCATCAATAGACTGTAGCTCCCAAAATTGATGGTATTACCTGCATCCATCATTTGCTGCAGGTCCTGCAAGGATGAAATATTGGCTATTGAACTGGTGTGCCTCTCAGACAAAAAATCACCACATGCAATGCAGGAAATACATGTAAAAAAAATTAAAAATATACTTAAAATTCGTCTCATATCATTGATATTTAAAATTGAAACCTTATGCTAGTTGATACTATCCGAGTTGGAGGAATGCCCTGATAGTCAGGGTCACGCTCCGTATCCGAAGCTTTCCAGATAATGCCCAAATTATTGACGTGTACACCGATATCAGCACTTCTTACTCTCCAGAATGGGTGAATCCAGCGATACGACAAACGGATCTGCTGCAAACGTATGACATCCCCTCGCTCTACATTTGCTTCGGATCCCGCATAAAATGATTCCCGGGCTGCTACGGCAGGATAAACCATTGATGGAACGGCCGTATGCAACTCGTCCCCCGGCTGCTGCCAACGTTTGCTATAATCACTGTGGGTATTCCAGGAATTGAAAAGGTTCTGATAATTGATGGTGTTTTTTCTGAAATAGTGTCCTGCGCGAAAAGCCACATTTACAAATAAGGAAAGATTGCGATATTGGAAGCTATTGTTGACAAATCCAAAGTAAAGGGGTCGTGCAGATCCGTGATAGTTTAGGTTATGTAGCGAGTCTCTGGACATTAA
>CAYNZH010000077.1:0-2939 GCA_964401685.1 uncultured Sphingobacteriaceae bacterium
GTTGAAATTTGTGCCAGGATCTCCTTCACATCGTTCTCAGTATCTGTCAATTTGCGTTTGCAAGCTTCCATGAGCAGCGTAGCTCTTTTGACGCTGTCAGCCAGCTGATCAATGGAGATGTCCCCTCGTTCGATTTTTTGCACCAGCTGTTGAAGTTCTCCAAAAGCCTCTTGATACGTAAATTCCTCCTTCATTTTTTTAGTAAATTAATTCAATTTTCCACATTCGTCACCTCGCTAATCAGTGTTCCACTGCCAAGTTGCGTCCGTATTTCGGCGCCCACTGGAAGATTATGTACGTCTTTCACGACTTTTCCCTGATAGTAGGTCAGGCTGTAGCCGATCTTTAAAAGCTGGGCCGGATCCAGCACACTGATCGTGTGTTCCATTTTTTCCAGACGATGCAGTTCCTGTTTCCATATTTGCCTCAATTCACCCTGCAATTTAGTCAATAATTGCTGCAAATCAAATTCATGATGACGCACTATTCCACTCAATTGATTTCTCAGTTGCCATTGATTTTCCTGCAGCATGTTTTTTTCCTCAGCGATGCGCAACTGGACGATCAGACCTATTTGTTGCCCCAACTTGTTCAAGGACAAATGCAATTCGGTAAGTGTTTTTGGCAAATGATTGATGAGTATGTTTTCGGCCTTGTCGATCTGCGCCGAGAATTGGTGGTAATGTTGTATAAGGTGGTCGGCCAGCTCACTCGGTGTAATTCCGCTAAAATGCGCCACCATTTCGCTCACTGTTTCATTGGTTGAGTGCCCTATTCCGGTCAAAACCGGTAGGGGAAATTTTGCAATGGCCGATGCCAGATCAAAATGATTGTAACTGCTGAGGCCGACTTCAGCTCCGCCGCCGCGGACGATCAGTACGACATCAAAATGATCTTTCATGGCGGCAATTTCCTCAAGCCTCGAGCGAATCGAAGCCACGGAGCGATCTCCCTGCAATAATGCGGAAAACAAGCGATGTTCAAATTTATACTGCCAAGGGTTGCGGTCTATTAATTGAATAAAATCCGAATAGCCTTTGCTTGATTCGACTGAAATGACAGCCAACCTCTTTGGAACCAAAGGAAAGGCTCGTTCCTTGTTCAGAAAAAACAGTTTTTCGTCTTTCAGCCTTTTGATCGAAGCCTGCTTTTCTTTTTCCAGTTCTCCCAGCGCAAAAATCGGATCAATATCGAGGATTTTCAAACTGAGACCATGCACAGGATCAAAGTGAATAGCGGCCTGCATCAGCAGTGTCATCCCTTCTTTCAGCGACTCGCCCGTAGTTTCCACGAAACGTCTACTAATGCGTTCGTAGTCAGCACGCCAAAGGGTTGAGGCCATTAGGGCGATAATTTTCCCGTCCTTTTTTTCTAATAGTTCTGGATAGCAGTGGCCAGAGTGTGGATAATAATTGAGTTTGTTCATCTCCGCTTTTATCCAATATAGTCGCTGATACCTGCCGGCTAAAGTCTTTTGAATGCTCCTGCCCACTTCGGCCAGGGAAAAAACGGTTTTATCTGAAACAATCTCGGGCATTATAGGAGGATTTTTACAGTTTTTCCAAATGTTAAAGCAAGATACATCAAAAATACTAACTTTGCGTTATGAAATTACCTATTCTCGCCTACGGAGATCCGATTTTGAAGCGCAAGGCTGTTGAGATCGATGAAGATTATCCCGACTTGAGCAAACTCATCGCGGATATGTTCGAGACGATGTATGCTGCAAATGGCGTTGGACTGGCAGCTCCCCAGATCGGACTGTCTATCCGCTTGTTTGTGGTCGATGCGTCTCCTTATGAGGATGAGGACGAACCGGATTTGAAGGGATTTAAAAAGGTATTTATCAATCCCATCATGATGGAGGAGAGCGGCGAAAAATGGGCCTTTAACGAAGGCTGCCTGAGCATTCCAGACGTACGCGAAGATGTAAAGCGGCACGAAATCATTCGTATCAATTACCTGGATGAAAACTGGGAAGAGCATGAAGAAACGTTTAAGGGCCTGGCAGCCCGGGTAATCCAGCACGAATACGACCACATCGAAGGCAAGCTTTTCACTGATTACATGACCCCGCTGCGCAAAGCGATGATCAAGGGCAAGTTGGACACTATTGCCAAAGGATTGGTCGATGTCGACTATAAAATGAAATTTCCTAATCTCAAAAGGCGGCGCTGATTCTAATTTGCGGCGCTAGGTCGAACTGCCAAACACGGGCAATGCGAGCCCTTTTTTCACCGAAATCAGTCTTATGGTCACGACAAGCGAAACGCTGAGCAGGGTGTTTACATTTTCGTTTACTCCCGACTTATGCAACAGTAAAAAGAGTATCGCCCCTGCCAGACAGGCCGTTGCATAAACTTCCTTTCTGAATATAAGTGGTTTTTCGTTAATAAGTGTGTCTCGGATGACCCCGCCCATTACGGCCGAAAACATGCCTAAAATAACGGTCGCGATCCCATTGCTATCATAAAGTAAACATTTCTGAACACCGACTACTGTGAAAAGCCCGATCCCCAATGCGTCAAACAGCAATAAGGTTTTGGCCAGCTGATACAATGTTTTGTTGAATGCAACAGCAATGAAGACACCTAATAGGATGACCAGCAGGAAATTCATGTCGGTCACCCAAACTGGGCTTAGATTTAAGAACATATCTCTGAGGCTACCCCCGCCTATTGCTGTGACAAACCCAGTGAAGGTTGCGCCGAAGATGTCTATATGGTGGCGCATTGCCGCCATCGCCCCTGAAATGGCGAAAACCATTGTTCCTAACAAATCCGCCCAGTAGATGAAATCCATGTTTGTCCTGTTTTTACAAATATTGCAAATAAAATTGAAGTTTGCCATACAAGCGGGACGTATTCGCATTTCGGATATTCCCTAATTTTTTTCTCCTTGGTTTTAAGGGGTTTGGGTGGGTTTATTTTAATCTTTTT
>CAYNZH010000078.1:0-2757 GCA_964401685.1 uncultured Sphingobacteriaceae bacterium
CTGTGAAAAGCTGCTCGAGATCAATCCAAAGCAATCCATAGATTCGTCCGAAGCCTTGACCAGTCAGGAAGGAATCGAGGCTGCCTTGGTTTCCGTTTATGCCCGATTGCAAAACTATACCTTGTACGGGCGTGATTATCTCGCCTTGTCGGAAGCACTTTCTGATAATGCGATTCATACAGGGAACTCGTCGCATTTGACCAACGAAGCGACCAACAGTGTCAATGCGCATTTTTCAAACTGGCAGATTGCCTATTATGCGATCAATCAGGCAAATCTTGTTATTGATGCGGTTGCAAACGGTAACTACAACGAGGAGTGGAAAAAGTCAATCGCCGGTCAGGCACATTTTTTGCGGGCACTTTGCTATCATGATCTGGCCAAAGTGTACGCCTATGATCCTACCGCTATCGTGGAGGAATATAATTATGGGGGCGTTCCGCTGATGCTAGTCGGAATTGATGATTTTCAGAAGATTGGTTCGCTGAAAAGAAGCAGTATTCAGGAGGTGTATGAGCAGATATACCAAGACCTGGATCAGGCACACAGCATGTTGTCCGGTGTGAGCAATCTTCCTGCGCCCCAAAAAGCGACTGCAGCGGCGGTTAGTGCGTTGTACAGCCGTGTTGCCCTATTTCGCGGTGACTATGAGACTGCTGTCGCCAAAGCAAATCTTGCGCTGAGTGAGACCAGCGCGACCTTTTCGACCCAAGCCAATTTTTTGGCTGATTGGAGGAAGGAAGTTCATCCCGAATCTATTTTTGAGCTGAGATTCAATATTTCGGAAAATGTGGGCTCCGATCGTTCTTTGCGCTCGACGTATACGAGCCGGGCCGACTGGGATGCTACTGCGTTCTCCATTCAGGCTGTACTTGCTGTGGACCCAGCGTTTTATGCGCTTTATGAAGACGGGGATGTACGCAAGGGACTGATCCGGAATGGTGTTGGCAAAAACCAGAATTTCTTGGAAATGTATAAGTTTATTTCCAAAAACGGAACCTTGAATCTGGATAACGTGCCTATTTTAAGAATTTCCGAAGTTTATCTGAACCGCGCAGAGGCGCTTTACGAGCAAGGTGCGGAAGCTGAGGCACTCACCGATCTGAACAGAATCCGTAATCGCGCGGGGCTCCCGTCGGTGCAATTGTCGGGTGCAGCTCTTTTGGAGGAAATTCTGCACCAACGAAGACTTGATCTTGCCTTTGAGGGGCACCGCTGGTTTGACTTGAAGCGTCATGGCCGTGACATCGTCAAAGGAACTGGCACCATAGAATTTACAGATTTTCGTATTCTTGCCCCAATCCCCACCCGGGAAGTCAACGCGGATCCGGAACTTAAGCAAAACTTTAATTACTAATTATGAAGAATAAACTAGCACACCTGATGGCCTTCGTCCTCATACTAGTCACCGGCAGCTCTTGCCAGGAGGATTTCAATGAGCGATACCTCATGGTTGACAACTACATAGAATTTGAGGACGCTGTGTCCACCACCGTTGCCGTAGGCAAGAACTATCCTATTCTGACGCGAAATGTCACAGCAGCTATGGAACCCATTAGCCTCCAGATCAACATGACCGGGAAACAATTTGCCAACAACCAAACCCTTGCATGGGCCGTGGTCAGCGAAGAATCTACAGCCGTAGAAGGCCGGGATTATGAACTGGTAGGAGGGAGTAGCGTTGTTCTTGATGCCCAGCAGAGTCAGACTCATCTGCAGATCCAACCACTTGCAAGTGGCGTAGACGGCAGCGTTCTTGTCCTGGAACTGATCGGCAATGAGCTAATCAAGCCGATGGCAAATTACAAAAGAGTGGGTTTGCGGATCAATTATCCCTAATCGTTAAGGACTACAGTTTTCTGCAAAAGGTAGCTTGGCTGCCAGATCCCCGATACTATTTAGTGTCGGGTTTTTTTTTGAAATGGAAAGGGGGAATTGTGTTTAAGGGAAGCGATCTTTCAGAATACTCACGTGCCCTTTAAAAACATGCCATTTTCTGTCGTGGAATTTGATTTCCAGTATGTAAAAGTATACGCCTTCGTTGAGGCCGCGAGCGTTCCAGTTGTTGCGATATTGCTCACTTCTGTAGACTTCGTGACCATCTGAATTGAAAACGCTCAGCTTGTTGGCCGGGAAAAGATCAAGACCTCGGACCTCGAAGTAGTCGTTGTAGCCGTCACCATTGGGCGTGAACACATTAGGGATGTGCAGCGCGATGATTTCGACCTGTGAAGTGTGCGTATTGTCCGCCAGACGTCGGTCCTCTTCAATGGAGGAAACGACACTTAGCTGCCGCGCAAAACCTTCGTCGTTGGTCAGCACGGAAAAGTTGAGGTATTCGGATTCTCCTGAACTAATGGAATCTATGGTCCAGATGAGCTCGTGTTCTGAGCGATTGTAAACGTATTCACCTGCGTACATACCGATGATTTCCTGGAACACAACTTCCTTAGGCAGGCTGATAACGACCTTGACTCCTGTGGCTGTCACTTCGCTATTATTGCGCGCAATGACTTGATAATTGAATGGTTGCCCCACCAGCACGAAATCTTTATCGGGCTCATTGCGAATATTCATATCGACGGTCTTTTTGACCGGGCCCTCACCAGAAATGATGACCTCGACTGGATCCGACGGATCAGAATCACAATAATGTCCGAGCGCAGTGACCGTGTATATCCCGGCGTCGCGGACGACCAGCACGTCCTCGTATTGATTGAGTATCGGCTCGCCATCTCGAAACCAAATAAAAGAAAG
>CAYNZH010000079.1:0-2605 GCA_964401685.1 uncultured Sphingobacteriaceae bacterium
AATCTATTGGTCCACAAGGGAAATATAAATTCCGCAATCACGGCTACCAGGAGGGTGTATCCAAGGCAATGGGTGAGAGATAGCAAGTAATCGGGACGGCGCAAAAGGATACGGCGTTCCCAGGTCAGCAGCGTGAGTACAATGGGCATCATCAATAGGGGATCGAAGTAACTGTCTATAAGCGGGACGGAAATGCCGAGCGACTTTTGCATCACCTGATGTCCCAGAAATAGAAAGGCGCACACGACGAAGAGTTTCCCCATAAGCTCCGAATGTTAAAGGGCGATGATAAATAGCACCAGCAGCAGCACCAAAAAAACGGGTGACAAGAGCAGCAAAATGACCAGAGCTGGCAGCTTGAGGATAAACATAAGCACCTGCTTCCAGGTAGGCTGCTCAGGATCGGGCCGTATCCAATCCTCGATGTATTGGTAAATCTGCCTGATCTTTGCAAATATTTCTTCACGCATCACCTAACTTTTGAACGATCCGGCCTTTTTTCAGATTTTGAATAATACAATATAAAATATCCCACCAGACCGGATAGCAACGAGGCAATCAAGATAGCAAACTTCGCGCCTGAAATCAAGAGCTCATCGGAAAATGACAATAACGCAATAAAAATCGCCATAGTAAAGCCTACCCCGGCCAGGGAGCCTACGCCGATAATATGCTTCCAGGTAGCGTGTTCGGGAAGTTGAGCTATCCTTAATTTTATAGCCACTTTTGACAGTAAATAAATCCCTATTGGCTTACCCACACAGAGTCCAATGATGATACCCAAACCCACTGGAGAGAAAAGCCCGTCCAGCATGGCACTTTCAAACCGTATATTTGTATTTGCAAACGCAAAAATCGGTACAATAATAAAGTTGACTGGCTTGAGAAGCGCATGTTCCAGGTGCAAAAGTGGCGATGGGTTTTTGGCATTTCCCGAAAAAGGAATGACCATGGCCGTCAACACGCCGGCAATGGTGGCGTGTATGCCAGAATGATGGATAAAGTACCAAATCAGCATGCCAGGGATGAGGTAAAATGCGAGGGATTTCACACCCAAATTGTTCAATACAAAAAGGAGGGCCAATATCCCCCCGGCATAGGCCAGGTAAATAAAGTGCAGCTCCGCAGAATAGAAGACGGCGATGACCAGGATCGCAATGAGATCATCTATAATGGCCAAAGCTGCTAGAAAAACCTTAAGGGACAAGGGAACGCGATCTCCAAGCATAGCGAGTATGGCCAGCGCAAAGGCAATGTCGGTGGCCATAGGAATACCCCATCCGGAGACGGTGTCCGCACCAAAGTTAAATGCAAAATAGATCAGGGCCGGGATCAGCGCACCGCCGACGGCACTGAGTATAGGCAGTGCTGCCTGCCTGGGCGAGGAGAGGCCTCCATCTAGCACTTCTCTTTTGATCTCCAGACCTACGAGCAAAAAGAAAATAGCCATCAGCCCATCATTGATCCAAAGGGCGGTTGAATAGCGCAATTGAACGGAGCTGTTTTCAAAGCCAAGCGGATACTGCAACAGGTACTCCAGGGTGGGACCGAAAGCAGAGTTGGCCAGCAGAAGTGAAACCAATACACAGACAAAAAGAATTATCCCACCAATGGAGGGTGAACTGAATAGTTTACTTATTTTTCTATACATAGTGCTCGAAACATTAAAGGCGATGGCAAAAATACGCTATTGACCAATGTTTAAAAAGTAAAAATTGGACATATCGTAGGTATATGTAGCCGGGAATTCCTATATTTGGACTATGCCCATAAAACTCTTTAAAAGTATAAAGGTCTTTAGTTCAGGCCGTAACGCTCGGGCGGCCAAGCATAGTGCTTTGGTTGGGAGCTATTTTTTCACGTCCAAGGACCTGAAAGAAGACCAGCCGCTGTTCAACGATGGCTACCTTTCCTTGATTTTTATGCCCAACGAAGGAGATATCGCTCAAATAGAAAAGGCTGGTGAACCCCTGCGCCTCGGTGCTGCCTGGGTGTGTGCTGGAATTTTGGAAAACACGCACTGGAAGATCCCAGAGGCACTGGATCATATCGTCGTCCTGAGGTTCAGGCCTCACGTTTTTGCATCTCTTTTTGGAACGGATCTTTCCAAGTTCAGGTCCGATCCAGTTTTTAGCTTTGAGGATATCGCGGTAGGAAAGTGGCAGGCCTTCATCCGCGAATATTATCAGATTGCCGACGTGCAGGAGCGGATTAAGTTTTTAGAAAAAACATTTGAAACCCCGGTCCATCAGACTGCTTATCCCTTTGTGTTGGAAAAAGCTATTGATCTGATTGAAAGCAAACAAGGCAATCTCACCGTCAACGATTTGTTGACTTGTTTAGGAGACAATATCAACTACAAATGGCTGCACCGCAACTTTGTCCGTTATCTGGGTCTTTCGCCCAAAAAGTTCATCTCCTTGCAGCGCTTTCTTTTTGCATACCGAGATTTTGACCACTACGAGCGCGGACCGTTAAAGCTGGCGGCGCCGGCGCACGGTTACTATGATTATAACCACTTTTTAAAGGATTTCAAAAGATACTTGGGGAAATCGCCTTCCCAATTCCTCAACCTGGATTGCCGATGACACTATTATTTATCTAC
>CAYNZH010000080.1:0-2477 GCA_964401685.1 uncultured Sphingobacteriaceae bacterium
CATATTCCAATCTAGTTACGGAATTCTAGAAATCACGAACTAAATCGAGAGAATTCCCTCGCAAACGAAGACGCCCGTCATGATTTCGGTACGACGAGTTTCGCTGCACTTGAATCCCGCCTGGATAAGCACTTCCATTTCATGACCAAAACTATCGCACTGAAAATCAGCGTAGGCTTTGAGCGCTTCACATTGCACCTCCATTAGATGAATGCATATAGTCGGCCCACTGAGTTCGTGATTTCTGTGTTTTCTCGCATGCCAGATAGCAATAGATGGGTTTAATGTGAACGAGGTTGGTCTATTTTCTGAGATGGGCGTTGCTCCTCTGCCATGGAAAAGCAGTATGCCATCGCTCAACGTGACTCCAGAGCGCAGTATGCCCTCATTAAGCGCCTGAAAATCTTGAGAATCGAATTCACTGTAATCCCTACGGTAGCTGGCAAAAAGTCTCTTCGAATTTTCGTCAATCCCGTATTGCGTCAGCTTGGGGTAGTGCTTTGATGACTTTATAGATTCAAGAACCTCGCGAGCGTAATCACCATGTCCTTGTATATCTTTGATATAAAGTCTCTCTATCATCTCAAGGCTCACAAATGGGGGACCTCAATGCTAAAAAGGAAATAAATCACCACGGTTCTGACTAGGCGAATCAGACTCATATTCCAATGTTTCACCAGCCCATCTCTTAGACAGCTAACTATGCACCAATACAACGTAGGTCCAGTCGAATGGACTTCTGTATTTCTTCATCAATTGCTCCGTAAAAGGATCCCTTCAATCATATTTTCTAAGCTGATTTTAGTTTCTTCTTCAGCGCATAGATTTCTTGCTCCGCAACATTAACCCACTCAGCTCTGTCTATCGTTGATTTATCGTAAACATAACCGACGTATTTAATGATGGTTTCCAAAGGAACAAATGAATTAACCTTATATAGTTTTACTGCGTAATTGACTCTTTCCACTTCCTCTTCAGAAACAACGATCTTATTTTGCATATGCATAACGATGTTTCTGTCCTCAATAATATCTCCGATTCTTTTCTTTAGGGTGCTATGTTCCTTTAGTTCCGGGCACTTAAACACCTGAGGGATTAGCTGAAATAATTTTGGTCGGATAGGTATGGATAAATCAGATGCCACGCTATTGGACATAACTTTTTTATCTGGCTTATCAGGGCGCCTAAGTGTTAATTCTCTCGGCTTACCGTCCTTTTCCCCGTGGACTGCGATACAGTTATTTGACCACGACTCTATCGCACTGATAGAAAAGGCAACCGATGCCATAGCATTTTGGCAGATACTAAAAAATATCCTTTGATTGCCGCTTTCAATATTCACTTCTGGCAGACCATCAAAAGAGGATTTATCGACCTTCAATAATTTCTTCAATGTTTCGGCTTTGGCAGCACATTCAATTGCGTTAAAGAACAATAGTGCCTCAAATTCTGGAGGTGGCAAACGCATTTTAAATCCAGAATAAGTGCCTTGGCGTAAAACGAACCTAAGTTTTGTGCCGGCCCCGATTAGCTCTCCGTCGAGTATTGCGTCTTCTTTAAGCCTGATCCCCTTATCTTCTATTAAATGATCCTTGCTCATAGTTTATTCCCTCAACAATGGGGCCCGGATGAATTTTTCCTCCTCATATTTCAATCATCCGCCGAGGCATTTTTACAACAGATCACGTAGCCGTACAAATGGTTTGCCAGTTTCGGCTGCTCGACGAACTTTTTTTGATAAGACGCTCTTAAATCCGATTTTCCGTATCAACATCTCACTTAAGTCTAAACCATCCATACACACCACGCTCTTTCCCCTACCGAATGCTTGCAACCCTTCTTCGGAGAATCCGCTGTTACTCACAAACAGCCCTCTCGACCAGCTTGCTTTATCCTGAACCTTGGCGTTGAAGGAGCGCAAATCGGCAGCATTAACAGGCAAATTTGTCCACTTAGCCTCTAAAAGGTATGTCTCGCCATCTAGTTCAAAACTGCCGTCAATTTGCTCTCCGATCAATCGAAATGACGCCCTGCCGCTCATTCCGCTTATGTCAAACAGCCTTTTTAGAAATGATTCAAATGCATAGCCTCTGGGATGGGGCTCCATCGCCGCTAGTTCCATTAGCGTATTTAAGAGTTCCTTCGCTACGTTCTCATCAACGGATTCATCATGCTGTGGCTGAGGTGTCTTACTTTTAAAGCTTAGCGGCTTCCCTCCAAGTCGGACCAGGAGATCTGAAAAATCAGATACCAAATCCGGCTTTTCCTCCTCTTTTCCAGCGCGTTTACGCTTACTTTCTCGATATTCCCACAAAGAATTTAACACCCTTAAAACATCGCTAGGCCCCGACTGCTTCAGGAAACTTCTCAGCCTTTTGCCTTTGCTCGTACCGATATCACAGTATCTTTCATCATCTATATTTATTTGTAATTCATCTTTAAAGAACTCCGAGTATGTTTGGTTAGAAAAATCCAAA
>CAYNZH010000081.1:0-2345 GCA_964401685.1 uncultured Sphingobacteriaceae bacterium
CCCCCAAGGTAGATGAATTTTTTATAGGTCTGGCCGACGCTTTTCGATTTGTAAAGAGGTTTTTTGTGGAGGTTTGGTTTCCTCCATATGAGTTTAAGGAAGTAGTAAGGCAGTGTTATCAGATCGGCTATAACTCCTTGCCGTTGATTTCGTTGACCGGCTTTATTGTGGGTATTGTATTTACAAATCAGTCCCGCCCCTCCCTTTCTGAATTCGGCGCATCCTCGTGGTTGCCGGCGCTGATTGCTATAGCGATAGTTAGGGCGATGGGGCCCTTGGTGACAGCATTGATCGCTGCAGGTAAGGTAGGCTCCAGTATAGGTGCAGAATTGGGTTCAATGAAAGTGACCGAACAGATTGATGCCATGGAAGTTTCGGCCACCAACCCGTTCAAGTACCTTGTCGTAACACGGGTATTGGCCACTACCTTTATGATCCCCATTTTGGTGATGTATACCGACTTCGTGGGGTTAATGGGTTCTTTTCTGAGCGTTGCCGCCAACGAGAAGGTGAGTCTCACTACCTTTTTTGTTCAGGTATTTGATGCCCTGTCCTTTTTGGATATCACCTCCTCGATATTAAAATCCGTTTTGTTTGGATTCACCATTGGCATTGTCGGTTGTTATAAAGGCTGGAATTCGCCTAAGGGTACCGAAGGGGTGGGTAAAGCCGCTAACGCATCAGTAGTAATGGCCATGTTTTTGATCTTTATCGAAGAATTGCTCGTATTGCAGATTGTCAACTTTTTTAGATTACCATAATGGAAGAAAAAGTAATAGAAGTCCGTGGGTTAAAGAAATCGTTTGGCGACAACCATGTGTTGCGTGGGGTTGACCTGGATTTATATAAGGGTGAAAATGTAGTAGTACTGGGAAAATCAGGGACGGGTAAGTCGGTTTTGATCAAAATAGTTGTCGGCTTGCTTACACAAGATGAGGGTTCCATGATTGTCTTGGGCAAAGAGGTTAAAAAGCTGAGAGCCAAAGAACTTAACGCCTTAAGATTAAAGATAGGCTTTTCCTTCCAGGCTAGCGCCTTGTATGACAGCATGACCGTCAGGGAAAACCTGGAGTTTCCTCTGGAAAGGAACGTCAAAAACCTTTCCCGGGCTGAGCGAAACAAGGAAATCGAACAGGTCTTGGATGCGGTAGGACTCCTACAGGCAATCAACCAGATGCCGGCAGAGCTGTCGGGCGGTCAAAAAAAGCGGATAGGGATAGCAAGGACCTTGATCCTACGCCCGGAGATCATGCTTTATGATGAGCCGACTGCGGGTCTGGATCCCATCACCTGCATCGAGATCAACAACCTGATCAACCAGGTGAGGGAGACTTACAACACCTCTTCCATCATCATTACCCATGACCTGACCTGTGCCAAGGATACAGGTGACAGGGTAGCGGTATTGTTGGATGGAATTTTTGGCGCGGAAGGCAGATTTGAGGATGTCTTCGTGGATGCCTCCGACGAGAGAGTGAAATCGTTTTATGACTATAACTTCATTACACAATGAGAAATGATAATAAAAAAACTGTAATAGTAGGAATTTTCGTGCTGATCGGCATCATCATCCTGGTGGCGGGTGTGCTGACATTGGGAAGTGCGCAAAAAGCATTTGTAAGAACTTTCAGTGTCAAAGCCGTATTTGATGATATCGGCGGGCTTCAGACAGGCAACAATGTCTGGTATTCAGGAGTAAAGATTGGCACGGTGAAAAGGATTAATTTTTACGGAGATTCACAGGTTGAAATTGAAATGAATATCGATGCGGAGGTGCAGGAATTTATCCGTAAGGATTCCAAGGCGACCATTAGTTCTGACGGCCTTATAGGAAATAAAATCATTGTCATCTATGGAGGGACCAGCGCGTCACCTAGGATTGAAAATGACGACCGTTTGGAGGCCGTCATGCCCTTAGATACCGATAAGATGATGGAAACGCTACAGGAAAACAACAACAACCTCGTGTCAATTACCAACGATCTGAAAGTACTCACGGAGAAAATTGCCAACGGTGAAGGGATTGTGGGGGCCGTGCTGACGGACAGTGTATTGGCGGACAATTTCAGATCCATGATGACCAACCTGTCGCGGACTGCCGCCAACAGCAACCGCCTGACCGCAGACCTCAGCAAGTTTTCCGCTAGTTTGAACAAGGAAGGTACCTTAATGAATAATTTGGCAAGTGATACGACTATTTTCTCCAGCCTTAAATCCACTGCGGAAACCTTGCAAAGCACTACAAAAGAAGCCAGTTTGGCGGCAGAAAATTTCCGTACAGCCAGTGAGCAATTAAACGTGTCGGACAATGCAGCCGGCATGATCCTGAACGATGCGGAGTTTGC
>CAYNZH010000082.1:0-2307 GCA_964401685.1 uncultured Sphingobacteriaceae bacterium
CAACCTGAACCATTTTTTGACCCATGCGGTCAGGTCTTGTCTTGCCTCTTGGGCTTCGGTTTGTAGCTCTGCATTTTTGTAGACGTAGAGCTTTCGCAGGAGTCGCTGGACTCCCGCGGGGTCGAATTGGAATTTTTCCATAATAATTGAATTTTGGTAAATAACTAAGCCCTAAACTCTGAAATCTACATGTAGATCAGAAATTTTTTGCAACGAAACGGAGAATTTTTGAACGAAACGGAGAATTTTATGTATATTTGAGTGCCTAATAGGATGGGATGAGCTCGGTGGGTACACATAAAGCGGCCAGGAATTTTCTGTACCTGGACCCGTCAGTGACTTATTTGCCTCGTTGGAGTCGACTGATGGTTTCTTTTCTGGTGGGCGTATTTTTGATCTTGCAGGGCAAATCTGCGGCCATGCTGCAATACCTTTTTACGGATGGTCTCCTCAGTTTATTGCTATCAGTTGTGGTGAGCACCCTTTCGGCTAGCCTGGTCATCGGCCTTATCCATTGGATCACCCGCATCCTCGACGCGCACCATCCCTGGCACAGCCACCTGACTCGCAGAGCATTTCTTCAGTATTTATGTGCTTGTCTTTTGCCCTTTGGATTTGCTACCTTCTTTGATCTTGCGATCATTCACTTTTTTGGTAGTGGAATAGCCCAGAGCGGTTATCTTAGATTTGAACTATGGATCAACGCCCTCCTCATTCTCCTGTTCAATGCCGCCTATGTGTTATGGTTTCACCTCAAAACAGTGACATGGGCCGATACCGACCAACCTGTGGGCCGTAAACTAGCATTAGTTGGTGCCGAGCTAAAAGTCCGCGACCAGGATCGTTGGATACAAATCGCGGTTTCTGATATTGTTCTTGTCGTAAAAGGCAAGGCCAGTCCCAAGGTGTACACCGCCGATGGCAAAACGTACGTTGCATCTGTCCGCGGCTCTGCACTCGACCAATTGCTCGATCCTTCGCTTTTTTACCCAGCCAAACGTAATCTTTACGTTCACGGCTCCATCATCATCGAGTCCGTCATTACAAGACAGCAAAGGCCCAAGGACCGTATGACTTATCACAACGTTCTTCGCTATGGTAACTCCGCACTAGGGCAGCACGATGTCACACTTGTGAAAGGCAGTGTCAGGCGCTTTAAAGACTGGTATGCCAACTTTCGTAGATTGGACTAGCGTGAAAATGGCGAAGTTTTTTTCGGCAAAAAGTCGTTTTTTTAAAGCGTTGGTAATCAGGGTGGTGCTTCGGATCATTGTACAATGATCGTGTAAATAGCTGAGAGTCAGCTCCCATGCGTCGTTTCGTCTATTTACTCATTGTATCTGATGAAGTTGCTGGCAAATTTGACTAATGCTTTTTCCGACATTTTCTGCCCGAGTTTTTAGTTGAGAATTCCATTCGCTTCGGTTAGGATTAGCGGCTTTCCGTTTGTCACAACGATTGTGTGCTCGTGTTGAGCCATATAGCCACCGTTGTTGCCTACCATAGTCCAGCCGTCATTCAATTCTGTCGCATAGGTTGATGTAGTTGCGATAAAAGTCTCTATAGCCACGACTGAGTTTTTCTGAAATCGACGCTGGTCCAATCGGTTTTTATAGTTCAAAATTTCATCGGGTTTCTCGTGCAAACTTCGTCCGATACCGTGTCCACCTAGGTTTTTGATAACTTTAAATCCTCTTTTTTTGGCCTCGGTTTCCATTATAAACCCGATATCAGCTATTTTTACTCCGCCTCTGATATTATCGATTGCTTTTTGTAAAATTTCTTTTGACGCGTTCACCAATTCCTGATGTTGATGAATGTCCTTTCCGAGAACGAATGACGCACCATTGTCGGCCCAAAACCCTTCAAGTTCGGCGGAGACATCAATATTTATCAGATCTCCCTCCTTTAATATTCTTTTTTCAGAAGGCACTCCATGGCAAAATTCATTATTTACGCTTATGCAGTTCCAACCTGGAAATCCGTAGGTCAAATGGGGTGCAGATTTAGCTCCATAATCCGATAAAATGCTCGCGCCGTACTCGTCCAATTCTTTGGTACTCATTCCGGTTGCAGCATAATTTATCATTTTTTTCAACGTATATGCAACTGCATGGCTCGCATTCTGCATCCCTAAAAGTTCTGATTCTTTGCTGATTGACATCTGATTTCCTGTTTTTGAAATAATGAACAAACAAAAATACAATAATTTTCTCGATAGAAACCTCAGACGAGGAAGGGCTGATCGCTTTGGAAAACAAACTAAAAGTGGACCGAAATCTGAATGTCTATATACCCCTGATCAAA
>CAYNZH010000083.1:0-2201 GCA_964401685.1 uncultured Sphingobacteriaceae bacterium
CCAAAAGCGGTGAAGGTGTCCGGATCGGTGAGCTCCCCGAGCGTGTGATCGACAAAGGTATCCCCGGGGCCGGTCTGCTGGCGATGATCGTCACCGGAAAGTACATGGATCACCTGCCACTATACCGCCAGAAACAGATCTTCGCCCGAGAAAACATCCAGATCGCTTCCTCGAGTATCGAGGGCTGGACCAAGGACGTGCTGATCAAGCTACAACCACTTTACGATAAGCTGGTCTTGGACATCAAAGCAAAAGGCTATCTGCAGGTGGACGAGACCCCCATAAAAGTACTGGATAAAGATAAAAAAGGCGCTGCCCATCAAGGGTATTATTGGGTGTACCACTCCCCCTTGGACAAAACCGTGCTCTTTGATTATAGTCCCACCCGGGGCGGCAGTGCGCCGTTGCCCATATTGAGGAACTTCAAAGGAAACCTCCAGACGGATGGCTATGCGGTATATGAGAAATACGGGCAACAGAAGGATGTCGTACATCTTGCCTGCTGGGCACACGCGCGCCGTGAGTTTGAAAAAGCACTCGGTAACGACAAAGCCCGGGCCGAAAAGGCACTACTGATGATCCAACAGCTATATGCCGTGGAAAGGCAGGCCAAAGAGAACGAACTGGATCCGCAGGCGACCAAAGCATTGCGTCTGGGGGAATCCCTGCCAGTAATCAATGAACTGGGCAAATGGATCTTTGAAGAGATCAAAAATACACTGCCCAAGAGTCAGATCGGCAAAGCGATGGCCTACACGTTCAGAAGATGGGATGCGCTGTCCGCTTATTTATTTGACGGAAATCTGCAGATCGACAATAATCTGGTGGAGAATGCAATCAGGCCAGTAGCCCTGGGTCGGAAAAATTGGCTCTTCGCCGGAAGCCATGAAGCTGCACAGCGATCGGCTATGATCTACACCTTCTTCGCCATTTGCAAGAAACATGACGTAAATCCATTCCAATGGCTGAAATACACCCTGGAAAACATCATGTCCATCAACCACAAAAACTTAAAGAATCTTTATCCGCAGAATTATAAGAATATTCTGCAACAATCAAACATGTAGTTCGTCGGGCGGATACAAGAAAATAGTCTTCTTCAGAAATTGAGTCTTTCCAACTCTCGTTGGGCGTTTGCGGAAAAATGTGTTCTACGGTGATTAATTCATTGGAAGTATTCACCCATTCCCGATTATTATGATTTTCCAACCGTTCGAAAAGATAGTCTCGGTTTTTGGCTTTGATGTTGTAAAGATCTTTATCTTTCAAGGCTGCTTGTATTTCCTGATCGGTTGGAAATTTACCACTGCCTTTTTTTCTAAGCAACGCACTTGCTGTTGAGGCAAAATAATCCTCGGTGTCTATTTCTGCATAAAGCGTCATAAAGATCTTGTTGAGTGCATTAGTTGGGTACCCAGCTATAAATCTACGCCACGCATAACTTTGAATCAACTTTAAAATATCGATTAACTCCTGATTGGATAGCACCTCATTTTCTGCATCTTCAAAAACCTGAAGCAGGAACGGAAACGCCACATTAATTTCCAGCCTATTGATAAATTCTGCTTCTCTCCGTATTTTAGAATCTGTAATAGTCTGTGGATTGACAAGTTTCTTGTAATGAGTCGACAATGATTTTATGGTTTCTAACTCCTGTTCGAATGCTTCTTCACTCTTATCTAAGTACAGCTGTTTAAATTCATCATACACCTTACTCTTGTTCGGAATCTTTTTATTGCGCAAAGTCAAATAATCTCGAATAAAATCAGATATAAGTGAAGTCTGCTTTTGAGTGTCCCGGGCGTTTTCTTCGATCGGCTTCCAAATGACTTCATAGACTTCATTTTGCCTTTTAGGTTCCAAATCCATCAAAATATAGTTTCGTATCAGGTCAGATTGGGATAACTCTAAACCAGTAGAGTTAAGACTTTCGAAAATTCGTTGTGGGTCGTCCTTGCCTCTTTCTAAAGAAATTTCAACAAATATCAGGCGATCTAAACCATTCAGGATGACGGTAAATGTATCCTCAGTGATGTTGTCTTTGAAATAATTGAAGTTTTCAGTAACATTGGAAAAAGAGTCAGTTTGATTTTCTGTACCATTCAATATTGCTCTAAAGGCTGCAGCATTGGTCTCGGTCTGCCTGAGTTTCAAGCGGTGCTTCTCATCTTGAACATACTGATTAGTTAAGAACATATTAT
>CAYNZH010000084.1:0-1747 GCA_964401685.1 uncultured Sphingobacteriaceae bacterium
CATTTACACCTATTTGACATCTAAAGAAGGAAGATTAGTAAGAGCATGATAAAATTTTGGGTAACAACCTTGCTGTTGTTCTGTTTGAATACCCTGCTATTTGGACAGCAGGTGCTGACTTTTGAAGAAGTCATTCAACGTGGCTTGGATAATAATTTTGGAGTAAAAATAGCCATTAATGAAGCCGAACTAGCGGAAAACGACGTGAAGATCGGACGATCAGCGGTTCTGCCCACCTTAGATGCGACCTATGGGCGCAGCTCTAGCGTAGAGGACGTGGAGCAGCGATTCGTGGATGACGCCACTCCCCGCATCATTGACGGCGCCCAATCAAGCAGCAAAAACTTTAACTTAGTAGCCATTTATGGCCTCAGAGCAGATGCCGTGGTAGCACTGAAACGACTGGGAAAGCTTGCGGAAATCAGTGATCTGGAAGCCAAAGTCGTTATTGAAAATACCGTGGCGTCCATTTCTTCCGCTTACTACAGGCTGGTTCTTGAATTGCAGAGAAATACTTTGTTGGAGGAAACTTTGGAACTATCAAAGCGACGCCTGGATATTGCCCAGGCACAGTATGAATTGGGCCAACAATCGAAAAGCGCCTTCCTAGCGGCTCAGGTGGATTACAATGCAGACCTTTCCCTTTTCATCTCCCAGGACCAAGTCATAGAATCTGCCCGGATCAGCCTCAATGAGCTTCTTGCAATGGACCCCACAGAGGATTATGCCGTTAATGATACGATTCAAATAGAGGAGAACCTACTGCTTGATCACCTGCTGGACAATGCATTTCACCATAATAAAGTGCTTTTGGTAACCCAAAGGCAAGAGAATGTAGCCTTCCTACAACTACAAGAGCTACGTGCCCAACGTCTCCCCACCCTGACCCTGAACGGCAACTATGTCCAAACTGTGAATAATTCCGATGCAGGCTTTATCGTGCAAAACAGACGGGATGGCTATAACTTCGGTGCAACTATCGGCTTGAATCTCTTCTCCGGTCTAGCGCTGAACAGAAGAATCCAAAATGCGAAAATCCAACAAATCAACCAGCGCTATGCGCTGGAGCAGTACGAGGTTCAATTGAACGCCGACATTTATCGGGCCTTTAATATCTACGAAAACGCCAAACGCCGACTTGAAATCGAAATGAAGAATTTCGAGGTTGTAGGTGAAAATACCGAAATAGCTTTCGAAAGGTTTAAGATGGGCCTCACCAGCTTCCTCGAATTCCGCGACGCGCAGGTCAATCGCCTGGCAGCTAAAATCCGACTCATCGAATCCGTATATTCTATTAAGGAAACAGAAATAGAGTTGATGAGGTTATCCGGAAAGATCTTCTACCAAGACAATGGTGATCCGGTATTGTAACGCTGCGCAGTCCGGAACGGTTAACACATCAATGTCCACAGGCTCACACGTAGATATGTAGCCTATGGGCAAACCATCTATGTGGAATGTTAGCTGAGATGCAGATTTTCGCAATCCGTGATTTGACAATCGCCGTAAAGTACCAGGGAATGGCTGGTAATACTGGCTATAAATTCCCGACCCATAGCCTCTTTAATCGCGTTGATCCGTTCGTCGGAAAATTCTTTGATCTTCCGGCATTGATTGCATACATAATGATCATGATGCTTATAGGTAAGGGCCTGTTCATATAACGCAACCTTGTCCTTGAATTGGTGCTTGACGGCCAGCCCGCACTCCACCAACAAGTCCAGTGTATTGTATATCGTAGCCCTAC
>CAYNZH010000085.1:0-1682 GCA_964401685.1 uncultured Sphingobacteriaceae bacterium
GGTGCCTAAATTTATAGAAGCCCCGTTGCTAAATGCAGCGGGGCTTTCTTTGTTTTGAAAGCTTGTGTCGATGAAATCCTGTATATTTGGTGGAAATTACCAAAAAATTATGAACAGGATTTTCGTTTTATTTTGCCTTCTTGTGATGAGTTTCGCAGGTGTGCAAGCGGTTGCTCAAGCAGTCGACCCTTCCTCTCAGATACACCTATGTACATTTAATATTCGATACGCCAATCCCAATGACAAGGGCAACCTGTGGGCAGATCGCCAGTTTTTCGTTGCTGACTTGTTTCAAAAACGTGACTTTGACATAGTCGGTACCCAAGAAGCGTTGATCGGGCAACTAAATGATTTAGAAGCTATGCTCCCTGAATATCGCTGGATAGGGGAAAGCCGAACAGGCGATATTAGTGGCGAACACTGTGCTATTTTTTACAAGGAAGATCGATTTGACTTACTTGGGAGCGGCACTTTTTGGCTGTCTGAGGCTCCGGACACTATTTCCAAAGGCTGGGATGCGGCCCTGCCCAGGATCTGTACCTGGGCTCACTTTTCTGATAAAAGCAGTAAGGAACAATTTTATGTTTTCAATGTACACTTTGATCACGTCGGTCAGGTCGCCCGTCGTGAAAGTCTTCGGCTTCTAAATGAAAAAGCGCAGGAGATCGCCGGCACTCAACTGACCTTGTTGATCGGTGACTTCAATTTTGATGAAGATCACGCGAATTACTTGGATTTTTTGGCGGATGGCACATTTGAGGACGCGTATGACCTAGCATCACGTCGTATCAACGAACACTACGGTACCTTTAATGCTTTCAATCCCGAGGTTGTGCCTCAAGGTCGTATTGATCACATTTTTTTGACTAACGCGGAGCGGATCAACATCTCTACCCACCATATTGTCACTGATCATTATCAGAAAAAACTACCCTCCGACCACTATCCTGTAGCGATAAGGTTTTCTCATACTTTTGAATAGTAATAACGCCGCTACATTTTGTTGTATTGGATTGATTTTTATTTGTGTTTTTTTTGTGATATTAAAATTATTTGTTTTCTTTGTTGAGTAAACCGAATTTATTTTAATTTATCCAGTTCTCTTGCACAGCGCGGAAGATGATTTATACTTCACTATTTACAGCCGAATATTACCGCCGAGCCCTTTCAAAACTTGAGGCTGACCTACGTGGGCGATAAGACCTGGGGTAATACCAAGCTGGAAGGCCCATCTAACCGCAACGAGAAAATGGTGTCCTTTGGACATGAAATCGAGGGGGTTTATTCTTTTCGCAAATCCTGGCATTTCAAAGCGGTCGCCAACCAGTTTTCCATGGGTACAGACGGGCTGAGATTCACGCAGTTTATGCTGGATGGTAGTATTCGGTACAGACCCGCTAAATCAAAATTGGAATATGAACTGGTTCTATCCAATCTGACGGATGTTCGAGATCTTCGCCAGTACATGGTGAACTCCAATTATTCTATGGAAAATTACCAACGGATGCGTGGCCGCATGGTCTTGGGCAAGGTCGGGTTTCGTTTTTAAAAAACAATCCCTTGTTCTCGGGAACCCGGTGTTTGGACGAGCTTTCAGAGGACAAGGGATTGTTTGAAATTTATGAAATTATTGCTGAGCGACGTAATCGTAGATGATCTTGGATATCCTGGCCAGCGCGGGT
>CAYNZH010000086.1:0-1521 GCA_964401685.1 uncultured Sphingobacteriaceae bacterium
GTCCAGCTGCTAAGTCTATATATCGTCAATTCTACAGAAGGTTTGTCGTCCGGTTCTGTTGCATCCTCAATTTCACAACTAGCAATTCCGATCAGCACAGTGGCGGCCAATGTCACAAATATGGTGTAGTATTTCATGGTTTTCATGGTATGGTTGTTAGGTTTTGCAGAATTCAATGAGTGGAATACTGGGCCCGGGCTAATCGATCAGACGGATCATTGGATACACAAGCAGCTGAGCAAAGGGACCGGCCTCCTATTTATCCCAAGCAAAGCATTAAAAGTACGAATTCCCGAAAAAATCCATACAGTAGAGAACATTAACGGCCAGGTACAGCCTTTTCGAATCGGTTCTATCTAAGTAATCGATTTCGTTGCTCAAAGCTGGGTATTTTAAACCGGCTTCTACGGCTATTTTGAATTTGCTTTGTAGCCATACGCCTGCGCTGTAGATCGTTTGGGTCTTTGCTAGCGCAATGCCATCAAATTGGGGTAGCGCCTTAGCATACTGCAAATCAAAAGTGATCCCATTGTCATAAGGAATAAACCGTGCTCCTATACCCGCCCGATGTTCAGTAAAACGCAACGAAGATTCACTGATTATTTCGGAGGTTTGCACGTTGGACCCATTGTCCACATCAGTGCTTGAAAAGGAGGAGTAATCAAAAGACCGGGTACTTCTGGAGTAGCTCGCCAATAGCTTCACAGGCCTTACTCCCAAGGTTAGCTCAGCGCCATAATCTAACTTGGTGTATGAATAACTTTCTTCTGAGGAGGAGAAATAGTTGCTGCCAGATATTCCCGTGCCTCCGCCCAAAAGAAATACAGGGGTAGTCCCCAAGGTGCCGCTTATAAAACCTCCTATGCCGACGAATTCACTTAGAATCGGATGAAATCGAATACCAGCGGCAAGCCCGGTACCCAAGGGAGAAACGATTTCTTGACTTGAATTGTCTACGACGGTCGAGTTTAAGCCATCATAGGTATAGGTGGAACTGGAAGTGTTTGCTATCATCGGCTGGATGTTTGCTTCCAATCCCACGTTCCATCCGAAATGCCAGGAATGCCCTCTATAATAGTTGATGTCTGTGTTGTTGCTTATGCCCAGGGCTATTAAGCCGCCTGCTGCTAATCCGAGACCGACGGCGGCAGCTTGTGCATCTGCCGCCGCCTGTTCCCTGAGCGCCTGCCTGTTTTTAAAGTCATTTCTTCTGGTATCTCTGTAGCTCTGCAGATTTTCTGCCTGTTCGATTAGTTTTTGTTCTTCCTGTGCTATTCTTTCCTGCTCAAGTTTTTCTTCTTCCAACCATGCTTTTTCTTCCGCTTCCACTTCTACATTATGCTGGTAGGTGTCTATTTCTTGAATCATTTCATCAATATAATCCTGGTACTTTCCTCCGGGAGTTATCTCCGCAGCAGCTTGATAAGCGATTTTGGCTTCCGGATACTTTTTCTGGGCAAATAGGTTATCCGCTTCCTCCACCTTGTTCAGGTAATCCCTTTCACTTTGTTGGGCGGTAGG
>CAYNZH010000087.1:0-1516 GCA_964401685.1 uncultured Sphingobacteriaceae bacterium
GAGTTAAACACAAGCCTGCGTTCCGACAATGGTAGTAGTGGTAAGGCCGACGGTCCATTGTCTTTGATGAGGATTGCTTTGCAAAAATCGGTAGGTGCGCAGGCTGATGATTGTAAAAAATCGTTTGATTTGGCTATCTATCGAGCAAAAGCCGGACAGTGTGGTTGAGGAAGAGTATTTCTGCCCTGGGTTCTACCCAGGGTTATTATAATTCAAGCCTTTCATGCTTGGTTCCCCGTCGAAAGCTGCAATGGTAAGAGAAGCCTAAGGGGCTTCCATATGATTAACCTTTGAAATAAAGCCGCCTGAAATTCTCAGGCGTATCTCCCGTGAATTTTTTGAAGTCTTTGCTGAAATGTGCCTGATCAAAGAATTGGTACTCATAACAGAGTCCGGTCAGTGACTGGGCATTGTTTATATCTTTAACCAAAGCGTTGAAGCGGACAATGGAGGCGAATTTTTTGGCTGTGGTGCCTATACATTTCCTGAACCTTTTTTCCAAAGGGCTTTGGCTGATGCATAATTTTTCGTTCAATTCTTTTATTTGGATGGCTCCTTTACTTTCATAGATCAGCTTCACTGCCTCTATCACAAGTTTATCCTGGTGGAGGTCCCGTAGTTGAGATAACAGAAATTGCTCAACGATTTGTATCCGCTGTCGATCTGCAGCTGCGGAGGCAAGTTTTTCCTGGACTATACGGATACCTTCCCTGCCGAAAATGTCCTCCAACGAAAGGCTTAGATTAAAGAGTTCATGAGTAGGAAGGCGGGAGAAATGGGCAAAGCCAGTTTCGGTAAAATAAACCAAGACTGTCCCGATATTGGGGGAGCTCTTAAATATTTTAAAACTGTCGGAAATCCCGGTAATCCCTGCGGGAGCCAAGACGGTCTCCGAATTTCCGCTCAAAGTCGCAAGCTGCCCCTTGTATTGTAGGCCGATCACCAAACCCGTAGACGGAAAAACCTTGTACTCGCTTCCCAGCTCATTTTCCGACACCACGTAACATTTGATGTGTGGTTTTAATTGTTCAGTCGGAAGATATTTGACCCATTTCATGGCTATGTGGCTTGACGCTTGTGTCTTAGGTGTTTTTTGACTGTTTTGCACATACTTAAGCCTTCCTGCTATCTTCGTAAGTCGGTCCGTAGAGTCCCGGCACCTTATTTCCGGTGGCGCGTAGATACACGATCATCTCGCCGCGATGGTGATACAGGTGGTTAAATAGAAAGCCACGCGCCACGACTCCTCTGGGCATAGGACCAAGCACCACAGTGTCTCCTGCTTTCATGGTCCAATTATCACCCAATTTCTCTTCCGTTAGCGATTGTAGTGCCTTTCGCGCCTTTTCGACATTGCTTTCAAAAAGTGCCCGGGTAGCTTCAATATCATTAACATCGCCCCGTTCAAGTTGGTCGGCGGTAATATCGTAGACGTCTTGATTAAATGTGCCCACATACCAGTAGTAGATGGTGGCGATATGCTGCGCCAACTCCCCCATCGTCCAGGAGGTTTCCG